>DASXRU010000157.1:0-6113 GCA_036506395.1 Pyrinomonadaceae bacterium | reverse complement strand
CGCGGCCAGGCGAATTGGGATCTGGTGCGGCAAATCAAAGAGGTCGTGAGTGTGCCGGTGTCAGGCAGCGGTGACGTAACTACGATCGAACAGGCGTTCGCGCGGTTTAACGAAACCGGCTGTGATGGCGTGCTAATTGGCCGCGGCGCAATGGCTAACCCATGGATCTTTCGCCAGATTGAAGACGCAATTCATGGCCGCGAAATCTTCCAACCCACGCTGGAAGACAAGCGCAATATTCTGCTTGAATACTTTGAGATGCTGCGCGAAGACATGCCGGAGATGGCAGCCATCGGCCGCATGAAGCAGTTGGCCGGGCAGTTTACTCGGGGACTTCAGGGCGGCTCGCTGTTCCGCACGGCGGTATACCATTCACATTCAGTAGAAGAAATCCTCGGCCGCATTTCCGAATACTTCGAGGCGATTGCGGCCGGCCGCCCTTATTTCGGCGAAGGCGCAAAGACCGAGATCGTCGAAGCGCCGGAACTGGATTCATGCGAAGCGGCGAGTGTGGCTTCCTACGGTTCGTCGGCTGAACTGTAATGCTGAACTGGTTCTCTACGCTATTCAAGTCAGAACCCTGGGAGCCGCCAGATCTCCCAGACTCTATCGAAGGCTCGTGCTGGGAAGTCTCTCCTCCGAGAGATTTTCCTGAATTCCTTCGTCATCTCCCAAAGTTGATTCCAAGTGGCTCAGTCCTATCTTTAGAAGGAGGAGGTCCCGCAGATATTGAAAAATATTGCATCGCGAGACCAGCTCCGTACAGAAACGTCCTTTCGCAGGGTTTCTTAGGTCTGAGACCCAAGTTTCTTTTCATGCCAGCTACTGTTGAAAACCTTTTGGGTCTGGCTGATCTGACGGAGAGGTACGCTGAACCCGAGGTGTCCAACACCTTGCTCGTATATCACAACGATAGAATTGTCCTTCAATGGCACGATTTGCCTTTCGACCCATTCTACGTTTCTACCACCATCGATGAAAGTGCATTGAAAAGTTTTTGCGACGAACTCGGATGCGGCACCTCGGTATCTTACCTAACTGCGTTCTAAGCCAGTGCCTTCTCTGAACTTATATGAAGAAGGATGATTGAGCATGCAGCAAGATAATGCCATCGACCGTAGTTGGGCGCTTTTATTCGCGCGGCTGGTTCTCGGATTGATTTTCTTTATGGCCGGCGTCTTCAAGGTCTTTCAACTCGGGCCACTCGAACATGCGCGCAAATATTTCTTGCCGTATGCCGATACCTTCCTGCCGGTCTGGTCGCTTTGGGCCACGGGAGTAGTGATCCCGTTTGTCGAACTCATCGCCGGCGCTTTGGTAATGCTTGGGCTGCGCACTCGCGAAGCATTGGTGTCGCTCGGAGGTGTTTTAGTCATCGTGACTTTCGGGCATCTTCTGAAGGAGCCTCTCTACGAATTTCACACGCACGTAATCCCGCGCCTGGCTTTGCTGCTATTTGTCTTCTTGCTACCGCGTGAAGATGATCGATTCTCAATCGATCATCTTCTTACGCGAAGGAAAACGTGAGCGAGGGTACTGTTGGGGCTTGAGCATGCTGTACTGCATCTACTTTGCTTCACCTCTCATTCACACCGCGGCTTCAGCCCGGTTAGTAAAAGCTGCATACAATTTGTTGAGCCGTTTCAACGGTTTCATGAAAGCTTTTGAGACTGAGACGCGACCAAAAACCGTTGAAACGGTTTTGAGTCTTAGTCACTCCGTTGCCACCGGGCTGAAGCCGCGGTGTGAATGAGAGGCCAGGAATGCGAACTGAACCAGTGGACCTCTCTGCCGCTACGGCCCGGTTACCGGCTTGGGCGCGGAAGCCAACGCGGCTTTCGTTTTTCCACTGCCGGTATCCAGGTCAACAGGTGCGGGATAGCCCTTGCCCTTTAAGGCGGCGATTTCGATCACAATCTCTTTCTGATTTTTCAATGCGCGCGGCTTCTTCGTCGCGGGTGTTTTCTTCACACCCTCCAAAGCCGACGCCTTAGGCGAAAGCACCGGCGATGGACCTGGCTTCACAACTGACGTAGAGCGCGCGATTGTCGCGCTCGACTTGCCGGACAGTAGCGCTAAAGCATCCAACACCTGGCCTCGCTCCTCCTCTGCCAAGTCTTCCAGTTTGATGCCATTTGCTTCTAGCACGGCCCGCAGGTTCTCTTCAGTGTTGGTGTCATGATCGTAAACATCGCGATAGACATGCAGCTTGCCATCCTCGACCACGATGGTTTCGTAGCGCAATTCGACCGGCACCGCGTTGCCCAGCTTCATCTGTTTGGTTTGCGTCTTGTCGCGCGCATAGCCGGCCAGGGCCGCATCGGTCAGGTTGGCTCCGCTGAGTTGCGCCAGCGTCTTGGCAAAGTCCCGCACCTGGGGGGTTGTCAGTCCCACGCATCCGTGCGAGGCAAACGTCCCGAGTTTCGCCGGCGACTTGCCACCATGGATCAGTGACGGCAACCCGATAGGAATCTTAATCGGCCCCAGTGGATTCAGCGCGCTGCCGGCTTCAATCTTTTCGCCCACGGTGACGTTCTTCATCTTAGCGACCCAGGGCTCGTCAGGCGGCGTCCAGGTGGGATTGAAAATGATCGCGCTCGCTTTGCGCAGGCCGGTGGGCAAGGGAAATTGCGGATAGCCGATGCCGATCTTGTATGACTTGATCAGCCGGCCTCCATCGAAAACATCCATGCGATAAGCCGGCGCATTAACAACGATCCGCGAGTCTGTCGGCACCGCGTTGGGAGCCATGGCAGCAAACTCTTCAGGAGTGTTTGGGTTGGTGGAGCCGCTGGCAGTCTTCTCCGGTGCGTTCTCACTTGGGCCACTCCAGCGCTCCCGCACCAATGCCGCGAGCTGCTGCGCTTTGTCTTCACCGATCAGCGCCCTGACTTTTTCGTCAGCAGTCTCTCGAGCGGCGGCAGTCTCTCCTTCTACTTTCCCAGCGTTTGCTTCGTTCAGCTTGGCCGTCTCGGAGTGGGCCAACTCTTTCAGCTTGGCAATCTGTTCGTCACTGAGCTGTAAACGTGTCTTGAGTAAACCGGAGAAAGACTCGTCGGCAAAGAAGGCATCAAGCACCGGCAAAGTCAGCGGCTCCGCGTTTGCGGCCTTTTCGGCGGCTGCTGCCGGTGATGAAGACGCCGCTGCGGACGGAGCGGGGGAGGCGGCATTTTTGTTGGACAGGTTGGTTGGTTCAGTAGTGCATCCAATCGCGACCACGCAAGCTGTCATGCCAAGCAGGTTACTTAAAAGCCTTTTCATTATCGTTGCTCCTGAGAAATGTACTTGTTCATGTTTCGAATTGAATTCTAGTGAGCCTGCGACTCCCTGCAATGGGCGTTCCCACACCGAAGGTTGTGATTAGCCACAACAACGCGATACGCATTATGGAAAGGATTCAGCGCCTTGCACGATAAGCGAACGCGGGTTCACTGTCGCAGCAATGGATAGGGATTGATGTTCACGCCTTCCCAGTAACGCTTCGGATTGGAGATCAGGGAGATGGAGAAGTGCAGGTGATAGTTTCCCGCCCCGGCGTTCCCCGTGTCGCCCACGTACGCAATAGTTTCGCCTTGTTTCGCGAAGTGACCCACGGTCAGACCGTCGGCATACTGATCCAGATGCGCGTAGTAGTAAACGAACTTGTTGTCTGTGCTCAACTGGTAAATGGTCGTGCCACCGCGGTCGCTTTGAAAAAGTTTCAGAATGGTCCCGTCGGCGACGGCTAGCACCGGTGTTCCTTTGGGCGCGGCAATATCAATCGCGTCGTGGACGCGGCCTTCGGATCGGGCGTCAGAAAACGTGTCGCGTAACTGATCCGGCCGCACCCCCGCGACTGGAATAATGAGAGGTGTCGCCGGCGCCTCTGTCCCGGTAACGGTTGGCGAAGAATTATTCTGCGCCGAGGGTCCGCCGCTGTTTGGTAGAGGCGAAGTTGTAGCCGAAGGGGTAGCCGCGGCAGGCACGACCTCGGGGCTGGTTTGTGATCCGCTGCCGGGGGTTGCGACTGGTTTATCGACAGCAGGGGCTTCAGATTTGGACCAAGTGATTATGTGTCGCCGCCCGCCTCTTGAGGTTCTGCTAATCCGCGCTACCAGGATTACTATGGCCACGATGACGGCGACGAACGCTAAAACAATTCGAGCGCGCGGATGTCTGACCCACTGCATCAACCTCGCCCTCCGTCAACGCTGAAATCCCAGCGGTTGCAATGGACGCGGTGACGTGCCCTCAAAAAACCAACTGGCGCCGACGCGCAGGCGGTGATGCCACGTTGGCAGACGCGACGTGTACATGGCGAAGCGCGCTTGCCGCGCCAGGGCGCCACTGATCACTTTTCCCGCTGCCAGGACCGCGGCCCGCTCCGTTCCCAGACTGAGGGCTTCGCCAAGCTCGACGAAATGTTTCGTGTGCAACTCCTGTCCTGCCATCAGCGCCCGCACGTTACGACCCAGCAAGGTCGATTGTTGAAATGCCAGTTGCGCCGTCCCGGCAAGAGTCGGCACCACATCTTCGAAGAGCGCGGTATCGCCCAGGGCAAAAACATTTTCGCGTCCGCGCACTTGCAGGGTGGGTTCCACTACGATCAGCCCGCGCCGGTCTTTTTGAATATCCAGCTTTTCAATCAATGGATTGGGGCGGACACCGGCAACCCAGACCGCCGCCGCTGTTTCCATTTCAGTTTGAACTCCGCTATGTTCAAGCGTAATAGCGCCGGGACCAACGCGCACAACTCGAGTTTCGGTATGAACCTCGACACGAGATTCGAGCAAAGCTTTGTCGACAAACTCGCGAATCTCATCACCCATGCCCGGTACGACCCGATTGCTCATTTCAACGATCATCACGCGCGGCTCGCCGTGAAGCGCCCGCCGCCGAAAGGCATCGCGCAAGAGGTCGGCCATCTTTGTGGAAAGCTCGACCCCGCTGGCGCCGCCGCCAACGACGGCAAACGTCAAGGCACGGTGGACGTCCTGGGGCGGAAGACTGGGCGGAATGTGATCCAGCGCCTCGACCATTCTGCTGCGTAAGCGATCGGCGTGGGCCAGCTTGCGAAAAGGGAACGCGTAACGATCGGCGCCTTCTACCCCGGCGTAGTTCGTCACGCCGCCCACGGCCAGAATCAAAACGTCGTAGGCAACAGAATCCCTGCGGCCTTCGATGAGCACCTCGCGCCTATCGAGATCGATGCCGGTTACCTCGCCGCGGATGAAGTTGACGTTCTCGTCCAGCAATTCTTTGTAATCGGGCGCGATGTGCCAGGCTTCGACTTCGCCGCTGAGATATTCATAAAGCATCGGCGTAAAGAGAAAATGGTCCTCGTCGCTGATAAGCGTGACATCACCTGAGCCCGCCAGATCCAGCGCCGTGAAAACACCGCCAAACCCGCCACCGACAATTACTACCCGCGTCTTTTTGTCTGTCATGAAGCGTTCATTACTCTCCGGAGTGTTCGTGCTTCGAACTCGAAAAGAATGATGGTAGCAGAGAAGAATTGGAATGCGTATCCCTGGAAAGGACAGGTACTGATGCAGTTAGGTCAGAATAACCATAACGCGCTCACTAAAAGCGCCAAAGGCGCGAAATGGGAAAGCCTGGGCCAACGGCCCAGGGAAAGCACGTCAAGGATTCCAAGCGCTGAAAGCGCGAAATAGACATCTCGTTCTTACTATTTCGCGCCTTCAGCGCTTATGGTTTAGAAAGATCACATCTTTCCCGGGGCGATGCCCCGGGCTTTTGCATTTCGGGCCTTTGGCCCTCAACCGTGCTGCTAGTGAACGCTCTCCCACGCAAATGGCCGAACTGCATCAGTGCCAAGGATGAGCTGGATTGTATGCAAACATACAAGCAGAACGGCAACCCGGGGCTGGGTTGCCGTTCTGCCTTCTAACAGGGACGAGCGTGAGTAAGTCGTCCCTGTCGCGGAGAAACCACCGGGCCTAGCGAAGCGAGGCAAGAAGCTCGACGGTTTGGTACGTGTTCCGAGCAAGTCTGTCGAATTCATGCCGGATGGCGCGCTCTTCGCGAGACTCCAGCAACTTGCGGCCCTCGCTGTCCCCGCCGGTCCAAACTTCTGCCAGGAAGTAGCGTTGACCATATCGATGGAACACCAG
>DASXRU010000156.1:0-6142 GCA_036506395.1 Pyrinomonadaceae bacterium | reverse complement strand
AAGTTACGAAACACGCTCCCGCCGCTCGCGTCCAACGATTTGTTCGACCAACCGCTGAGGTCACAGGTCCAATTACCGCTTTCCGAAATCGCGCATGTACGGCGGGATGTTGGTCGCGACGACGCGTAGCTCGTCTGTAGTCAACGGGAGTCGTTGGAACGCGGCCCAGCCCGCCTTCGGGTACAAGAGAGGGCTCGCGGGCGCGTCCGAGCCGTACAGCACGCGCTCGACGCCGATTTGGCGAATGCGCGCCGCGATCCGCTGCAGATCATCGGGTGACATACTGGGTCGCACCACTACGGTCGCATCGAACCACACGTTCTTCATGCGGGCATCATGCTTCGCGATCGCATCCGTGAATACACCGAGTGCCGAGTCCGTTGCCGAATTATAACCACCCGCTCCGGCCAGGTGCGCAATCTGCACCGGCACGTCTGGCGCCGCCGCGAGCAGCTTGTTCAGGAACACACGTGCCTCATCGGCACCGTATTTCCGTTGGTTATCGATCGACGGGTGCAGGTGCACTACAATCGGCATGTGATAACCGTTCGCAGCCTCGAAGACCTTCTTGACCTTCGCCACGTCATTCGGATTGTCGAGATCGACGTCGGAATTCCCGAAATGCAGCTTCAGCCCATAGTGCAACTGCGGATCTTTGCTGCAGCGAGCCAGCTCCTTGAGCGCGTACGGTTTGAGCGGGTTGAAGCTGCAGAACGCGCGCAATCGGTCTGGGTATTGCGCCACCTGCTGCGCCGTCCAGTCGTTCTCGGCCTTGACGTGCTCGTATTCGTTTGCAACGGGGGCGCGGCTGGCTTTGCCCCAGGTGTATGCCATCGACAGAACGAGCGCGCGCTGAATGCCTGCTGAATCGAGGAGTGCGATAAGGTCGCGCGCGCTAATGCCCGGCGAATCTGTTTTGCCCGTCACCAGCGCGCCGGCGGCCGGACTGAATAGGTGCTGGTGGGAGTCGATGACCGGCGCCTGCGCAGACTGCGGCGGCGGAAGCATCGACAGGACCACGAGCATTGTGCAGCAGACGAATCGCATACGTGACGATCAGTAGTGTGCAACGAATCGGCGGAGCCAGCAAACAAGAAGAAGCTGTCGAACGGCGGAGTTGACGCGGCGGCGCGAATTCAATCAAGCATCGCCGCACCAATTATGATGCGAAACATGCTTCCGCCGCTCGCGTCCAACGATTTGTTATGTTGTGTACTACATTTGAACAACGCGTATTTCCTTTCTGATGTTTTCCGCCATTTCAGCAACTTCGTCCGAATTCTGTTTGATATGTCTATGTGGATCAAGCTCCGCAACATTATAGAGCGGCACAAGATGAAGATGAACGTGCGGTACACTGAAACCTTCAATGGCAATGCCGATTCGTTTGGCGTCTGTGGCTTTTTTCAACGGCCCGGATAATTGCTTCGCCAGTTGGAATATTCTGGAATAAAGCGGCTCATCCAAATCAAAGACATAATCAATATGAGTTTTGGGAATCAGGCAGGTATGTCCTGGATTACAGGGATGGAGGCTGAGGAAGGCTAGGAAATCATCGGACTCCCAGATTTTATGAGCGGGTTCTATGCCTTCGATGATTTGACAGAAGATGCAAGTTTCCATCAGCGATTATCATGCTTACAAGAGGAAGCAAACTAACGGTTGAGTTGACGCGGCGGCGCGAATTAATTCAAGCCTCGCCGGACCAGTCATGATGCGAAACACGCTCCCGCCGCTCGCGTCCAACGATTTGTTATAGGTCAGCAAGTTGGGCGGCGTCGCTTCGCGCCTGCGGCTACGATCCGTCGGACGTTGCCGTGGGCGGCCACGCGCCGATCCGCTGCCGCAACGCAACGATCTTGCCAAGGTGATACGCGTTATGCACCGCAACACTATTGAGCTCCCCGGCCATTGTCACACCCGGCTCGACCTCGAGCGCCAACCGCTCCGGCGTTTGTCCCATCGCTGCCGCAGCTCGCGCGTCGTCCAGAAATGCGTGCACCAGGTCGTGCCATTGATGCTCGTGTTCCGGCGCTGCGGTCGGATACAGGTCGCCGACCGCATCCCCACGCTCGAGGACGTATCGCTGGTACCCCGCCGCATGCCACAGCTCGTCGTAGATCGAGTGCGAAGCGCCCTCCGGGCAGAGCCTGACTTGCTCAAGCGTTAGGCCGGACAGCAGGTGAGCCCGCTCCGGAAACTCGCCGACCAGAAACAGATGTTCCAGGATATGCATCGCATCGCTCCGTTTTTCCCTATGTTCGTCACTGCGACACGGTAGCCGCCCAACGACGGCCTTTGCTGCGGCGCGCGATCAGCATTCAAGCTGAAGGAACGAAGTTACTTGAGAAACATGCTATCGCGCCGTCAGCTGCAAGGCTTTGTTCGGCAGCGTCGCGATTACCAACCCGCCTTAGCCAAGCGCTCCAAGCCAACGATTGCCACAAAGATAATGAACATCGACCCAAAGAGGAACGCAAAAGCGAATGTGCGATCTTTGACTAAGCCAAGTGTCCAGTTCATGGCTGTGTCGATTGGCTCACGGTGCACCCATTTGTGAAAGAGTTTTCGCAAACCTTGAAAGTAGCCGAGCGTCGGAAGCGGTGCCAATAATGCACCCGCCGCGGAATGCGAAGCTTCTCCAGTGAAATGAAGAACGAGCCCAATTAGAAAAGCTGCCGCGGCGATGAGCAGCACGATTTTGAAAGTTGCCTGGCTAAGGAGAAGCTCTAGCTTTAGACCAAATATGGCGACAACGAAGAACCCAACACAGAAATAATAGATATCATGGTTCACTGCAATCTCAGGACGTTACGGTCAGCTGCCGAACGCTGGCCTTCAGCTGCGGCGCGCGATCAGCATTCAAGCTGAAGGGAAGAGATTATTTGAGAACTTTGCTATCGCGCCGTCAGCTGCAAGGCTTTGTTGGGCATCGGGGGAGACTCCTCAAACGGGACGATGCGGTTGTTTAGATCACTTAGTGACCTTGATGCCGACAGCCTTCGCGGACTGTTCGCGAGCATGATTCAGTTTCTTGGCCAGTTCTTTGGCGCGGTATTCGAGAGGCTCCTTGAACTTGAGAGAAGAAACCGGATTAAGGATCACTATCTGGCCCCCAGTGTTCACGCTCCATAAGCGGGTGCCGTCGGAAGAATTGAGTCTGGCGGTTACGTTTATATCTGCCGGCCCTCCAAATACGCCAGGCCGAGCGAGCGAGACAGCACCGCCCAAAACGGCGTCTGCCTCTTCACGCTTGGCAACGACCACAAAGCCGTTCTCAGAAAGCTGATCTTCCAACAGCAATCGAAAGCGCGCAGCTTCAGACAACGTTCCCATGTCCTCTACGTAAATCTTCTGAACAAGGTGAAGGGCCATTGCCCGAGCTTGTGAATAAGTTTTGGCTGAGACGTTCGATGCGATCACCGCTAGAGCCAAAAACAACGCTATCGTCAGTTTACGCATGTGATACCCCTTTTTTCAGGTTGAGATCAGTTAACTGCAAGGGAGACTTTGTAGGGAACATCACCTCCGATGTCGCAAAGGCGTCTGCAGATGCCCAACGTCAGAGTTGACGCGGCGGCGCGAATTCATTCAAGCATCGCCGGACCAATTATCTTGCGAAACATGCTCCCGCCGCTCGCGTCCAACGATTTGTTGGGGCGCATCCAGGAATGCGTCACGCAAAGCGCCGACGCGAGCGCCACCACAGAAAAGCGTACGTCACAAGGGCGAACAGAAGAAAGGCGCCAATAAAATCAGATACAATCGCCGGGAATTTCAAGAGCGCGTACGGTTTCTCGAATTGCGTGGGAAACACAACATTGTAAAGACGGCCGCCCCATTCAAGAGGCATAGCCAGAAAATAAAACCACCACGAGTCACCACGCGCAGAGCCATTGATGAATTGGATGATCGAAACAATGAGCCATACCAGAAGAAGGTACGCAATCGGAAAAACAATGCCGCCGCCAGCCGATAGAATAATGCGCTTCATGTAGTCAGCGTTTGCGCCCCAACGTGGAGTTGACGCGGGCGCGCGCCAGCGACAACTTTGAATCAAATAAAGCTAGTTAAGAAACGAGCCATCGCGCCTCGCGTCCAACGATTTGTTGGGTGCGGCATACCGGAAGCCGACCATTCACCATTGTTAGCCAATTCCTAAGATATTGGTTCGTCCGCTGTCGGGCCATAAACTGACGGTAACGGAACATTCAACAGCCGCAGATAAACCGACAGTTGTCCCCGATGATGGATGAGATGGTTCAGTGCAGTCGTGCGGACGACCACGAGTCGGGGCATTTCGAATATAATTTGCTGGCCATATTTATAACGCCACGGGGTAAGCAGCCGTTCATCTGATAGTGTTTTCACTACCTCAAGCCCGCGGGAAATATTCCTATCGAAGGTTTCTAGAATATCTGGAACAGTATCTGTCAGTGATTGATAATCATGACGGTCGAATTCGTCTCGGTTGAGACTAGCGATGAACAGGCCGGGAAGATTCGCGATATGAGCTCCGATTTCCCCGAGCGTTCTGGATTTTTCGTGCGGCTTCCAGGCAAGCGAGTTTTCCGGCAGACGTTCGAGCATCTTCCTGGTCGTCGCAGCCTCAATCTGAAGCTCGGCTATAAGTGGCTCGTTTAGGTTCATAACGCTCCTTGTTAAAAAATAAACCTTTGTTCTTTTCAGGATTCCCCTGGTGGTAGCACCCAACGTCAGAGTTGACCGGGCGCGGCGATTACATTCAACCTTCGATTCAATCAACCAAGTTGAGAACCACGCTCCCCGCGCTCCGGTCCAACGATTTGTTGGGCAGCGGCTCGCCGGTCGATCAGGTCCCTCCGTTACCCAGCACGCTGGCGATCGCGGTGATGGTATTCCAGTTGCGCGTGGTGACCGGGACGCCAAAGAGCCGGTCCAACGTGCCGAGGTAGCTGATGGCCTTCATTTGGCGCCGGTACACGCCGAAGACGAACCGGTTGTCCCTCGCGAGGATCTTCAGCAGCCACTGGCCGCTGGAAGGAAGGCTCATGGGCATTGCCGGCGCCGAGCGGGGGCGTTTGGACAGGACGCTCACGAAGCGGACGATGTCGGGTCGCACGGGCTGGTTCGCGAAATGATTCCGAGACATCAGCCTGGCAATCTCGCGGCCTTCGCAGATCATGATCTCGGCATCAAAGGGAAGCCTGCGTGCCAATTCGGCGCGGAGTTGCGCCCGGGCGACCGGCCGCCGGATCACGAAGGTGCCCGCCGCGCCGATGTTCACGGCATCGAGGTGCTTCAGTTGTTCGGCGAGCATGGTAGGTCGGAAGGTCCTGTGACCGCCGACATTGACCCCTCTCAGAAGAACCACGAGTGCCACGCGTTCCCTCCTGCTGGCGCCGCTTGAAAACTGATCCACTCGGCTGCCGAAAACTAATCCACCGACCCTCTTGTCTGCCCAACGGCGGAGTTGACGCGGCGGGGCGAATCAAAGCACCCTTCGCCGCATCAAGCAAGTTACGAAACGCGCTCCCGCCGCTCGCGTCCAACGATTTGTTAGGCAGCTCTGTTTCACAACCGCTAGATGCTCTACCCGTTAGACCAAACTGATTCCCTTGCTTCTAAGGTAGTCCTTTAGGCTCGCGAGTTCCCTAATACCTTCGTCCAGGTATGCGCGATAAATATGAATCCCCGAGTACTTCGGCGTGAACCCGTTCGGTTGCAGAAGCTGTCTCTTTAGTTCGAGGATCTGCTCTCGATCGGCGTCCGTGAGACGCTCATTGAGAGAGTCAATCTGTGCCGACTTTTGCGAAATCGCGCCAGCGGGCAATATCCAAACGTCTATTTTCCACTTCGCATGCTCGGAAAGAAGATCGGTGCGGACCTGGATGTGTTGCCCTTCAGGGATTCCGACCGTGGCGCCTTTTTGTATATAGAGTTCGTCGGTTAACCTGTTCTGATAAAGTATTTCAGCGAGACCAAATAGGTCTTTGACTTGGTCCGCCGGGACATGAAGGTCTAAGTCGGGGCACACCATCAGATCGAGGGCACAACTTCCGGTAACTGACGCTATGCCATTAAGAGTTTCGTAGTTCTGCAGCAAGTCGCCCGCTTGCTTCTTCAGTATCTCGTTCGTTTCCATGATGGATGCTGCCTAACG
>DASXRU010000155.1:0-4775 GCA_036506395.1 Pyrinomonadaceae bacterium | reverse complement strand
GGCGGCGGTTGATTATGATCGAGCTTACCTAACCCAGGGTTGAAGCAACCCTGGGCTTTGAGACGTAACCGCTTCGCGGTACCAGTACCCGTTGTATTGTCTGTAAGAGTTGCACCTCAAACTTGAATCCACCTCTTGAATCCTGTAAATCCTGTCTAGTTAGTTTTTCCCGTCCGTTTTGCCCATCGTTGTCCCTTTCTGCCGGGATGAAGAGTGCGCCGGCCCCACCCCAGCCCTTGTTCAAAGTCTCCATGATCTCAAGAGACGCTCAGCAATTAACCCGGTTTTCAAACTTCTTAGCATTGAATGGCTGAGGGAATTAGAGCGGCCTGACTATTGCTGATATGACACGGGGGAGTGTTGTGTCCGTAATCTGCAAGAGCGCCCGCCTGCTCATTTCTTTCAATCCGCCAGCACATCCACCGGTAGCTTCTCAAGCCGGGCCCCGTCAGCACGGAGTCAAGTCGCCCCGAAAAAAGCAATGAAGAAAAAAGTGGTGCTAGCATTAATCGCTGGTCTCTGGCTGTTGCTGATCGCAGTTGGAGTGCGAACCCTGATGCGCTACGAGCACACGTCAGGCGACCCAGGTAATCCACCCGCAACCTGGCCCAGCCAGAGTCAAATTCAGCGCTCTGCCGGCCTCCCCGCTCTTGTCATGCTGGTCCATCCGCAGTGTGCCTGCTCGCGCGCAAGTATTGGTGAACTCGAAATGCTGATGACTCGCGCGCAGGGACGGGTGAAAACGTACGTCCTCTTTCTTAAGCCTGTTGGTTTTCCCGGCAGTTGGGAAACGACCGATCTGTGGGACAGTGCCGCGCGCATTCCGGGAGTCACTGTGTTGCGTGACGATGACGGAAAGGAAGCTACGATTTTTCACGCTGCAACTTCCGGGCAGACGATGCTCTATAGCGCCGACGGTCAGTTGCTATTCAGTGGAGGCATTACTGGTTCGCGGGGGCATTTGGGCGACAACGACGGCTACGACTCAATTCTGTCGCTGATTGGACAAGGTGCGCCTGAAGAGACAAGAACCAAAGTGTTTGGCTGTCCGCTGCATGACAGCGGTCCGCGCTCGAAGCATCAGGAGTAGCTTATGAGCCTAACTGAAACCGATCTGGGAACTCGGGAGTTTGCTAACCCTCAGGCTGGCGACCTCTTTCGCGATCATCAGGACGGCATTTTCAGACAGACAGATCGCATGTTCGCGATCTTGATGACCCTTCAATGGCTGGCTGCCATCGTTGTCGCGCTCTGGCTTTCGCCCAGAGCCTGGTATGGCGGTTACAGCACGATCCATATTCATGTCTGGTTGGCTCTGTTTCTGGGCGGCGCAATCTCCATACTGCCGATTGCGATGGCTCTGACTAGATCTGGCAAACCCTCAACCCGTTACACGATCGCTGTCGCTCAGATGCTGATGGGCGCGTTACTTATTCATCTTACGGGCGGCCGGATCGAGACCCATTTTCACGTCTTTGGCTCGCTGGCTTTTCTCGCGTTCTACCGCGATTGGCGTGTGCTTGTGCCCGCGACTATCGTGGTAGCGCTCGATCACTTTCTACGTGGAGCTTTTTGGCCTGAGTCGGTATACGGCGTCTTGACCGTAAGCAACTGGCGCTGGGTGGAACATGCAGGGTGGGTGATCTTTGAGGACATCTTCCTTGTTGTTGCCTGCCTGAGAAGCAGGAAGGAAATGTGGCAGATCGCCGTGCGAAGCGCAGCGCTCACAGAAACAAACAGCAAACTCCATATTGAATTGAATGAGCGAGAACAAGCAGAAGAGGCACTGCGCGTGGCTCATAGGGAGCTGGACCAGCGGGTTCAAGAACGGACTTCTGAGCTGGCCACCGTCAACTCATCTCTCGTAGCCGAAATCGCCGAGCGGGGACGAATTGACGCCGCACTTCGTAAAAGCGAAGAGAGCTATCGCGACTTATTTGATAATGCCCAGGACGCAATCTACGTCCACGATCTCAACGGAACGTACTTATCAGGTAATCGAGCCGCCGAAAAGCTTATCGGCTACAGTCGCGACGAGTTCATCGGGAGGAGTTTTTCCGAGTTAGTGGCTCCGGAATACGCAGAGCGGATTCGCACGAGCCTAAACAGTAAACTGATGGATAAGGGGCCAACTACCTACGAAATAGAAATACTGGCAAAGGGTGGTCGGCGCGTGCCCGTCGAGGTTAGCAGCCGCCTGATCTATGAGAAGGGTACGGCCGTGGCCGTGCAGGGCATCGCGCGCGACATCACGGAACGCAAGCGCGCAGAACAGCGGCTCACAGCGGAGTTCACCGTGGCGCGCGTGCTGGCCGAGTCGGCGGATATTGGCGAGGCGGCGCCACAATTTCTACGCGCAATTTGCGAAAATCTGGGGTGGGACGTCGGCGCACTCTGGTGCATAGACCGCGGGACTGGTCTGCTGCGCTGCGAAGAATTCTGGCACTCGTCCACGATCAATGTCATGGAGTTCGAATCGCTGAGCCGACGGATAAGCTTCGCGCCGGGGCAAGGGCTACCCGGGCGCGCATGGCAGGGCGGCGAACCTTTGTGGGTGCCGGACGTGGCCGTCGACAGTAATTTTCCCAGGGTAGCAGCCGCGGTCCAGGAGGGGCTGCACGGGGCCATCGGCTTTCCCGTCCGGCCTGGGCGCGAAGTGCTTGGGGTGATGGAGTTCTTCAGCCGCGAGATCCGGAAGCCGGATAAGGCGCTCCTGAAGATGGTGGCGATGGTCGGCAACCAAATCGGCCAGTTCATCGAACGCAAGAGCGCCGAAGAAGCGTTGCGCGAAAGCGAGGAACGCTATCGCGAATTGGTAGAGCACGGTCAGGGTCTTATTTGTACTCACGACCTCAACGGAAAGCTACTCTCGGTTAATCCCGCCGCCGCACAGGCGTTAGGCTACGCTCCGAGCGAGATGGTGGGAAACAACCTGGTGGAGTTTCTCTCACCGTCGGTTCAGCCCGACTTCGATCGTTATCTGAAGCTCATTGCCGCAGAACCGAGCGTTAATGGTTCGATGAATATCCTTACCAAAGAAGGTGAAGAGCGTGTCTGGGCGTATCGGAACGCGCGAATTGAGGGGCAAGGTAAGACGGTGTACGTCCTTGGCCATGCACAGGACATTACCGAGCAGAAGCGAACTGAAGAAGAACTTCGTCAGCAACGCGATTTCACAAGCGCCATGACCAACAGTATAGGCGAAGGCATCTACGCGCTTGACCGTGATGGCAAGGTTACTTTCATGAACCCGGCGGCGGAGCAAATGCTGGGCTGGAAGCAAGCAGAACTGCCCGACCAGAACATGCATGAAATTATTCACTTTCAAAGCGCCGACGGTGTGCGCGTGCCGGCGGAAAAGTGTCCGCTATTAGCAGTGCTGCTTTCGGGAAAGGTTTTGAAGGTTGATGATGATGTCTTCACCCGCCGCGATGGGGTGATGCTTCCCGTCTCTTACACCTCGTCGCCAATTATTTCAAACGGGCAGGTCCTCGGCGCCGTGCTTACGTTTCATGACATCACCGAGCGCAAGCAGATCGAGATCAAGCTTCGGACCAACGAGATACAGCTCAACGAGGCGCAGCACATCGCGCATGTCGGCAGTTGGGAGTGGGATGTCGCTGCCGATTTGCTGCGATGCTCAGCGGAACAATACCGAATCCTCGGTCTCCAACCACAGGAAACCGTTGCGCCTCGTGAGACGCTCATGACTTACATCCATCCGGATGATCGAAAGCTGGTGGACACAGCGCTGGAGCAGGCTTTTGAAGAAAAGGCGTTTCCAAATATTGACTATCGCATTATCCGCCCGGATGGAACGGTGCGAACAGTCCAGGCAAACGGCAGCGTTATTGTCGATGACTCTGGTTGCATCGTGAGGATGGTGGGAACCGCACAGGACATCACAGAGCGCAAACAAGTTGAGAACGCGCTTCGGCAGAGCGAGGAGAAATATCGCGACGTGATCGAGAATGCCAACGATATTATCTATACCCTGGACGTGTCAGGAGGATTTACATCGCTCAACAGAGCAGGTGAGTTGATTTCTGGCTATACGCTTGACGAAGCCCTCAGGATGAACATCGCTGACGTGATCGGGCCGGATGATCAGGAACGCGTGCGAGAGCGGATCGCAAAGAATCTCGCCGGCGCGGGCCTGCCGGATTTCGAGTTAGAGATTTTCGCCAAAGACGGCAGCCGCGTAACACTGGAGATCAGCAGCCGTTTGATCGTACAAGACGGCGTGGCGGTGGGCATCCAGGGCATTGGCCGTGACATCAACGACCGAAAGCGCGCGGAAGCAAAACTGCGGGCGCGAGAGGCACAACTCAACGAAGCGCAGCAAATCGCTCACGTCGGCAGTTGGGAATATGACCCGACTACGAGCGAGGTGAAGTGGTCGCATGAACTGTGGCGCATCTTCGGTCTCAAGCAGCGGGAGTTTGGATTATCCTTTGAAGAATATCTGGCGATGGTGCATCCGGAAGACCAGCCGCGCGTGAAAGACCTCGATGAAGAGTACCAGCAAGCAAAAACAGGATTCGATCATCACTACCGCATTATTCAGCCCGACGGTTCGGTGCGGGTGATACGAGGCATTGGAAAGGTTATTTGTGATGAACGTGGTCAGATTCTGAAAATGACGGGCACCGATCAGGACGTCACTGAACAAAAGCGAATCGAAGAAGAGCTGGAGCAGGCCCGCGATGCGGCCCTGGAATCAACGCGACTCAAGTCTGAGTTCCTCGCCAACATGTCGCACGAGATTCGCACGC
>DASXRU010000154.1:0-5602 GCA_036506395.1 Pyrinomonadaceae bacterium | reverse complement strand
AATGGATATATTGGTTGTTCCAGTCCATTAGTTCATTGCCGATTGCCGATTTCCAATTGCCGATTTCGAATGGTTGTGCGTTGGCACAGACGCTAGGAAGTCAACGGCGCTACTTCCCGTCGCAAATCGGCATCCACAGTAATCTGATACAGCGGCGAGATTCGGAAAGTCTCGGGCTCGGGATTGCCTGCCGCCAGCAGGTGAAACTGCGGCACCTTGTCCGTCAACGTGCCAATCTTGAAGAGCTCGTGGCCTACCGCGGGTGTCGCGCTGATCTTCTCCACCGATTCATCCAGTTCCTCAACCGCCCGCCGAACGGTTTCCAGCTCATCAGACAGATCACGCTTCTCGACAATCATGTGCTTCACCTGCACCGGCTTGCTTTCGTGCTTCAGAAGCGGATAGCGCAAGTCGGCATAAGCCGGAACACGCTCGGCGATTTCGCGAAAGACTGCGCCGGTCGACATCTGGAATCCAAAGTCGACTCCCAACTCTTTTGCCAGTTGGGCCGTGATCATCCAATCCGGCTTTGCCTGGTGCACCGGCGGTATCGATTGGCGCACGCGCTGCACAAAGCCGTCGTTATTAGTGAAGGTGCCGTCAATTTCAGCAAACGATGCCGCGGGGAACACCACATCCGCGAAAGCCGTCGTGTCAGTTTCAAAAAGCTCCTGCACCACAAGGAAGTCTAGTTTGCCCAGCGCTTCTTCGCGCCCACGTAATTGCTCCGGCAGAAAACTGCCCGCGATGTACATTGCCCGCAGGCTATCGCCGGCGGCACTTAGCAACTCAGCCACACTCCGCGCGCCGTTCATCATTTCCATGTCGTTTGCGCCGACACTGTTGTTGTAAAGCGGCAGCGGATGCAGCAGCACGCGGCGACCTGCTTTGGCTAAAAAGTAAGGGAGTTGAGCGGCGATCGTTTGTGCGGCCGGGCTCAGCTCCCCGCCCAGCATGACGATGAGGTCGCCCTCGGTCTTATCGATAGCATCGCGCACCGCACTCAACTCGCCTTTTTCGATTCCGCATTTGCGCGCTACGAGTGCGTCCTGGGCGTCGCCGGCCAGCGCCAGCATCGCTGCGTCGCCTGAGCCCGGGCGAATATGCACAAACTGTGATGCCTGCTCCCGCAAACGAATCGGCACAGTATTGACGATGATTAGTTTCGCGCCGCCGTTGCGCACCGCCTGGCGAATCTGCTTGCCGGTCAGAGGCTGCAACTCTTCCGGCTCGCCGCCGAGCAGCAAAATCGTTTTTGCATGGCGAATGTCACGATGCGTGGCCAGCGGGCCGCCCAGATTATCGAAGAAACGCTTCAGGCTGAACGCGTCCGTCGTCGAATAGTTTTTGCTGCCGACAGCTTCTGTCGCAAACTTGCGCAAGCAGTAGAGGGCTTCATTGGTCAGGCGCGGACTACCCACTACGCCGATGGATTCGCCGCCGTTCTTCTCCTTTACTTCGCGAAGTTTCGTTGAGGCAAAGCGAATCGCTTCATCCCAGGTTGCCGGAATCAGCCGGCCGCCTTTCTTGTAACGAATTAGCGGCGTGCGAATGCGCGCCTCATGATTGACGAAGGGATGGGCAAAGCGGCCCTTGATGCAAAGAAACTCGCCATTCAAACCATTCACGTAACGGTCGCGCGCCACAATGCGCATTAAGTCGCCGCCGCGCGAGCCGAGCGACATCTGACAGCCGTCAGAACAGTATGTGCAGGTGGAAATTGTCTGGCTCAGTTCCCACGGGCGGGCCTGGTGCCGGTAGGTCGCGTCAAGCAGCGTGCCGGTAGGACAGACCTCGATGCAGTTGCCACATTGCGAACAATTCAGCCAGCCGCCGTACGTGCTAATCACAGTATTTGCGCCGCGGCCGCCGGCTTCGATGGCATCCTCGCCCATCCATTCGTCGCAGACGCGCGTGCAGCGTTTGCAGAGAATGCAGCGCTGCGGATCGTTGGCCACAATCGGCGAAAGGTATTTCTCCGGGAGGGCGTTCTTGCGTTCGGTGAAACGCTCTTCCAGGCCACCCCAGTCAAAGGCCATCTCCTGCAGCTCGCATTCGCCCCCCCGATCGCACACAGGGCAATCAAGGGGATGGTTTGCCAGCAGAAACTCCATCATTGCCCGCTGCGCTTTTTCAATCTCTTCGCTTTGCGTAGTGACGATCATGCCGTCGGTGCAAATGATAGTGCAGGAAGTCTGCAGCTTGGGCATCTTCTCGATGCGCACCAGGCACATGCGGCAGGACGCCTGCAATGCCAGGTCGGCGTAATAACAGAACGAGGGAATGTCGAACTCGTTTTCGCGGCACACGTCGATCAAGCGCGCGCCTTTGGGCACCTGAAAGTCCTTGCCGTTGATTGTTATTTTGATTAGTTCAGAACTCATAGATTGTTTAGAGGCGGGCTACTGGCCGCCGTCTCTATCGCGAATTCTTTTCTTAATTACAGCCAGCAGTTCGGCTGCGCGTTTGTCAATTGGTGCGAATCGCTTTTCAGCATCGCGAGTTCTGGCTGCAAACAGTTTCTGTTGTTCAGCGATAGAATCCTGTATTTCCTTGAGTCGCTTATATTCCGCTTCTGTCATAAGAACTGCGTAGCCCTCTCAAATCCGGCGGACGGTAGCCCGCCGCTAAACGCTAGCGGAGTCTAGCTTGCCGTTCTTCCCCACCAGATGCTTCTTGAAGTCTTCCGGAAATCTCTTAATCGCCGACTGGATTGGCCACGCCGCCGCGTCGCCCAGCGGGCAAAACGATTTGCCCTCGATGTTGTCGCAGAGATCCAGCATCAACTGCGCGTCGTCGGGACGGCCACCACCATTCTCGATACGCTCGAAGATCTTCACCAGCCAGTCGGTGCCTTCGCGGCAGGGCGTGCACCAGCCGCACGATTCATGTTTGTAAAACTCAGTCAGATTCATGGTTGACTCAAAAACGTCGACCGTATCGTCCATAACAATGAATCCACCCGAGCCGACCATCGAGCCCGCCGCCACCAGTCCTTCGTAATCCATCTTCACGTTCTTGCCGATGATGTCTTCGGCCCGCAGGATGTAAACGCTCGAGCCGCCGGGAATGACAGCCTTCAGCTTCCTGCCGTTGGGAATGCCGCCACAGTCTTCGAAAATGAACTTCTCCATGTCATAGCCCATTGGCAGTTCATAAACCCCGGGCCGGTTCACGTGACCGGATACTGACCAGAGCTTGGTGCCGCCACTCTTTTCCGTGCCCAGCTTCTGATAAGCCTCGCCGCCATTCGCGATGATCCACGGCACGGCGCAGAAAGTTTCCACGTTATTCACAACGGTCGGACTGGCATAGAGCCCGGCAACAGCAGGGAAGGGAGGTTTCATGCGCGGATGGCCACGCAGTCCTTCGAGCGAACTGAGCAGGGCCGTCTCTTCACCGCAGATGTACGCGCCGGCGCCGGTGTGGGTGTAAACGTCGCAGGAAAAATCAGTGCCGAAAATGTTTTTTCCGATTAGTCCCGCCTCGCGCGCTTCATCAATCGCCCGATCCATGATGTCGATCAGGTACCGGTATTCGCCGCGCGTGTAAATGTAGGCTGTCTTCGAGCCAAGTGCGTAGGCGGCGATCAGGATGCCTTCGAGGTGCAGGTGCGGGTCGCGCTCCATCAGATAGCGATCCTTGAAGGTGCCGGGCTCGGATTCGTCGGCGTTGGACACCACATACTTGGGCTTCGGCGAGTCTTTGGGTACGAAGCTCCACTTCATTCCGGTGGGAAAGCCTGCACCTCCGCGTCCTCGCAACGAAGATTTCTTCACCTCGTTTATAACATCGTCGGGCGACATCGAGGTGACGGCTTTCTTGAGCGCTTTGTAGCCGCCGTGCTGACGATACACGTCCAGGCGCTGCGAGTTTTCAAGTTTGAATCTCGCAAGCAAAAGGGGCTCGCAACCAATGGCACCAATAAACATGTCTTTTTCGTTT
This sequence comes from Pyrinomonadaceae bacterium, assembly GCA_036506395.1. Lineage (GTDB taxonomy): Bacteria > Acidobacteriota > Blastocatellia > Pyrinomonadales > Pyrinomonadaceae > DASXRU01. The sequence goes on along the minus strand of DASXRU010000154.1, from coordinate 1,657 downwards.
AGAGGCGGGCTAATGCCCGCCATTTCCGCGTTACGTATTCGGCGGGCGGTAGCCCGCCGCTAAACAAGCGCGAATCTCTGTAATCAATCACGGCGCGGAAGAATATCTAACTCTTAAATAGAGCGTGCATTGAACCATCGGCTCGACGCCGATTGGATTGATGACCGCATCGAACGTGCTGCTGTCCAGAGGATCCAGGTATGCGCTGCTGCTCTTGCGCTCCCGTATCACACGCGCGGCTGATGACGAGTCGTTGTTCTCGACTGAGCCGGATTCATAAGCGGTGTAACTGCGATAAAGTTCGCCCGGATAGTTCGTTTCATACCGCTCGATGGAGACCCCGGTGCGCTTCAGCTTCAGATTGAGCAGGCGATTGTAATTGTCTTCCTTCTGCCGAATGATTTGACTGGCCTGGTCCAGCAGCCGGGCCCGCACCGGCGCCAGGTCCTTGATGATGTAATCAACTTTAATAAGATCGAATATCGATGCCTGGGCGGCGGCGGCCAGCAGCTTCTCGAGCAACATAGGATCCTTGTAACGGACCGCGATGGTCTTCTTAGTTTCAAAGCCGGTCAGCTTCTCGCGAATGGTGCCGCTGCCCTCCGGCACAAGGGCATAGATTCTGTTCTGGGTAATGAAGTCAACGTAGATGTCTTCGCGCTTGACGCCCAGCGCGCTCGCGGCACCGGTAAACTTGTCAACTAGCGCGTTTACCTTTGCATAGCTCTGGAGCGAATCCGTCCCTTCCTGGGCTACGCCAAAAACAGCTACGTACTCGTCAGCCGGAGCATTCATCAGCACATAAGCCTCTATGTACTGCACCGGCACGAGGTCTTTGTTTTCAGGCGCCAGCACTATGCCGTTGCTGGGCTTTTCACTGCGACTCTGGGTACGATCGTAGATACGGTTGCCGGCTTCCTGTGCCTGCGAAACGAATCCGCACATTATCAGGACCAGCAGAACGAAAGAGAATCTTTGCATAGTGTGTTTAGAGGAGGGCTACTGCCCGCCATTCCTTGCTTAGGCGGCCGGCGGGCGGTAGCCCGCCGCTAAACCACCGAATTTGGTTTCATGGTAGCGAATTCAAAATCTGATCTACCTTCTCGACAGTTAAGTTCTCGTGATAATCGAAGCCGATCTGAAACATGGGTGCGGTGCCGCATGATCCCAGACACTCAACCAGCGAAACAGTAAAACGCCCATCCGCAGTCGTCTGGCCCGGCTTGATACCCAGCTTGTCACATACATGCCTGGTAATCTTCGGCTCTCCCATGATCTTGCACGAGAGCGTCTTGCAAATTTGTATGTGATACTTGCCGGCCGGCTTCGTATTGATCATCGAGTAGAAGGTCGCGACTTCCCAGATATCCGTGATGCGCAGGTTCAGCCGCTGGGCCAGATACAAAACGCCGGCGGGATCCAGGTAGCCTCGTTCGCGTTGCACAATGAACATCAAAGGCAGGATTGCCGAGCGCGGCACCGGGTACTTCGCGAGGTGACGATCGATTTCCGCTTCTACTTCGGGCGAAAACGTCGCTGCCTCATCCGGCATATGCACTGGTTGCGATAGCGGCACGATTTGTGTTAGCGGTTGGCTCATTGATTTGGTGTTGTGATCTTTGTGCTTTGATCTTTGTACTTTGATCCTTGCGTTTCT
>DASXRU010000153.1:0-6553 GCA_036506395.1 Pyrinomonadaceae bacterium | reverse complement strand
CTATCCCAGACCATCTTCTCGTTGGCAATTGGATCCGACCCCATCTCCATTGGTTTGGCGGCAGGAGTTGCGGCCGCTTTTGCTGCCGGACTGCTGCTGGCCGGTGGAGGCGGCGGGGGCGCAGTCTTCACCGGAGTCTGCTGGTAATAAAAGGCCTGCCATTTCCCGTCCCGGTTGACCCATACGGCTGCCGATCGATATGGACCAGGCGGAATATCCTGTCCTTTGTAAGTACCTTTGAGGGTAGTGTTATAAGTGAGAATCACCGCATCGTTATTTACAGGCAACATTTTCCAGTCTGAAAACGTGGCGTCTGCGAGGTTGAAATCCTTCAGGTCTGCGATGATGCTGGCTTTGTCATAGATCCCTTCGTCTGTGACCTCGATGTAATCGCTGGACAACAGATCCCCAAAAGCAACCAGATCTTTTTTCTTGAGGGTTTCCCACGCGGCCTTTTCACGGGCCGTCATGTCTGCTTCGGACGGAGGGGCAGTGGTCTTAGCGGCGTTGTTGGCATTTGCTGCGGGCTCTTTGTTGGCTGCGGGCTCCATGGTGCACGCGGCGGCCGCAACGATCAGGAAAGAGACCAGCGCGAGAATCTTTTTCATTAGGGGACTCCTTGGGACTGAACTTAATAAAACGTGTGCCTGCTTCTATGCCAAAAAAGTGAATCAGTCAAGATTGACGGTCAGGACGCATCGTTCTTTCTCCTTTTAGGCTTTCTACCAAAATAATATCCAAGTATTAGCATCAATGCTGGCAATAGCTGACGAAGAACACCCGCCAGAAATCCACCTTCAGCCGTTACCCTCGACTGCTTACCTTAGGACCACGCCGACGTTCGCGATCGTTGCGCCTTTTGTCATCGATGGTACCGCGCAGATGTAAAGAACAACACCTGCCACCGGCGCGCGCGCCTCAAAGACTACCTTGCCGAGGTAGTCGGTGACATAGCCGACCTTCATGCCCTGCTCGACATAGGTTCCGCGCCGGACCAGCGGGTAGAAGATGCCGGTTTGCTCGCTGGCCAGGGTCACAACTTTTTCGATCCACACTGGATGCTCGATTACGGCCGGCGCGCCGGGCAGCATCTTCAGATAGCGCATCACGTTCAGGCAGCCATCCACTAAAGCCGTGACGTCTTCGGGTTCCACTGTGCCGGCGTAGCCGGCTTCGGCGGTGATTGATGGCTTGCCGCGCGTGGTAGCGGTGTTTTCCAGATAGCGCGAAGCTTGCGGGTCTTTCGGCCGGTCAGTGGAAATAATGATGTGGTCGAGGCCGAAGGCGAGCACCATCTCGCGTGATATCTGATCCTGTTTTTCGTTACCAGTCTTCGTCCAGTAGCTGTAGGGTCGCAGGCTTTCGTCGAGATCGCCGCCGTGCAGATCGATCAGATGGTCGCACTGCTCCACTACCTGCTTTGTGATCAGGAATGAAGCGCGCTCGGTCTGCGTGCCATCCATCTTCCCGGGGTAAAAGCGATTCATGCTCTTGCGGTCCACCGGATTGAGGTGCGGCACCTTCTGCTCGAATGATTGGATGTTAATCAGCGGGACGATGATCACGGTGCCGGATATCTCCGCCGGGTTTAGCAAAGCGATCAGCTTCTCAAGCGAAATGATCGAGGAGTATTCCGTGCCGTGCGCTCCCGCGACCAGCGCCAACACAGGCCCCGGCTTCGCCCCGTGAAAGACGGCGACCGGAATGCTCAACGCGGCGTCGCTGCCGGCCGGGACCTCGATCGTGCCGGTCGCCTTCTGGCCACGCGCGGCGGTAGCGTTACCGACGGTAAAGGTCGCGCGCGACTGACCCGGAGTTTGGGCCGGAGTCTGGGCTCGAGCGTAACCTGCGGCTAAGGCTGCGAGCACAAGCGTGAGTCCTATGCGAGTAATGAGATGCACCATACTCCCCCTTCTTCTCGATGTCTTGCTCGTTTCACTGATTAGTCGGATTGGCCTGGGACACAGTGCCGGTTAAGCTCTACCCGCCACTTCGCCGGTCTGGGTATTGATTTCTCGCTGGAACGAAAACTCTTTTCCATAACTGCGCCGGTCAACAGGTGGCGTAACTTCGTGCGCACCATTGTGGCCGCGCCCCGCGCCGTCGGCGAAGCAAGGAAAAACCTCAAGCACCACGTACGGTTGCCCCTCAACATCAATCAGCAACTTGCGTTTCAGTTCATTAGCCCCGATTAGTGCCATTCAGTTCCTGCTCCCGGGATAAATTGTAATAAGCCCTCGTCAAGTTTGAGCACTTTCCCTTGGTGCGACGAGCGACCGCACTATCGCAATCCAGCGGGACAAGCTGCATCAGGACCGGCTGGTCCTACAAAAAGTGATCCGCTGCTCCATGTCACGCGTTAAAGCACCTGAACCGGGAGGCAAAGCACGTGAACCGAGAGGCGACCCTTTGGGCAGAGGGTTCATAATACTGTTTCACGATTCACGGTTAACCGGCGAGAGCGTATTCTAGCCGAGTTGCGAAAGGCGAAGCTAGGTTGAATTCCACGCTGGCCAACCCAATTAGCGCGAATTAGCCCGGGACTAATGCGGAAAACTCAAGAGGGTGAAAATTGAGAAGGAAAAGGAGTTGTTCTATGTGCCTGATGCGCCGAGCGCTTTTTGTCGTATTGATGCTGATGCTTTTCTGCGGCGCGGCTTTAGCGCAGCGACCTGGGCCGGAGTTTCGCCGCCCACTCGCCTGCGAACCATTGGAGCCGCGAACGAAACTGGAAGCGATTGACGCGCGATATGAAAGAGTGTTGATTAAGGGTTTTAGTCAAATCGCTATATTGGAAGCGCGTGGTGGCGACATTCGCGTCGATGCGGTGGAACTGAAAGACACCATGGCCCCGGCGCGAGCGACCGGCATCGTCGTCGCGCTCAGAGAATCCAGCGAGAACCCGCGCGAAAATCGGTCGTTCATCGATTATGAAGAAATCGATCCGCTGGTGAAGGCTCTGGATACTCTCGCTCGAGTTAACGAAACCGCCACCAAACTCACGGGCTTTGAGGCTCGTTATCGAACCTCAGGAGATATGGAGGTTAACGTTTTCCGGCAAAGTCGCAGTGGTGCGGCGGCGTCATTGTCAACCGGCATCTGCGACAAGCTGACTGTGCTGTTAACGCTTGACGAGTTGAACAAACTGCGCGGGATCATACTGGAAGCAAAAACACGCCTCGACGAAATTAAGTGAGGGACAGCACCAAATTAATCAGCCACAGATCCACGCAGATAAACACCGATAATACAAAGACCTGAAGGCGGATTAAGTTTTGGTTTCAGATCCGTGCTGATCCGCGTTAATCTGTGGCTAATTCGGCTCTGTTGTATATCAGGTCCATAGCCACAGATCCACGCAGGTAACACTGATAATACAAAGACCTGAAGGCGGATTAGGTTTTGGTTTCAGATCCGTGCTCATCCGCGTTAATCTGTGGCTAATTCGGCTCTGGTGAAACATCACCCCATGCAACGAATCGTCTCGTTTCTTCCTTCCGCCACGGAGATGGTCTGCGCCCTGGGCCTCGGCGACTCCCTGGTCGGCATCACGCACGAATGCGACTATCCAACTGAAGTAGTAAACAAGCCGGTGGTGGTCCGGAGCGTGCTGCCCATCGAGAGCATGAGCCAGAGCGAGATCGATCGCGCTGTCACTGAACGGATGCGTGATGGTCAAAGCCTCTATCAGATTGATGAAGAATTGCTTGCCGCGCTGGCGCCCGATCTGATTATCACGCAGAACCTCTGTCAGGTGTGCGCGCCTTCCGGCAATGAGGTTTCGCAGGTGCTCAAGATTTTTCCGAAAGCGCCGCAAATTCTTTGGATGACGCCGCAGTCGCTGGCAGAGGTATTCGATAATCTGCGCGACCTGGGCGCAGCCACGGGAAGAGAGCGTGAGTCGGAACGTTTGGTCAACGAACTTCGCGCGCGTCTGGAACGGTTGGCAGCAAAGACGGAGACGCTGTCGCATCGTCCGCGCGTCTTCTGTATGGAGTGGCTCGATCCGGTTTATGCCAGCGGTCACTGGGTGCCGGCAATGGTGAAGATCGCCGGCGGGGTAGACGCGCTGGGACGCGAAAGTAGTGAATCGGTGCGAGTCCCCTGGGAACAACTGGTCGAGTGGGCGCCGGAGGTTCTGATCATCATGCCGTGCGGTTTCAACCTCCAGCAGACAATGAAGCACGTCTGGCAACAGTTCGGCCCCTACCGCCCCTCATCACTCAGTGCTCAGCCGTCATCACGTTTATTTGATTTGCCCGCGGTGCGCGACGGCAGAGTGTATGCGGTCGACGCTAACTCCTATTTCGCGCGACCCGGTCCGCGAGTAGTGGATGGCACAGAGTTACTGGCCCATCTCATTCACCCGCAATTGTTCCCCTGGCACGGCCCCACGAGCGCTTACCAGCAGATTGACCTTACGCTGTTGCAAGGGTTGTTAGAGGAAGGAAAGGACTACTACCTGCAAGGCGACGCGATGGTCTTCACCGGGAGTTATCTCCAGCGCCGCGGCTACTGCTGCAATAGCGGCTGCCGCCATTGTCCATACTGAGCGATGTAGCGTTTTGTCTTCGCGCGGCTAAGCCGGCAGATTATCGCCCGGGAGCCAATTTGATATTATGCGTCCCGCACGGAGGATTGTTTCGATGAACAGGTTGAGATTGGCTCCTGGCAGACGCCGCGCCCGGCGGTTGCCGCCGGTGAGGATCGGACGGGGTGCCGGATTCCTCGCGGTCCTTATGTTGCTGCCGGCGGCAGGAATCTTCGAGATGCGTGGGCCGATTGCCCGGGCCCAGGGCAGCGACCTGTCCTACGAAGAGCAAGTGGAGAAGGGACGCGACTTGCAGCGACGGCGTAAGTATGAAGAGGCGTTGAAGAGTTTCAAGCGCGCGAACGAGATGCGCGAAAAGAAATCGGCCGAGTGTTTCCTGGGAATGGCAATGGCGTACCTGGGGTTGGAGGCATACAAGAATGTCATTCAAAGTGCTGAGAGCGTGATCGAACTGGCAGGAACCGATAACCAGCTGCGAGCGCAGGCGTACAACCTGGAAGGGCTCGCCTTCCAGGGGCAGTCAGAGGGCAAGGACCAGAAGAAACTACTACAAGCGGAGGCGGCATTACGGCAGGGCACGGCGATGGTGGCCGACCTTCCCATGCTTCATTACAATCTCGGTTTCGTGTTGATGCAGCAGAATCGGGACCCGGACGGCATAGCTGAAATGACGAAATACCTGGAGCTACAGCCAAAGGGAGGCAGCGTCGAGGCAGCGCGGAGAATGATCGCGAACCCGCGGCGGGCTCGAGAGGCCTACGCGCCAGACTTTTCGTTTACCACATCGGACGGCGAGTACATCGCGCTCGAGGATCTGCACGGCAAAGTGGTGGTGCTGGATTTTTGGGGAACATGGTGTGGTCCATGCGTGGAATCAGTGCCGTCGCTGCGCAACCTGCACAAGAAATATTCCAAGGATCCGGCGTTTGTGCTGATCGGGATCAGCTCAGACGACCAAGAAGAAAAGTGGCGGGCCTTCACTGCCGAGAACAAGATGCTCTGGCATCAGTATCGGGATGGCGAACACCAGGTTCAGCGGGCCTTCAGCGTGAATAAATTTCCCACCTACATGGTTATTGATCACGAGGGCATCGTGCGCTACCGCAGCAGCGGCGCAGGTCCTGACCGCGAGGCGAGCCTGGCGGATGCGGTCCGTAAGCAACTTAAGATCGTCGAGAAAACAGCCCCGGCCAACTGAGTGATGTTGACGAGTAGGACAGACATTCCTGTCTGTCATTCAATACAAAGGCCGACAGGCAGGAATGCCTGTCCTACCTTACCGGGTCGCGCAGGACGATTTCAGCGGCGGCGGCAGCACTGCCCGCCGCGGCGGGATGCGCGTTCTTGAGCGCGGCTATTTGCATCAGCGCTTCACCAGCGCGCGAGAGCATACGGACAAGATCGCCTTCCTCGGCTCGAGTCTCCGCAACCAGCGTGGCCCAATCAGCGCCACTGGCCCATCGCGCGGCAGTTGCTGCCGCAGAGAAGTTTAATTCCGCCGCCGGCTCGATGCCGTGCCGCCATTCTTTGGTTGAAACTTTGTAGGCGATATCTTCAAATTTCGCCAGCGTCGTCACCAACTCGTCGTCAAGTTCCAGCTCGCCATAGTCGCGATCCTCGTCTGCGGCCAGCGCGGCAATCACCGCCGCGGCCTGCGTCGTCACGAGCGAAGTGAACAACCCGGCCTCGAGCGCCTCGCCAATTAACAAAGGTCGGTCGACATGCAAATCGGCGAGCCAGCGTCCGCGCTCAGTCACACGCTCTGACGCGAAATCCAGATAACCAAAGTGATCGAGCACGCGCGCGCGCTGTGCGAAAGGGTCCCAGACTTCCGCGCGCAAGGCTTCAATGCGACGTTCGGCCCGCTCGATGTCTTCGGCATCATCGCGCAACGACCACAACAGCTCTGCGCAACGACGATGTTCGGCTTCGGCCAGGCCAGAGGGTACCAGCGAGTCGATTACGTCATTGATGATATTAGCCGCAGCGTCTTCACCGGCG
>DASXRU010000152.1:0-4808 GCA_036506395.1 Pyrinomonadaceae bacterium | reverse complement strand
TACGAATGCATGCCCACAACGCTGTCTGACGAGCGTGGCCCATTCGGTCGCTCGGTGCCGCAGGTTGCGGCCATCAAACGCGCGGTGAACAGCGCCGGATTCGCAACTCCCATCGTCGCGACCGGGGGAATCACGACCTTCAAGCAGGCTGAAGCAATCCTGCAACACGGCGACGCGAACATTGCCGGCCTGGCGCGGCAGGCCCTGGCCGATCCGGACTGGTTCTTAAAAGTTAAGCTGGGCCGCGGCGATGAAATTCGGCGCTGCACCTACACGAACTACTGCGAAGCTTTGGATCAGGCGCACCGTCAGGTTACTTGCAAGCTCTGGGACCGCACGCAGCTCGATGAACCGGGAACTGCGCTGGCTGAAGACGGACGGCGGAGGCTGTTGGCGCCGCAGTGGGAGAAATAGGAGGCAGGAGCAGGAGGCAGGAGGCAGAAAGCAGGAGCTAAGTCTTGAAGCGTTCAGGATGCGCTATCATACCGCCAAGCATCCTGCCCACTTCCTCGTAACCGTCCACTAAACTCCTCCATTTGTCAGCGGAGATGTAGCCGCAATCTCGAGAGTAATCGAGCCACACCTGGGTTTCCGCAGCTTCACCATCCGCATCTGCCATCTTACTGACAAACATCTTGGCGTAAAGTTTCTTGCGATAGCCTTCAGCGATGTTTGCTGTCACGCTTCTTGATGATCGTCGAATCTGGTCGGTAAAGAGAATCGCTCTTCCGGCGGAAATGCCTTTGAAAGGTGAAAAATCTCCATGGCCAGCTTGTAGGCCAGTTGATATACCTTGAGATCTCTGAATCCACGTGTGTCATCCATTAATCGTCTTCACTCCTGTCCTGCCTCCTGCTCCTGCCTCCTGCCTCCTCCTGTTGAAGCTTCGTAGGCCGCCACAAATGCCGGGTCGCGCTGTCGCAGGCTCTCCCGATCGACCCGCCCACTGCGCGTCATAAGCACGTAAGCCAGATCCATCGGCGATAGCTGCATATAGTCCCGCGCCTTCTCGAACCAAACCATACTGTCATAAGCCGCGGCTTGATAATCCTCAATAATCGGCTTCCGCGTCTTTTCGAATTCTTCCAGAGCCGCGCGCACGCTTGCTGATTCAGCGAAACACTTTTCCAGCGCGATTGCGTCTTCGAACGCCAGTTTGGTTCCTGAGCCGATGGAAAAGTGCGCCGTGTGCAGCGCATCGCCGAGAAGCACAACGTTCTCGTAATACCAATGCGCGTTTTTCACCAGCAGAAAGTTGATCCACTTCGAATTGTTCGAGAGCAGCGAATGTGCATCCAGATCCTTCTGGAAAACTGTTTCCAGATAACGGCGCGTGTCTTCATCGGTCATCCTCGCAAAACCGGCCCTGGTCCAGGTCGGCTCGTCGCATTCAACGATGAACGTGCTCGTGGTCTGGTTAAATTTGTACGAGTGGGCCGCAAAGACTCCAGCGTCGTTTTCCCGAAAGGTCAACGTCAGGCCGTGGAATAGACGGCGGGTGCCGTACCAGATGTACCTGTTAGTGCGGACGGCTAAGGTTGGTTGAAAGGTGTCGGCATACTTCTGACGCACTGTGCTGTTAACGCCATCGGCCCCAATTAGCAGATCAGCACTCCGTCGCAGTTCTTCGATGTCGTTATCGGAAACGTCGGCACGGAAATGTAATTGGACATTCAACTCGCGGCAGCGCTGGTGCAGGATCCGCAGTAGTTCCAGGCGCGCGATGCCGGAAAAATGGTTGCCGCGAATCGTGATCTTCTGGTCCCGGTGCGCGACATCAACGTTGTCCCAGGTCTGAAAGCTATTGGTAATCTGATGGAAAGAGTCTTCGTCGGCCTCTTTCAAATTCGCCAGTGTCTTCCCCGAAAAGACCACGCCCCAGCCAAATGTGTCGTCGGGCCCGTTGCGCTCATGGATGGTGATGTCGTGGGCGGAGTCAGCCTTCTTCATGAGAATGGCAAAATACAGCCCCGCCGGTCCGCCGCCGATGATGTTAATTTTCATCTGCAGATTTTAGTCGCGAATCATTCCGCTTGCCGCAGACTATCCAGGGCAGCTCCCAGTCTTTCCAGACCGCTCTTGAATGCTTCCGGCAGGCAGCAGATGCCGATACGAAAGTGCTGGGGCATTTCGAAAAACCTGCCGGGCACAACGGCCGTTTCATATTTCTCGTGCAGCAAGCTACATAAGCTCTCGACACTGCCCTGGCGTAGCAGCGGAAACGAAGTAGTGCCGGTGCTGGTTTTAACCGCCTCGAGATCGTTACGAGTATCGAGAAATTGGTTGAGCGAGGCGCGGTTGCTTCCCAGGATTCTCTGCGCGCGCGCCGCGATATGCGGCAGTTGCTCCAGCGCCACGACGCTCAAGCGCTCAGTTGGATGCGGGCCCACGCCATCGAAAATATCCTTCAGACGCCACAGGCGCTGGGCGAACTCAGGCTCCGCCAGGATCCAACCGCAGCGCAAACCACTAAGCCCATAACCTTTCGTAAGGCTGCTGGTAGCAATGAACTCGGGACCAAGATGAACGCAGGATCCCGGTCCATCTTCGAACATCGCTTCGAGATAAACTTCATCCACCAGCACTCGCGCGCCAACCTTGCGGGCAAGTGCCCCAATCTCTTTCAAAGCTTCGTTGCCGACCAACACACTACTGGGGTTATGCATATTCGTCAGTACGATAAGGCGCGTTCGCGGCGTGATCTGATTAGCTATGGCTCCAACATCCACGCGGAAATCATCGCCAAATGGACGGGGAAAGCGTTTGATGTTGGCGTCAAGGTATTCCGCAATGGCGAGCAGCGGTTCATAAGTGGGCTCTTCAATCAACACCTCATCGCCGTGATCGAGGACCGCAGCCATCGCCAGATGGTTCGCCATCGAAGTGCCACCGGAAACCGTAACCACTGATTCAGGTGGGACGCGGCAATGCGATGCCAGCGCCTCGAGCAGCGGCCGGTAGCCGTAGGCGTTCGCGCCGTGCAATTCGAGGTCATCAAGCGCGACCTGAAATTCGGCGAAGGGAAGATTGAGCACACCGCTGAGCGCCAGATCGTATTTCGCCGGCGGGCGGATCTTGGCCCAATGCATGTAGGCAGACTGCTTGTCCATGTCTAGATCTACTAACCAGGCGCCGGATCATTCCGCTTCCGCCACCAGCCCCAGAGAAAATACACCGGCAAACCGGCCAGCATAATACCCAAACCGATGGCGCTGTTGCGCGGATACTTGTAGACCGTGCTGAAAACCACTGCAGCGCAGGCAATGATGAAAAAGAGTGTCGTCAGCGGATGTCCCGGTATCCGGAATGTCCTCGCTCCGTCAGACTCAACAGCTCTGGCTCGGCTTCGAAACAGAAACACGCACATTGCGGTTAAGGCAAAGAAAACTACGTCAACTGACACGACGTAATTCAGAATCTGTTCGTATTTACCGGAAAGAGCGATCACAATCGCCAGCCCGCCCTGCAAAGCGATGGCAAGCGCAGGCACGCGCGCTCTATTGAGCTGAGCCAGACCTTTGAAGAACACGCGGTCCTGGGCCATCGCGAAATAAACGCGCGGCGCCGTCAGCATGCTTTGGCTCAAAAAGCCCAGCGTCGAAATGGCAATGCCCACGGCAATGAAACGCGCGCCTCGTTCGCCCAACGCCAATCGCATCACGGCCGACGCCGGCGTTTTTGTCTGGGCCAGTCCCTGCGCGCCCAGCGCATGGACGCAGACAAAATTCACCGAGAGATAAACCGCGATCACGCCTAACACGCCGAGCAATAATCCGCGGGGGAGATTCTTGCGCGGCTCGCGCACTTCCCCCGCCACGAAGCAAGCCGTTTGCCAGCCGCCATAAGCAAACTGCACCGGAATCAAGGCTGCGCCAAAAGCTGCCAGGGCGGACCACATACCTGAAGACGACGCTCCGTAAGCGTTTATCGTTTCGCTGCGGGGCTGACCGCTGACAGTTAACCCCCAAACAACAAGCGTCCCGATGGCGATCAGCTTTAGAACCATGAACACATTCTGCGTAGTGCTGCCGGCGCGCACGCCAAGGCAATTGATAAGCGTCAGCGCGCTCAGAGCGATCGCGGCAACCAGCCCCGCGTTACGATCGCCGGCGGCCAGGTGACCCAACTCCAGGAAGTACTTGGCGAAGGTGACTGCAACTGCGGCCATGCCTCCGGTCTGAATAACCAGTAGCAAAGCCCAGCCGTAAAGGAAGGCGATTGAAGGATGAAATGCGTCGCGAAGATAAACGTACTGCCCGCCGGAAGCCGAGCTCTGCGACGAAAGTTCAGCGTAAATAAAAGCGCCGGCCAGCGCAATCAAACCGCCAACGGCCCACGCGCCCAGGATCAGCAGCGGCGTGTGGACTTGTTGCGCAACGACGTAAGGATTGATGAAGATTCCCGAGCCGATGATCCCGCCCATTACGATCATCGCCGTATCGAATAGACCGAGCCGACGCAAGAGTGCCTGGCCCGTCATATTTGTTCCGTTGTTCGTGGGATTTACAGTTGCCAATGGCTGTCGCGGTAGCACAGGCATTCTTGCCTGTCTGTAATTTGAAATAAACTTAGACAGACAAGAATGTCTGTCCTACTTCAAAAGCTGGTTCGCGATCACCAACTTTTGAATTTCCGAAGTGCCTTCGTAGATGCGTAGCGCGCGCACGTCGCGATAGAGTCGCTCGACGACGCTGCCGCGCACCAGCCCCGCCCCGCCGTGAATCTGCACGGCGCTATCAATGATGCGACCGGCGGCTTCGGTGGCAAAAAGTTTGGCCTCGCTTGCTTCGCGCGTCGAGCGCTCCGCA
>DASXRU010000151.1:0-15084 GCA_036506395.1 Pyrinomonadaceae bacterium | reverse complement strand
AACAATGTAATTGGATCTTTCTCAATGACTGGTGCGCCTGCGACAACTACTATCCGCAGCGTCGGAACAGTGGGCCGTGGATTGGAAGGCACGGTGGTTTCGGCTTTGGTTGCCGCCACATCCAAAGCCGGCACCGGCGCCTTGTTCAGCACCAGCGGAAATGCCTTCACGACACGGACCGCAGGTTTCATCATTCAGGAACATTTTCCCCCGGGAGTGAACTTTCGTTCCGGTGGCCCACTGTACGGGGTGCAGTTCTCTTCCCTGCCCTGCAGTGATATCAAGAAGCCGGGCTTGCCGCTTGGCCTTTCGGGCGATCCCGGAGGCTTGCCTATCTACAGGAGCGGCGTGCCGGTTGGAGGGGTCGGCATTGAAGGCGATGGCATTTACACCGTGGATCGTGATCCGAGTGATTTCGATCAGCCGTTCGAAGAAGTCATTGCCGCGGCAGCGGTGCGCGGGTTCGAGCCGCCGGCGTTGATTCGCGCCGACAACATACTCGTTGATGGCATCCGTTTGCCCTATACCAACGTCACGAATGCTCCTGCGCCCGCGACGATTCCCTTCCTAAGTTTACCGGGAGCGGGATTCATCGGCGCGACCCCGCCATCCGCGTTTGTCCCCGCGATGGTGGGCGGCATCAGCGGCGAAGTTGATCCACGGTTCTTTCCATTCATTGGCAGTTCACTTCCGGTCGGGGCCAATGCGCTATCGCCGGGCGATGTCCAGACGATCATCGCGCATGCAGCGCTACAGGCAAACATAACGCGGGCTGCGATCCGCCAGCCGTTGGGCAGCAATGCTCGGGTCTCAATTGCTGTGGTCGACCTTGAAGGAAATGTGCTGGGGGTCTTTCGCACTTCCGATGCTCCGGTGTTTGGTTTTGATGTGTCGGTGCAAAAGGCCAGAACGGCCGCCTTCTATTCAAATGCGAATGCCGCCGCACTCCTGCGCGGGGCCGGGTTTGGGTCGTTCGTCGATCGGGCAAATGCCGACGGCTTGCAATTGAACGGTTCGATAGCATTTACCGACCGCGCCGGCGGCTTTCTGCATCGTCCTTTTTTTCCCGATGGCATCGACAATACCGCGGCTGGACCCTTCAGCACCGCGATCACAGAATGGAGTCCTTTCAACGTCGGGCTGCAACTTGATCTGATCAAGACGAACCTCTTAGCAGGCGCAGTTCCCTGCACGGCAATTCCAAATCTTCCCAACGGTATACAGATTTTTCCCGGCAGCGTTCCTTTGTATAAGAACGGGGTGCTGGTGGGGGCTATCGGTATTAGTGGCGATGGAGTTGATCAGGACGATCTGATCGCGGCCGCCGGCGGGAACGGCTATTCGCCGCCAACGGCAATTCGCTCGGATCAGTTTTTCGTGCGCCAAGTGCGGCTGCCATTCCTGAAATTTCCGCGTAGTCCTAATCTTTGAAGTCAGAACCGCCTGCGGTAGCGGGCGGTCCTTCTGGTCTTATCACTTGAAAGAGGGCCCGCCCGCTACCGCAGGCGGTTCTGACAAGAAACTGTTCGAGCCCACATCTGTACTATGGCGAAAATCGCGACGGGAAAATCTACGCTCGGCATCGCTCTGATGGCGTGCCTTGCGATAATGGCCGGCGGCCAAACTCAAACGGCTCCGCCTTCCGGAGCTCGCGGTGTGGTCAGATTGAGAGTCAGGGTGAAAATCGACGACTCGACGAAAAGGCCTGTTGGGCTTTCGCGCAAACGCTTCTTCTTGATCAAAGGTTCTTTGGACGAGAACAAACTTCTGGTGCAGAGCATTGAGCAGCAACCTGTCGTTTCGCGCGACTGCTATTACCGCGCCCTCGGCGCCAGCGAAGCGCTAATCACCTGGCTCAAACAGAGCGATTGCGAGTCGGTTTACTGTCGTGAGGTGGAACCAAACGATGTCGAAGGGGCGGCAGCGGTTCCTGAGTTCCAGCATGCTATCGCCGCGGGCGAGAAGGAGTTTGGCAGCCGTGATCTGGCGCGCAAATGGCTCGCCGTAAATCTAAGCGATGAGCTGCGGAGTGGTTTCTACAAGCGGCAGCAGGCTGACCTGCAAACATTGCTCAAGCAGGCTGAAGAAATCTCAAAAGCGAAGGTGATGTCCGTGATGACGGATCGGAACGGCACCGCCTATTTCACCGATGTCGAACCGGGGACCTACGTCATCTCCAACATACTCCCGGCCGAAGTCGGAGACCGGGCTACATTCTGGAATTGCGAGGTAAAAGTGAAACCCGGCGACCTGGCCACAGAGAAACCGTTCCTGATTTCGAACCCTGCGAATAAAGAGAAGAACATAAGGTGTGTTGCCGTCGAAAAACCATTGCCCGCGTGCCCAACGGCGCGAAATTAAAAAGGGTAGTCAGTGTCACGCGCTGGCCGCAGCGCCAACGGCGCGAAATGTAGTAGCCCAGGGCAACGCCCTGGGTAAGAGACCCGGGAGTTTTTTGGTAGCGCTGAAGGCGCGAAATGGTAAGTGTCTCCGCCCGTTTCATTTCGCGCCTTCAGCGCTAAAAACCTTGACTGGTGGTCCCACCTGGGCCGGTGGCCCAGGCTATTCCATTTCGCGCCTTTGGCGCTGCGGCTGCGGCTATTCAAACAGCCTCGTAGCGAACGGAATGCGGAAATAATTTAATGAAACGCCATACGATCAGATCGTTCGCAATTGCGCTGGCAATGCTTCTTCTGGCTTTGTCGCAACCGTCAGGCGACAGCGCCGCCGGGCAAAGACGAAGACCGCCTCGCCGTCCGCCAACACAAGCGCGGCGCACGACGACGGTTGACTACACACGATTCTCGCACTCGACCAAACAACATCAGGAGGCCTGCAAGACCTGTCACAAGGCGCCCACCATTAACTGGCAGAAGGTCCGGGATTTTCCCGACGTTGCTGACTATCCGGATCATGACGCTTGCGTTCGCTGCCATCGCCAGCAATTCTTCAGAGGCACGCAACCAGCCATCTGCACCGTCTGCCATACGAAAGTATCGCCGCGCGACGCGGCACGATTTCCATTTCGCAATCCGAGCCGGCCCGAACAGTTCAATGTCGAGTTTCCGCATGACAAACACCAGGATGTGATCGCATCTTTGCGACAACGTCCGGCTTTTGGCGAACGGGCCAGAACTCTGTTCGTGAAATCCGCTCATGCTGTGGTTGAGGACAAGAGCTACAACAACTGCACGATATGTCACGGCCCGAATACGAAAGAAGTGGCGGCCCCACCGGGCGGCTGGATTGACGGCTTTAGTCCCCGGCCCGAGACCTTCAAGGCAGTACCCGACAGCCACGCGGCCTGCTTCAACTGCCACTGGAAAAGTCAGGAGCCCGTGAAAGATAACTGCGCTGGTTGCCACCAGCCGGCGGCGGCGCCCTACTTGCCAGTGACGGCGCCAAAACGAATCTCAATTAAGTTTAGTCATGAAGGTGGCGGTGAAAAAAAGAACCACGTCGCCGAATGCACGACGTGTCACATCAACATCACCAGGGCAGCGACGCTCAGAGGCCTGAAGCCCGACGTGCCCATAACCGGCTGCACCGAATGCCACAACAAAGAGGGACTGCGGCAAGACCTTAGCAAGGAACTGGCGGCTATCGATCGGGACCGGAGTTTTGTCTGCTCCTATTGCCACACGTCCAATGTCGGCAAACTCGACCCGCCGGCTAGCCATTACATCATTGCCGAGCGACAACCTTTGAAACGCAGCGATCTGAAATGAAAATTCAGCGATGACCGTCCACGAAAACAAACGAACCAGGACGAAATTGTTTAGTGTGATTTCGTGGCTAGTCCTGATTTGCCTTGTGGCCTTGCCGCGGCTGGTTTCGGTGGCGAATGTTCCCCGAGTTGCGCACGGCCCACTGACCCAAAGCCCGCAGAGTTTGCGCGGCGAACTTTTCCTCTTTAATGAATCATTCCAGGGTCCCGAGCTCGACTACTCAGTTTTCCGGCATACAAGCCAGCGGCACGCATCACTGGCGTGCACGGCATGTCATCAACGCGGCGACAACTCCGCCACGCCAACGTTTCCGGGCCACAAGGCTTGCACCAGTTGCCACCTCACCCAATTCGTAACGCCAGGCGTTCCGATGTGCGCGATTTGTCATACGGATATTAACGGCAGCAATCCGCCCCGCAAAAACTTTCCGGCAAGTTTCAAAGAAAGCTTCAACGTGAAGTTCGATCACGCTCAGCACATGACGGGCGCCGCGCGTCCCCGAAACGGTTGCGTTTCGTGCCATGACCACGCGCTTCAGCGTGGAGTTGCCTTTTCAATTCCCGCCGGAATTGGGGCGCATAACCAGTGCTACGTTTGTCACACGCCCACCAGCCAGTCTCTGGCGGGTCGCGAAATCGCATCGTGCGGCGTCTGTCACAGTGAGGGGCGGTACAGGCGCACATCGACGAATGCGCGCGCGTTCCGGCTGAGCTTCAGTCATGCCAAACATGGTCCGCGACAGCGTCTGGAATGCGCCTCTTGTCATACGCTGGCGGCCGGTTTGCCCCAGGGCAGGCAGGTGCGATCACCGGCCGCCGCGGAACACTTTCCCCCGGGCCGCGGGCAAAGCTGCCTGAGCTGTCACGATGGTAAACGGTCGTTTGGCGGAGACCTTGGATTTTCAGATTGCAAGCGCTGCCACACTGGATCGACATTTCGCTAGGAACCGATTGCCGAGAACTAAGAGCGGGGGCAGGCCCCCTTCCCGACTGCACGTCTTCCCAGTTGAGGCTTGATCCTAAGCTGACTCAACACGACCTACTTGCAGTCAGGAAGGGGGCCTGCCCCCGCTCTGTCAAAACGTATGTTTGACACGTTTGCGATCGCTATCTAAGATTGTTTCCGTTGATTCCCTCCCCAGATGGCTCCACGTCGGCTTTCTTTTGAAACATCGCTATAGAGGTTGCTGAATGAGAAAACTATTGCTTCTGATCGTAGCGCTCGCGTGTGTCGCGTTAACTATTATTGGCAGGAGTTCGGCGTTTTCGGCGCCACAAGACATTCCCAAGGAAAGCAAAACGCAGCCGAAGGAAGTCGTGCTGGCTAAGGACAGCCAGTCAGACAAATATGGCGAGGTCGCCTTCAATCACGAGAACCATTCAACCAAGACTTATAGCGTCGACGGCAAGAGCGTCCTGACCTGCATTGAATGTCACCACACGGATCAACCGCCGGCTGGCCTCAAACCGCCGTTGAAGACATCGGAACGACCTGTAGCGTTGACTGCGGCGCTGTTGCAGGCGGCAGACTCGAAGCCAGTGAAGACCTGTCGCGCTTGTCATTTGCAGGCCGGCGACGACAGCTCGCCATTGCCCTCTGTTCAGTATCCGGATAAGCCGGCTGCCACGAAGCTCACCAACGAGGTCGCCTACCACATCAACTGCAATCTCTGCCACGACAAGGCGATCGCCGCGCGGCCGGCTCTCAAAGGAAAGGTTCCCGGTTCCAACGATTGCACTCCCTGCCACAAGCCGGTCGGTTAGGCGACAGTGCGCGACGTTCTGCGTTGTCGACTAACAGATACCAAACGCTTTCAGAATACTTGTGATTGGGTAGAAGCGGCTCCGCCGCCGCACAGTGCGGAAAGGCTGTGCCCTTCCGTTCAGCACCTTTTTCATTTAGGAGGCTACGCCTCCACCGAGGCGCAGCCTCGGAGATTTAGGGGAAACTTGAGCGGTAAGGCGAAGCCTTACCGCTCTGTGCGGGCGGCGGAGCCGCGCGGGTGGAAAGAGAGTTACTGCTTACCGCTTACCGCTTACTGCCTTCCGCTTTCCCGTATGGCAGCTTCAGTGTTACCAACAGGGGCGCCTCGGGCTTGATCGCGACGCGGTAGATCGTTTGCGGAGCCGGATCGTCCTGACTCAGTTCCTGCGAGTTATCCGTGCCCGCTGCCTGTTCTTTGTCCGTCATCGTGAGTCCGGCGCCACCGGCCAACTCGAATTTCGCCGGCGGCGTGCCCCACTGCTTTTCCCAACCTTCAACCTGCTCGCGAGTCAGCGGCAACGCCTTATCGCCGAGCTGGGACGCATCAATCAACGGCTGCGGTGAAACTAATACCGTTAGTGTCTCCGCCACCTGGACCTTTGCGGACTGGCCCGGCTTGATTCTGAAGTAGCGCGGTGGCGGTGGAATGTAGATCAACTGTCCTGCCTTAACCTCGTTGTTTCCATCCCGCGTGCGTTTGGTGGGAAAAATCAAGCGCGCGTCGCCGAAGCTGCCGTCAGCATACAGTTCGCGATCGATTACGTAGAGATAGCCGCTACGGGAAAGCGATTCGATCGCCAGGCGTACGCGTTGCCCGGTTAGCAAAGAGGTTCCTTCCGCGATTCTTTCCAGAGTCCATTCCGTCGCCGTCTCGTTGCCATCTTCTTCAATTAGCTCTTTTGTCTTGTCACGGGCGGTGGCTGGCCGAAATCGCCAGGCAGTTACGCCGACTTGCGCAAACTCAGTCCCTTTGGGCGGGACCGCCGCCGCCAGGCTCGAAGGCTTGTAGAGCAAGAGGGACCTGGCAATCTTTTTTCGCGGAGTAGCTCGGGGGCGTGCGGGACGATTCGCGATGAACTCTTCAGCCTTGATTGCTTTGGATCGATCCTCGCCCTGCCCCGCAGCAGATTGGAACATTCCCGCTCCAGCAATCATTACTACTGCCGAAAGAATCGTGGGCAGCGAAACGCAATATGTTTTACTCTTCATAACTCCTCCAATGTATTGTTCCAGAGTCAACTGCCCTCAATAGGCTTCGTGCGATAATTCAACGAGGTTTACGAGCACGTCGCCATGACCTTTGACTAACGTCACCTTTCTCGATTTGTCTGATTTAACTTCGGCCGGCGACAATCCATTCTTTTTCAGAAACCCCTTGAGCCAGTCGATCTGTGCGACGGCGGCGATCCGGCCCTCCGTCCTGGCCGCGTCGCTGAAGATGGCGTCAAGGTCGGCAATGGGTTCAGTTGCCCAAATGATCCAAAGTTTCTCGATGCCATTATGATCTACAAAATAATTCCAGCCGCTCTGGACTTTCTGATTACCAGATATCCGGGCGACGCCTGCATTGTTCTTCGGGGTAGGAAACAAGATGTTGTAAACGGTCGTGCCATCAGGACCTGGGCCCTCATTCAGCAGGTATAGGGCGCCCGTTTGGGCCGGCTCGACGTTAAATCGGAACTTCCAGCCGTTTCCATATATCTCCTGACCGGTTGATTCAATTGAGTCCCCCACAGGCTTGCCGGCCGCCATTTTCTGCACCGTCAGCGAATAGGCAAGCGAGCGTTCCGGCAACGCGGCGGGTTCCGATACGCCAGGCCCAGTAGCGGCGGGAGCGGCGCCACCGGATTTAGAACTACGCCATGCATAGCCGCCCACGATGATTGCCACAATGATTACGCCAGCAGCTATTGCCAACGGCTTGCGGTAGCTTCGAACTTCGGGCGGTTGAAGCTTGCGCGGCACTTCTGCGTTACCGGCGTCGTCCGTGTACAGATTGAAGATATGCACACGCGTGCCGTGTTTGACTTCCGCATCGCCCAGATCATGCAGGCACTTTGACCAGCGGCTCAATTGGCCTAAATCATCAGCGACTCTTTTGGAAACCAGTATGTGGCCCGCGTCGCCGCAATCCATGACGCGCTGCGCGATGTTGATGCCGCCACCCGCAACGTTCATGTTGGTATTGATATCGGCGACCCGATAAACGAGCCCGCTGTGTATTCCCATCCTCAACTGCAGCTCGGGACTCTGGCGCAGCTCGCGGCTGATTTCCAACGCACATCGCAGCGGTGCTTCCGGATCGCCAAAGAAGACCAGTGCCATTCCGTCGCCGGTGGGCAACCGCAGCAGTTGGCCGCCTTCCTGCACGCGGGAGCACTCATCGGTATTAAGTACGATGTCCTGAAGTTTCGCCAGCTGTTCTGTCTGCTCATCGATTAGCAGTTTCGAGTAACCGACAATATCCGTGAAGAGCACGTTAGCAGTCTCCAGAGACGAGGCGTCTGCACCGGTCGGCACTGAGACGCGAGTCATTAACGGTTTACCAACGCCGGCCCGCCTGGCATCCTGCGTCACCACTGAGGCCTCGTAACCTTCTTCAGTTAATGCCTGCGCCAGGTCATCGCCGAACTGGCGCGCCTGTTGGTATCGATCAGCCGGGGCAAAGGCCAGCGCCTTAAGAATTATCGATTGCGCGGCCAGACTGAGACTGGGCCGCAGATCCACCGGCTGCACACGCAGGCCGCCGCGTTGCATTTCGAGAAGCTGAAACATCGAGTCGGGATTGAATGGCCTGCGTCCGGTGAGAATCTCGAACGCTATGACGCCGAAAGCGTAGATGTCGCTCGCCGCCGACACTGGCTGGGCGGCCAATTGCTCCGGAGACATATAGGCTATCGAGCCGGCCGCAAGGTCCCTGGTCGTGCTGTGACCAACCAGCGAATTCTTGACCTTCGCAATACCAAAGTCGATCACTTTGACCTGTTCTTCGCCGTCGCCAAGTGTTTGCAGCATTATGTTTTTCGGTTTCAGATCGCGATGAAAAATCCCCTTCTCGTGGGCCGCGCTGAGGCCGCGGCCAATCTGTCTGATGATGTGCGCGGCCCGTTGCAGCTCCATCCCCTCAGCAGTAATCGCCGAGCGCAAGCTGGGGCCGGCAACGTACTGCATTACGATATAAGGCTTGCCATCCGGCATTTCTCCGGTATCGAATACGCTGACGATGTTTGGATGATCGATTCGCGTTAGAGCTTCGCTTTCCTGGCGGAATTTCTTCCGGCTCCAATCATTCTCAAACGAATCAGCCAGCAACACCTTGATCACAACCTGGCGCGAGACCATCTTTTCGTCACAGGCGAGATAGACCGCGCCGAATCCTCCCTGGCCAAGTTTTTGCTGAATGCGATAACGGTCGCCCAGGGTCGCGTTCGCCAGATCGTCATCCTGAGGCAACGTGCTCCTCTCAGACAAAGGCGTCGGCGAGTAATCAGCTTTTGTGGCGTATGGGTCTTGTTCGTTATCCATAATCAGTCGTAAGTCAGCGCGTGAACTCAGGGAAGCACAAAGCTGTTACTGACTTCGGGCAGTAGAAAACCTGGCGATCACCAGCCGCTGAGCGCCGGCATCGCGACTGTAAAACATGCGCGGACGCTGAACGCGCACTTCGTCAGGATCACTCTCCTCGAGCTGCTTGCCCTGTTTCTTCTTCTGCCGGCCCAGTTGTGGCACTCGACCTGCGGCATAGTCGAACCACTCGCTCAGCGACACATCGCCATTGCGATCGAGATCGGCCGAAGCGCCTTTGATTCCCTCCTCCACCAGCGCGTACGTCAGGTAACTATGCTTCAATGCTTCAGACTCGAAGGCTACCTCCATACTCTGCGATGCAGTCAGAATGTACATTCCTTTTTCATAAGCGAGCTGGGCCAGGCCTCTTGTGTTCATCGGACCGCGTCGCTTCTCAGCTGCTTCCAAAGCCTGCCCCGAGTTGCAGGCGTCGATTACCAGCAACAGTTGATCGGCATCTACTGATCTCAACGTTTCTTCCAACTCGCTATCCGAAACGCTATGGGCCAGAATTTCCCGCAACCCTTCGGCATCCAACGCAGTGCGCGAACCCTGATAACCGATGTCATGCGGTATCAGATAGAAGTGATCTTTCTGCGCTGTTCCGTGGCCGGAAAAATATACGATTACCGCATCTTCAGGTTGAGCTGGTTTGATCTTCGCCAGAACCAATGGCGCGCCGGGCGGTAGTTCGCCGGTTTCCGTGCCGGCCAGACGCTTCAACGCCAGCAGGATGTTCGCCTTGGTCGCCTCACGGTTTAGCAGCGGAATCACCTCGACCGGCTGATAACGACCGAGGCTCTCTTGCTGGCTACGAAGCTGCGCGCCCAATTCTTCGGCGTCGGCTACTGAGTAGTTAAGATTGTACTCCGGGTTCGCGTACTGTCCGACACCGATGGCCAGAAGATACGCCGTGCCCGTACGTTTCAAATCGCTCGAACCGGTAAGTATAAGCGCCGAGTCTTCTGATTTCACGTTGTCCCGGTTAAAAGCATAGGCGATGAGCCGGTTTTCGCCGGCAACTATGGGAATCGTTGCTTCGACGCTGGTCTGGTTGCGGGCGTTCAGCACATCTCCCGGCCAGGATTTCACCAACAGTCCATTCCGGAACAAGCGCAAGTCTCGCGCGCCAGCGTCGGTGTCGTACTCTTTGCTGGGCGCGACGTCGTTAATTGCAATCGTGATCTTAACGTTGCGCGTGGCAATGGCATCTGCCGCGGGTCGTGCGCCCGCGAGCGTTAACTTGATCTGAGGCTGGCGCCGATCCTTCTGCGAAATATCCTGAGTGGCTCTGGGCGCTTTACCGCGAAATATTTCCGCCAGCAAGCCTGGATAATAGTACTCGCTGAAGAAAGCCTCCACCGGAGCCACTTTGAAACTGCTCTGGTCGAAGCGCCACAAAATGCGATTCCATGAGGCGGGCGACCCGTCGAACAATCCGTCGGGGGTCACCACCAACCACTCGTCGCCGTCACGCATTGATAAGAGTGTCGCCATACGGGCGCCGCTGGCTGCATCCCATACCAACATGCTTCCGTCTTCACTGGCAGAAACCAACCAGTGGCTGTCGCTACTGAAATGCACGGAATTGACGTTTGCTGAATGGCCCCGCAGTGTGTTTTCTTCTTTGCCGGTTTGAACGTCCCAGACCTTCGCCGTTTGATCGGTTGCGGCGGAAGCGAGCCGCCTGCCGTCTTTGCTGAAAGCGACTGCAAGGATGTCACCCGCATGCCCGGTTAGGGCGCGACCTGCGCGCCTGGTTCTCAGATCCCACAACGTGACCGTCCGGTCGTCGCCGCCCGCAGCCAACCACAGATTGTCGGAGCTGAACGCGATCGCATTTATTTGCCCTGCGGGGTTTTCCAGCGTCGCCAGTGTAGTTCCGGTAGTCACATCCCACAGCCTGATTGTCTTGTCCAGACTGCCGGAGCCCAGCAAACGTCCATCGCGAGTAAACGCGACAGTGGTAACTTCGCCGGTGTGCCCGCTGAGCGTGCGCGCTTCACGCCCATCGGCCAGATTCCAAACTCTCAGCGCCTGATCGGAGCCTCCCGAGACCAGCCATTTTCCATCAGGGCTAAAAGCAACGGAGTTGACGCTGCCGGTATGGCCTTTCAAGTCACGTATCGCACGCGAGGTTGTGACGTCCCATATCTTGATGCCGCCGCTGATGCTGCCGGAAGCCAGCAGCCGGCTGTCGGAGCTAAAGGCGAGGGTTGCCACCCATCCATTGTGGCCGAGAAGTCTCGGCATCTCGCGTCCAGTCGCGGTCTGCCAGAGCCTCACCGACCGATCGTTGCTTCCCGAGGCCAACCAGCGCCCGTCATCGCTAAAAGCAACGGCATAGAATCCGGCGGAATTACTCTCCAGAGTGCGTGACGCGGTTTTCCCTGTCAGGTCTCGAACTCCGATTGTTCTGTTGCCACTGCCGGAAGCCAAAAGCCGGCCATCGGCGCTGAACGCGAGTGCAACCGCCTCATAGGAATCGACGCCGGCTTCCACGCTGCTTGTCTCTTTCCTGCCGGTAAGGCTCCAGCCTTTCGCCGTGCCATCCTTCCAGCCCGCCAGCAACATTCCGTCGGGTGCAAAAGCGATCGCGAGTACCGAACTAGGCCGGCTGAATACAACTTGTTGCCGCAGCGACGCCAGCTCCCAAAGAAAAACTTGGCCGTCAAGACTTCCCGCAGCGAGCCATTTCAAATCGGCGCTAACAGCTACTGACGTGATCCTGCCGAGTTCTTTTTCTAATCGACGAGTGACGTTCCAACTTGTGGTATCCCAGATGACAACCGTCCCCTCCATGCCGCCGGAGATGAGCGCCCGGCCGTCCGTGGTGAAAGCCAAAGCGGTAACAAAGCTGACGTGGCCTTTCAACATTTGCATCTCTTTGCCAGTGGAAAGATCCCAAATCCTGATAATGCCGTCCGCGCTTCCCGACGCCAGCCATCGACCGTTGAAACTAAATGCCAGCGATTCGATAGGGGCAGTGTGACCTGTGAAGTTGCGAACTTCCATGCCAGTTGTCACATTCCAAACCTTAATCGTTCGATCGTTGCTGCCCGAAGCGAGCCACAAGCCATCGCTACTAACAGCAAGTGACTTGATCCAGCCCGTGTGTCCATTGAGCGAGCGTAGCTCTCGTCCACTGGCAACATCCCAGAGCTTGATCTGATTGTCAGCGCCTCCAGATGCCAGCCACTTTCCCTCCGGGCCGAATGCTACGCAATTGATCCTGGTTGTGTGCCCTGTTTGCAAAACCAGTTCAGGACGACGCGGGCCGGAGTCGGTAATGGTTTTTTGCGCTCGAATCAGTCCGGCGAAAAATAAAAACGAGATACACCCCAGGGCAGAAAGCCGGAGAGCCCTATCCATTTTCAACCTGTCTTGTGTGCGCTTCAATCTCATTTCTTAACGCCGCATCAATTGCGAGCATGTCCTGGTACTAACATCTAAGGCGGGCCGAACCGCTGGCGATACTCAGGCGACTCTATGAACCCGCGAACAATCGTGTTCTCCAGGAAGTCCGGATCGGCAGCTAAATGGAAGCGGTTGTTATGGAAAATATAACCGCACTGATTCGGGTCGCCCCCGGTCCAGTTACTCGGGTTTTTACAGTCTTCCGGGTCTCGGCGTAGGTAACCGAAGTATTCCATGGTCACGAATGCCGGCTTGTAGAACTTAGTATTGACCTCCGGACTCTCCGCAAACTCGCGTAGTACTTGGGCGCGGGTCTTAGTTCCAGCAGTCAATTCCGCAGCCCAGTTTTGATTCGAGACTGTGACACCCGCGGTGTTAAATAGTGTCTGAACAAACATCGCATTCGACATCGTGTTCGGGTACTTCGCTTGAATCTCCGCCCGCTGCATCCACGCATCAGTGAGGGCCACCTTCCGGGCCTCCCCGATGACCGGGTCATCTGTGGGGTCAGAGATGCTCTGCAAATCCACTATGAACTCCCCGTAGTGCGGGCGGTCTATTTTGCTCGGATCGTTTAACTCGGCCGGGGTCACCGCTCTTTGCCCCAGCGAGACCATGTACAGGTACATCACGTAGGAGCCTTTGCGCTGGAACTCCGGCGAGCGGAAGAAGTTGGCCGAGATCGCTCCGCGGGTGTACTTGTTGCACTCGATGTCCGAAGGCTGGCACCCGTTCAAGATATCCAGGTAGAACTGCAGTCCGTCGGGTTCCGGCTCGCGTCCCAGGAAATCTATGTACTGCAGGCGGATGAAGAAGGTTTTATTATCTACCGGATTAGCACCGGGTACGGTCTCGTTGTCTGTGATCGTAATCGTTGCTGTTGCAGGCGCGCCCAGAACCGCCCCCGCCGGACTGCTCAAACTGATGCTGAAGGTTTCACTCCCTTCAGCATAAGCGTCATCTATGACCGGAATGCTGATCGTCTTAGAACTTACCCCGGCGGCGAACTGTACTGTGCCGATGACACCAGCGTAGTCGCAGCGCGGAGACGCGACCCCGTTAAAGACGTTGCAGGGATTCCCTCCCGCCGTATCTAAGGTCGCGTAGTTGACTGTCGCCGGGCCGGAAGTGTCGCCCGTGCGCGTCACGGTGACAGGCACGCTAACCCCGCCCTCGTTCACGCTTACCGCGGCCGTCTGAAACTGCGCCGTGATCTTGCTGGCCACCAGAAACGGCGATAGCGAGTTTACCCGGCCACATACTTTCTTGGTGGCAAAGTCTCGGCTCATCGTGCGGTCCACCAGCACCCCTCCTTCATTATGCAGTACCGCCAGAGCATTGAATGCCTCGGCTTCAGTCACGGAAGGCATCGCAAAGCACAGGTCAATCGGAGCCGCGTAGGCGGCGGTGGTAGTGAGGTCGAAAGCGACGCTACTGCCGTTTACCACGTAGCCGCCTGGCGTCGAGCCGGCGCTGGCCGGACTGATGGCAGTCATCGTCGTGGTTCCAGGGCTGTTCACCTGCGAAAACGTTATCTCCACTCCATTCCCCTGCACTGTCACATTGCTCCCGGACGGTGTATAACCGGGGGCCGCATCATCATTCAGAATCGTGCCCACCGCCTGACTGTCCGCGATGGTCGCATGCGCAGCCCCGGAAAGATTCGCTACGAATGTTTCATCAGACTCGAAGGCCGTGTCGCCGTTGACCAGGCTGGTGATTGACTTGTTCGTCTCACCAGGATTGAACGTCAGCGTGCCGCTCGTGCTTTGATAGTCGCTGCCCGCTGTCCCACTGCCATCAGCTGTGGCGTAGTTGACCGTCACTGTTTGGCCACTTGCCGCCGACAGGTTCACAGTGAAGATCGCGCTGGTTGTGCCGCTGTTGCCTTCCGTCACGCTTACATCGTTGATGCTCAATTGCGGCACCGGATCGTCATTCGCGACCGTGCCCACACCCTGACCGTCCACGATGGTGGCATTGCCGGCGTTGGTAAGGTTCACCAGGAACGTCTCGTCCGGCTCATTCAACGTGTCGCCGTTAACCAACACGGTGACCGGCTTGCTGGTGTCGCCGGGATTGAAGGTCAGCGACCCAGTTGTCGGTTGATAGTCACTGCCAACTGTGGTTGTTCCGTCCGCGGTGGCGTAGTTGACGGTCACCGTCTGGCCGCTGGCTGGAGATAAACTCACCGTGAAGGTCGCATTCGTAGTGCCGCTGTTCCCCTCCGTTACCGTCAGGTCATTGATCGAGAGCGTGGGCGCTCCGTCATCGTTCAGGATCGTGCCGGCACCCTGGGTGTCCGCGATAGTGGCGTTCGTGGCGCCGGAGAGGTTCACGAAAAACGCTTCGTCCGGTTCGTTGGCCGTATCCCCGTTGATCAGCACCGTGATCGACTTGCTGGTGTCGCCCGGAGTGAACGTCAAGGTGCCGCTCGCGCTCTGATAGTCACCGCCAACAGTAGCCGTGCCATTAGCCGTCGCATAGTTGACCGTCACTATCCGGCCACTGGCGGCCGACAAAGTCACATTGAAGGTTGCGTTCGTCGTCCCGCCATTCCCTTCGGCCACCCCAACGTCGTTGATCGAGAGCGTGGGCGCTCCGTCAT
>DASXRU010000150.1:0-15819 GCA_036506395.1 Pyrinomonadaceae bacterium | reverse complement strand
CAATCCATAAACAAAGATGCCTAAGAAGGCAACGATCATGAGCAACAGGTCATGTCCGTCAAATGATCTGGTTGGTTGTGCACTCAAACGGGTTTCCTCACTTTGCTTCTGAAATAGTCTTGGCTAGCCAGGAGTTCTATCGGAAAGACGTTTATCCGGATTACAGGGGTTTAGAGTTCAAGCTTTAGCTTGCGTGTTTCGTACTCTTTTCAGGCTCCGAATTGGACCAGAGATGGGCGTGCCTTGATCTACAACCGCAACGGCCGGTTATGTCGTTTCGATCTTACCAGGAACGAACCTGTAGTAATCGACACGGGATTTGCCACCAATAACAACAACGACCACGTCCTGTCTTTCGACGGTAAGATGCTTGCGATCAGCAATCACAGCAAAGATGACGCGAACGCCTCCATCATTTACACGGTTCCGGTCAAGGGAGGCACGCCCCGCAGGATTACTGCTAGAGGACCTTCATATCTGCATGGTTGGTCACCCGATGGCAAGTACCTGGTCTTTACCGGCGGCAGGGACGGTGAATTCGACATTTACAAAATCTCAGCCACTGGCGGCGAGGAGATCAGGCTCACCAGCGCCAAAGGATTAGACGATGGTCCTGAATTCACGCCCGACGGCAAGTATATCTACTTCAACTCGGCGCGCTCGGGCTTTATGCAAATCTGGCGAATGAAACCTGATGGAAGCAGCCAGGAGCAGGTTACGGACGATGAATACAACAACTGGTTTCCGCACATTTCTCCGGACGGTAAGTGGATCGTCTTGTTGTCCTTCTTGAAATCAGAAGTCGCCCCGACCGATCACCCTTTCTACAAGCATGTGTATATCCGGTTGATGCCTGCGGCGGGCGGTAAGCCGAAAGTCATTGCGTATCTCTATGGCGGTCAGGGGACAATTAACGTTCCGTCGTGGTCACCCGATAGTAAGCGACTAGCCTTCGTAAGTAATACCGATATGAAATGAACTTGGTTTCGTCCTGTAACGCAAGCTGTTAGCCTCCGGGCCGCGCGCAAACTAACAGTTTGCGTTACCAAGAGTCTAGAATTTTAGCTGCTCCAGATAACGCAGACTGTGCGGGATTTGAGCAACTGAAGTTGGCGACTCATCTTCAATGAAATACCATTTGACACCGGCCTTTTTCGAAGCGCGGAAAATGGCGGGCCAATCCATGACGCCAGTACCGAGCGCCACGTTGTTGGTCACATCCGAATGTCCGGTAAATGCGCTGGGCGTGCCCTGCTTCATGTCTTTGACGTGCATTAGCTCAAAGCGGCTGCCGTATTTCTCAAGCAGCTTCACCGGATTCTGGCCGGGATTCGCAATCCAATAAGTGTCCATCTCGTAACGAACGAACTGAGGCTTTGTCTCAGCCATCATCAGATCGAAGAGGGTGCCCTTGCCGTAAGGCACGAACTCATAACCATGAGTGTGGTAGAAGAACTTCAATCCGTGTTTGGCGAGCGCCTCACCGGCACGATTAAAGACAGCGGCTGCCTCGCGACAGGTGTTTTCGTCGAATGGATCCTTATGCGGAATCCACGCGCAGCCGACGTATTGCAGACCAAGCGTTTTCGCGTCACGCGCCACCTCTTCGATATGATCGCGACACTGTTCATACTGGAAGTGTCCGCTGATCGCCTTCAGCTCCCTGGCGTCAAGTTGCTCTTTGAATTTCGCGGGGGCGACGCCATAGGTCCCGGCCGTCTCGACGTACTTAATACCAAAGCCGCGCACCTGGTCCAGCGTTGCGGGGACATCTTTGGCGAATTGCTCACGCAGGCTATAGAGCTGAAGACCGATCGGCCCTTTAAAGCTGGGCCCAATTCCGGTCGAATGTTGGCCCGTGGAGTTGGCAGGGTTCGTCGAATAAGTCAAAGCAAATAGACAAGCGAAAAAGGGCACAAAGCGTAATGACCGTTTCATGCGCAGTCCTATAACATGAAGCGCTGCGAAAATGGAAGGTTTTCGTTGTAACGCACACTGTTAGTTTGGGACGCGGCTGGTGGGGGACATTCAACGTTGCCGCAAGCTGATTGCTTGCGTTACAAGGCGGCCAATTTTTTAACGGGCGCGAATTCTAATATTGCGATACCAAACTTCGTCGCCATGATGTTGCAAGGCGATATAGCCCTCCGGATTCCGCGCGAACTGCGAGTAACTCTTGAACTTACTCTGCGCAATCAAGAGCTTCAGTCTATCGCTGCCCAAATTGTACTCGAGGATCTTTTTTCCGTTGAGCCAATGCTCGACGTGACCATTGTGGAGGACTAGTCGGGTGTTGTTGTATTGGCCGACCGGACGGAGAGTTTTATTGGTTGGAGCAATCAAGTCAAAGAGGGAACCTGCCGATGTCTTGGGAATCTTTCCATCCGGGTGCTTTAGGTCATCCAGCACCTGCATCTCAGGACCTGTCTTCCAGGTTTGGTCCTCGTCTTCAGAGACGAGATAGATGATCCCGCTGTTGGCGCCTGGAGCTACACGCCATTCAAGTTCTAACTCGAAATTTCGATACTTGCCCTTCGTGATGATATCTACCTGGTCGGCTCTATCGCAGCCGGCAACGGTCTTGAGTGATCCATTCTCGATCACCCAGCACTTTGCGGGGAAGGTATCTCGCCGAAAGCCTCGCCAGTCTGTGGTGGACTTACCATCGAACAGAGCTTGCCATTTAGGCTTTGCCATTACCGCCTTCGGGTCAAATGCCAGGAGCACAGATATGGCGCAGAAGGTAAGAAGCTTGACTTTGCCGTTCATCAACGTGATCACGCCTCGCGGTTGCGTCCAGATGGCAGAAACCGGCGGAACCATAAACGCCGGCTGGGATCCGCCGGAGCCACTACGATTCTTGAAAAGCAATCGCCGGCGATGCATTTCAGATCTTCGAGCCAATCAACTTCGATCAAGTAAGCGCCGCTCGTTTCCTCGATCAGCTTTTGTTCTGGATGTTGGTGTTCCCATTCGACGATAACCGCACCACGCCAGAACGCATCACGCCCGACGATCTCAATTCTGATCTGAGAAGTCATGATCTGAAAAAGCGGTTGAGTTCTTCCAGATACTCGTTTGCCACTCTCTCGTCCGGCCGGTCGCCGTAGAGCGCCGCGACCAGGTCTGAAAACAAAATCTGCAAATCTCGTCCCAGGTCATCGGTCGGAGCTAGTCTGCCACCGAGTTGTACTTGACTCATATCTAAGGGGACCCCGAGCGCCTGACCATCAAGCGGCGACAGGAGGAAGTAAAGCACTCCGACAAATCCGAGCGGTCCGGTCGACTCAACGGTCGGCCTGCCTAATTCATCCAGCTTCGGACTTTCAAAGGCATGTAGACCGGGCTGCAACTCTGTCTCAGGCCCTTTCTCTTGCTCCATCTTCTGCTCTGATGTTGATGTCTGGGCAGTCTGTGCCCTTCCCGTGAGCAGTTGCCGGCGCACGGGCGAGGCTCCCACACCCCCTTGGGTAGCGACCAGCCGAGCTAATACGCCATCGACGAAACGCAAGCCGTGCTGAGAGCTGACTGTAAGACGTCCGCTCAAAACGAGTCTGTGTTCGGCCAGAGAGGCTGTCGTTGGGACAAAGCTGAAGCGGTAGATTTTCCCGCGCGCCTCAAATTGACCATCAAAAATACGCCCGCGGAGTAAGCCGTGGATCGTATGTAGTTTGCTTGGGGCGCCGGTCGGACGGGCAATTTGTAGCGTGCGATTCTTACCTTCCATTAACATCGTCGGCCGCTCCTTCACAAACTTCCGCGCTTGTATTCATCGGCCAGGTATTCGCAGGCGCGCAAAGTTAGCGCCAGGATTGTGAGCGTCGGGTTATGGTTGGCTGATGAGACGAAGGCCGCGCCGTCGGTGACGAAAAGGTTCTTGACCTCATGCATCTGATTGAATTTGTTGAGCACCGATGTCTTCGGGTCATTGCCCATCCGAGCGGTCCCCAGTTCGTGGATGATGCGCCCTGGAGCCGTGAGCTGACCTCCGGTGGAAACGACCTCGGCCCCGGCGGCGCGCAGAATCTCCTCGCTCGTGTCCGCCGCATCTTTTGCCATCTCTCGTTCGTTATCTGAATACTGAATGTGCATCTTGAGAACAGGAATACCCCATGCATCCACCACGCCGTCGGGATCAAGCTCGACGTAATTCTCAAAACGTGAAAGCATGGCAGCGCGCACAGTCATACCGACCGGCGCAGTGTAGAAGCGGCGGACCTGCTTCTTGTATTCAGGTCCGAAGCCGGTGATTAAGCGACGCGCCATGCCGGGAAACATAGAAGTCCCCGAACCACACTCAAAGCCATAGCCGCGCAGGAATCTTGAATGTTTCGTCTTAGCGTCGAGATTGCGGAAGCGGGGAATGAAGATCCCTGTGGCCTTACCGTCTTCATTAACAGGATCGCGTCCGGCGAGAACAGGGAAGAAACCTGATGCTCCGACACCGCCGAAGTGGTCCACGAGATAGTGACCGAGCACTCCTGAACTATTTCCCAGGCCCTGGGGGTGTTGCCGCGATTTGGAATTAAGTAGGATGCGAGTGGATTCGAGTGTAGAAGCGGCAACTATAATTACTTTTGCGTACGCTTCATTCTCTTGACGAGTCGCTCGATCAACGAAAGCGACGCCTCTGGCCTTACCGGTGTTGTTGTCCGTGACGATGTGACGCACGATTGAATTCGGACGGAGCGTCAGTCGCCCCGTGGCCGCTGCTATGGGCAGGGTTGAGGCAATCGAACTGAACATTGCGTTGACATCACAGCCATCCCCGCAGTGACCACAGTAATGGCACTTACGTCGGCCTTTCATAAACGGCTTAGGTTGGCTTGTGAGCATTGCGACGCGCATGGAGATGGCTTTGCGGCCGGTCTTTTCAGCTCCCTTGCGCAAGAGGTGTTCCCCGCAAGTCAAGGGCATCGGAGGCATATATTTGCCGTCTGGCACATGCGACAGGCCATCCGTGTTTCCGCTAACCCCAATGAACTCCTCTACACGATCATAGTAAGGAGCCATCTCTGCGTAACCAACCGGCCAGTCATCACCAAAACCGTCATGACTCGCCGCTTTGAAATCCAGATCAGACAGCCGCCAACTGAGACGTCCCCAGTGCAGTGTCTTTCCGCCCACGATACGGGCGCGCACCCACATGAAAGGTTTACCGGGATCGGTAGTGTACGGATGTTCCGAGTCCTTAACGTAAAAGTGGCGGCTGTAGTAGGAGGCCGTGTCCTGCATCCACTGCTCTTGTTGCTTCCAGCCCGGAGGGCCGAACCCGCGATACATCAATTGATATGGCCAAGCGTGACTGGTGAAGTCGCGGACTGGATTCACGGGCGGCCCGGCTTCCAGGACCAGCACCTCAAAGCCGCGCTCGGTCAACTCCTTGGCAGCCATCCCCCCGGAAGCACCCGAACCAATGATCAGTGCGTCATACTTCTTAGCCGCTCTCAAGGCAGACTCCGCAAGAAAGTTTGGGAGCGAATTGCAAGTTCGTTAGGTGGCCGTCACCATAGCATAGGCGGGAAACGCTGAGCAAGATTTTGACCAATGATTTGGACTAATGATTAACGGGCCGGTTCATCCGGTCCATCCGTTTTACGACGGTCTTTGAAAATAGAAACGTACGCGGCTCTGCCATTGCGATGCGGTGTAGGGGAAAGGACCGGTGGTTCACACTAAGGCCATTGACTTTTGTGACCTTGGTTTGAATAATTGCGTGGTCGCTCCGCTCTTCGTTTACAGGCTTCGAACAAAACACTGGACTGCTCAAAGAATGCGATCCATCTGTAGCTAAAATCATGTCAGACAGGAAAACCCTCAGCCGAAGAAATGCCCTGAAAGTGATCGCGGTCGGAGTTGGTACGGCGAGCGCACTGCCGATTCTCGAAAGCGCGGTCCTCGGCCAGCAGGAACATCACGGCATGGAGATGGGTGAAGCCATTGGCGCACCTGCGCAGGCCGAGGAGGCGCCACGTTTCTTCAACGTGCAAGAGATGGCCGCCATCACCGCAATCGCAGATCTGATTATTCCACCTGACGAGCGTTCGCCGGGCGCAAAGGCCACCGGAGTGCCTGGCTTTATTGATCTAATGGTGAGCGAATCCCCGTCCGAGGTTAAGACTTTGTGGCGTGATGGTCTCGCGGCGATCGAGAGCATAAGCCAGAAGAATTTTTCGGCGGCCTTTAATAGCGCGGGCATCGAGCGGCAGGTATCCCTGCTCAAAGCGATCAGTAAGAATGAGCGTAAGCCAAAGAGGATCGAGGAACGCTTCTTTGTGGCCATCAAGAGTTTGACGGTCGATGGCTATTACACTTCGCAAATCGGCATCCATCAGGAACTGCAATACAAAGGGAACGCGTATCTTAAAGAGTTTGTGGGCTGCACGCACCCTGAGCATTCGAGTTAAGGCAGACAAAACGCCGCGGAGTACGGGCAGCATAAGTCTCGCGCCCCAGCCGACGTGCTCGGTCGCGGACCCCACCTACGTGTGAGCGAAGCGCAACCCCGGAATTAAGGTAGTTGGCGGCTATGCCGCACTGGTGCGCAGAGCGTGAAACTGCCTCAGCACGCGAGGGAAAAAACTATGCGACCATTGAGACAGCTGATTCGTTTGGCCACGCTCTTCATTGTTTCCACTAGTGTGATTTATGCGGCTCAGAGCGCTGAGGGTAGGATACCGATCGTCCTTTCCACTGATGTCGGCAACGAGATCGACGACCAGTGGGCGATCACCTATCTGCTTCTTCAGCCTCGGTTCGAAGTGCTGGGCATAATGTCGGCACATGCTCCGTCGATTACTGCGCCCGCCGGCCACACGTCTTACCGCATCCTCGTCGATGTGGTCGAGAATCGGCTGGGGATGAGCACGCATCCGCCGCTGATTGAAGGCGGGAGTCTCGCCTTGGATAACGCGACTACACCACGCCCAAGTCCGGCGGTCAACTTTCTTATTGAGACTTCGAAGAGCTTTTCGAAAGAGAATCGGCTGACGGTGCTGATGATCGGCGCCGGCACGGACGTAGCATCCGCGATCCTCACCGATCCAACGATCCTCGAACGCGTTCGCGTCATCCAAATGGGCTTTAACGATGAGCAAGGTGGCGAGGAGTTCAACATCGCCAACGACGTGCACGCGGTGCAGGCGATCCTTGCCTCGAACGTGCCGCTGGTCATCGGCCCCGGCAAAGTTTGCCGCGCCAGCCTTTCGCTCACCTTTGATCAGGCCCGGGAAATGTTAGCCGACCGGGGCGCAATCGGAGCCTGGCTCTGGGAGGAATACCAAGCGTGGTACTTCCGCTACGTCAAGCCTCTCCGGGTCAACGACTTCTCTACGCCCTGGGTCATTTGGGATGACATCACCCTGGCTTACGTTTTGGGAATGACCACCCAGCACACGCTGCCGCGACCCAGGCTGCGTGACAATATGACTCTCGAGCAAGTCAAGACTGATCGAACCGTCACCTGGATCACGGACGTTGACCAAAAACGAATGTGGACTGATTTCTTGAGGCTCGTAGATGACTACCAACGAACGCATGCAATCAGCAATAGAATGAGAGGCACCCGTTTGACGTTTATGATGCCTTGAACGATTGAAAGCTAAGGCTGGCAAATTGTCCGGAAAAAGAGCTTGCCGATCCGCTCGACGGTCTCGGGCTGCTGATTAACGCGATCCCGAAAAGGAGCAGTGCATATGAAATCGCGCGAATCCGACAAATCTAAGCTGCGCAAAGTCGAAAAGGAAAATCTGCTTATGTTTAGAGCTTGTCTCTCGTCATTACAAATTGTCTCTTTGTGCGCAGCGTTCTCTGTTTGCCTTTGCGGGTTGGCCGCCGCTCAGACGCTTACCTCGGAATGGCGGTTTTACGGTGGCGATCAAGAGGGAACTCGTTATTCAAGCCTTAGACAAGTTAACCGCAGTAACGTTGCTGGATTGCGCAGGGCGTGGACCTATCACACCGGAGAACTGGAGCTGGGATTGCAGACCGCCTTTCAGGCCTCCTTCTCGTGCACGCCTTTGGTGGTCAATGGCGTGATGTATCTTTCCACTCCATCCAGCCGCGTCATCGCCCTCGATGCGGAGACAGGTAAAGAGATCTGGAAATTCGATCCGCAGGCTGACAAGAAGCAGCGAGAGTTTAACTCTCATCGTGGAGTTGCTTACTGGGAAGGACCCGGGGCCGGTGGCAAGAAGCTTGACCGGCGCATTCTGTTCGGAACGGTCGACGGTCGTCTGATCGCGCTTAACGCCGAGACGGGGAAGCCGTCGCCTGACTTTGGAGCCGGGGGCTTCGTTGATTTGCGCGCCGGCGATGCGGACAGATTCAGACAAGAGCCATCGT
Organism: Pyrinomonadaceae bacterium; assembly: GCA_036506395.1. Taxonomy (GTDB): domain Bacteria; phylum Acidobacteriota; class Blastocatellia; order Pyrinomonadales; family Pyrinomonadaceae; genus DASXRU01. Next base: position 7,476 of record DASXRU010000150.1, on the reverse strand, counting down.
GGGGAGCGCGAGTCACGTCTCCTCCGGTCATTTTCAAAGACCTGGTGATCGTCGGATGGGGGCTTCCGGAATATCCGGCTAAGGGACCGAGCGGAGATGTGCGCGCCTTTAACGTACGGTCAGGTAAGCTGGTGTGGACGTTCCATACCGTGCCGCGTCCTGGCGAACCTGGCAATGAGACCTGGGCCGGCGAGTCGTGGAAAGACCGAATGGGCGTCAATGTTTGGTCCGCGATGAGCGTGGATGAAAAACGCGGCCTGGTCTTCTTGCCTATTGGTTCACCTTCATACGATTTCTACGGCGGCGATAGGAAGGGGCAAAATCTTTTCGCTAACTCATTGGTCGCTCTCAATGCCGCCTCGGGCAAACTCATCTGGTATTACCAGATGGTCCACCATGATCTATGGGATTACGATCTGCCAGCACAGCCACTGCTGATTACAGTGCGGCGCGATGGCCGATCGATACCTGCAGTTGCGCAGATTACAAAGATGGGCTTTATCTTTGTGCTCGACCGTCTGACAGGCACACCGCTGTTTCCGGTGGAGGAGCGCAACGTGCCGCAGAGCAACGTGCCGGGAGAGGCCACTTGGCCCACTCAACCATTTCCCGTCAAGCCCGCTCCTCTCGCTCGTCAATCCATGACGCGCGCCGAGATCAGCCGCGTCTCACCGGAATCCGAACGCCACTGCACAGAGCTGTTTGACAAGCTGGTAAACAAGGGAATGTACACGCCCGCGGGCGTTGAGCCGACACTGATGTTTCCCGGATTTCATGGTGGCGGTAACTGGTCCAGCGGCTCGTTTGACCCCGCGACGGGATATCTGTACGTGAACATGAACGAAGACGGGGCTGTCGGGGCGATGACGCCGCAGCCGGCCAGCGAGCCTCTACCATACGTTCGAAAGGGCAGATTTGAAGAGTATTCGTGGTTTCGTGATCAGAACAATAGGCCCTGTCAGCAGCCGCCCTGGGGTACGCTCAATGCGGTTGATTTGAATAGCGGCGAGATTGTCTGGAGAGTGCCGCTTGGTATAGTAGACGAACTAGAGGCTAAGGGGATACACAATACCGGAACCCAGAATTTGGGAGGGTCGATTGTTACAGCGGGAGGCTTAGTCTTTGTCGCGGGTACGACGGACCATCGCTTCCGAGCTTTTGATGTGCAAACGGGCAAGGAACTTTGGCAGGCGCAGCTTGAGGCTAATGGCCATGCAACGCCGATGACTTACCAGGGAAACAGAAGCGGCAAACAGTTCGTCGTCATTGCCGCAGGCGGGGGCGGTTTCCTCAGATCCCTCAGTTCTGTACTCTCGGACACGTTAGTGGCGTATACGTTTCCATAACAGCTCTTCTTTTCGCTTCGAACATCGAGATTGAATTTATGAAGAAACTCATTTTGTCGGCTTTGTTGTTGCTCGGGCTGGCGTCCAACGCGACTTATGCCGTGCCGCGCTGGACCGTCGAGAAGGCTAATCAGTGGTACAACCAGCAACCATGGATCATCGGCGCGAACTTTATTCCGAGTACGTCGATCAACCAACTTGAGATGTGGCAAGCCGAAACGTTCGACCCGGCGACGATTGATCGTGAGCTAGGCTATGCCGAGAGGATTGGCCTCAACACAATGCGCGTTTTCTTGCACAATCTGCCCTACGAGCAGGATGCCGCCGGATTTACGCAACGCATTGATCAATACCTGGTCATCGCCGACAAGCACCACATCAAAACAATCTTCGTGCTCTTCGATTCCTGTTGGAACGATAACCCGAAAACCGGCAAGCAGCCTGCACCGAGGCCTGGGATACATAACTCCGGTTGGGTGCGAGCTCCCGGAACAGTCCGCATGTTCGATTCGCGCACTTGGGGCGGGTTGGAGGCCTACACGACAAACATTCTCAAGACGTTTGGCAGGGATCCCCGGGTGTTAGCGTGGGACTTGTTCAACGAGCCGTCGAACTCCGGTTACATGGACGCCGTCGTGCCACTTCTGCGTGCTACATTCGCGTGGGCTCAGTCAGCGAATCCGGAGCAACCCTTGACCGTCGGCTACTGGAACGACCACCCTCTGAGCAATGAGCTAATACTCGAAGACTCCGACATAGTCACATTTCACAATTATGATACCGCCGACAAACTCGAGGCGCAGATCAAAACTCTTCAGAGAATGCAGCGTCCGATGATCTGCACTGAGTACATGGCGCGCACGCGCGGTAGTCTGTTCGAGACAAATTTGCCGGTGTTCAAGAAATATCGTATAGGTGCAATCAACTGGGGATTGGTGAAGGGGAAGACGAACACGATTTTCGCGTGGGACAAGCCGATGCCGGACACCGACGAACCACCCGTTTGGTTCCATGACATCTTCCGACCTGACGGTTCTGCGTTCAGTCAGAAGGAAGTCGACTTTATTAAAGCCATCAGTGGGCGGCCGTAATGACGGGAAATGAGGCCGTACTCCGAATAGAGCGAACCACCCGTTGTCTTTTCCGCAGTACCCTAACCAAAAACCTACATCCATGGGTGCGGCCTTAGGAATTGGGATTCCTACGGTAGGACTCTGAATGAAGAGAGCATCAAAGCGAATGCTAATTGGACTTGGAGGGTGAACCATCTGCATTTCCGTATTGGAAAAGATTGAACTATTCATGCCTTCATGGGACCGTCGCGCCGGAGTTGGTGCGGCGGCCGCGGATAAGAGCCAACCCACCGAGCGCCGCGGCGAACAGCCCCAGCACGAAGGCTCCGGCGCCACCAATTACTCCGTTGCCGCTGCCGGGACCACCGGTGGCGACGACCAAAACCAACCAGCCGTTGATCACGGCGATAAGCCCCGCCACCATGGCCACGATCGCTCCGCGTCGCCCGTGGTTACCGATCCGACGGAAGGCACGATAGAGAGCCAGCCCACCAATGACCACGCCGGCCAGCGACAGCACGAGTACTATGGTGGCCCAGATTCTCTTGGGAGTCATGCCTTGAACCGTGGGGCCGGATGGCTCCGAAACGTGCGCGGCCACGAGCACGAAATGCACAAGCACTCCGAACAGGACGACGGCAACCAAGCCGACGAGAATAATAGCGAGAGTTCGCTTCATAGATGTTCGCTCCTTCTTGAGATCGTCCGATACGTTACGCGCGTGATCGCTAGTCGCGCGGCTGACGCGGCGCAACGGTTCCCAGTCTTAACGTGCCGCGCTCAATCGAGTTCACTCCGACTCTGATTTCTTGATCGTGTTTGGATGTGATCCGGTCGCTTCGCCAACGCGATCACAAAGAGGTGGCTGCCGCCCTTTGCGGTAACCGTTCCTCCCTGGTTCACGGTGATGAGTTCTTTTTGGGTCACCGCCACCTTGTGCGTGTGAAGCATTGCTTGTGTTGTCTTGAACTCAACCCCCTGAGGCGGCGGAGCATTTAGCACCGCGTAGGGAATCAGCAGGTCATGCACATGTGGTGGGAAGCCGCCACTCGAAGGGGTAATCAGGTTATCGACGGCTTGGTTGTCGTAAGTTGGCGACTTTCCTGAAGCACACGCGATCAAAGAGAGACACTGCACGGTTAAAACTGCAAAGCCGACTCCTTTGACAAACGTCCTTCGATCCAAGGCGATTACTTCGGAGTGGTCGTTGATAGTGAACTGGGCTGGCACTTTTTCGCTCGGTTTTGTCATGGCTGCTCCTATGTCTGTAAATCGCTTATCACACGCGAGCCCTCTCGCTCGGCGGCGGCGCCGCTGCCAAATGCCGCAACTTGTCCGGATTGCGCACTGTGTACAGCGCTCGAATAAGGTCACCCTCAATCTCGAATGCGGTCGTCTGTACCGGCCCCTCGGGTGCATCCACGATGACGGCGGGGAGACCATTAACAGTCGCGAATCGTATTTTGAATTCGTCGCGCCACCACTGACCCTTGTGTGGTCGCGTAGCATTCACGATGGCCCGCGCCACGTGATCGGCACCCTCGACCACTTGCCGCGTTGCCCGTACCTTGCCGCCGCTGTCTGACACGACGCGAACGTCGCTCGCCAGGAACTGTCTCACGGCGGTGAGATCGCCTGCCTGCGATGCCGCGGCGAAGGCGGACAGCAGCTGTGCATGTTTCGCCTCGATCTGGCCCGAACGCGCCGGCGCCGTCGTACTGCGAGGCCGCGCGGCGCGGATGTTAATGCGGGCGCGGGAGGCAAGCTTCCGGCAGGCGGCTTCGCTCCGTTCCAGCGCCGCGGCCACATCGTCGAATGAGAATTCGAACACGTCGTGCAGCAGAAAGGCCGCGCGCTCAAGCGGCGACAGCCGGTCAAGCGTCAACAGGAGCGCGTAGGACAGATCTTCGGCCAGCTCAGTGCGGCTGTCCGGCGCCAGGGCGGCTGTGTCGAAAATGGGCTCGGGCAACCATGGACCGACGTACTCCTCACGCCGTGCGCGCGCTGACCTCAGCACGTCGAGACAAATTCGCGTTGTCGTGGTCATGAGAAAGGCCCGCGGATCCGAAACGTTGGTGCGGTTAGCGCCGTGCCAGCGCACGTACGTCTCCTGCACCGCGTCTTCGGCATCGGCCATCGACCCGAGCATGCGGTATGCGAGACCGAGCAACCGTTGACGGTAGGGCTCGAAACTCTCAGAGGGATTCGACATTGTTCCGTTCGTATAGAGCTGGCCTGATCACCTTATCGCCGCCTTCAATCGTAAGACGGAATAGATCCCGTGAATGTGACATCGACCTCGGAATCACACCCTGAAAGGCTGTCTACAGGGTCGCGGGCGGCGAGAATAAAAGCAAAGGTTCGCTTCATAGGAATTCACCGGATCCGACGGATGCCGGCCCGGTAAAGATTGCTATTTTTTCAGACACGTGCGGGAATTTGATTCAGATATACCAATCGCCGCGATAGAAGCCGTGCGATGATTGCAGAAAACATGGCCAAGAAACCTGAGCGGTGCAGGGAATCGCGTTCTACACGCTCGGCCCGCTCACTAAGGTTTTTTGTCTATTCAGCCTTCTGGGGTGGAGACGGCTATCGATTCTGTCCGTCAATTCCCAAATGCTTGGTAGTGTTCTCCGTCACACTGTAACTCGAAGGAGTGATTCGGGTCGTATCCGGCGGGCGGGGTTCCAGCGGATTCGTATCTGGCTGTAAAGCCGGTTCTGTCGGTAAAGCGGGTTGGGCGGCCCGTCTCACGACTTCCGCCAGCTTCTTGCTGACGAACACTCCGTTAACAATCAGTGCTAACCCGACGAAGATTGGTATTAATCCGGCGATCCACAATCGGCTCAGGATTTCCGCGGCGGCAGGCGAAACGTTGCCGCTCAAGATGATGCCATTCATCAAAACGAGAAGGACAATTGAAAGTCCAAGACCGGCGCTGCCAGTGATCACGCCAGCTTTGATTTCGTTGTAACGGCGAACCTCAGGCGTGATGCCGCGCCGATGGTCTAACTCCTCTTTCCGTCTCTTGCTCTCCGCGTCCGAACGCGCAATCTCGGCAAACCAGGGTGTGTTCGAGTCTCGCTGCAGACTCGGGTCGCGAGTGTCGAGCGCTTGTTTCACGACATACAGGTTTGAGCCGCACGCCGTACAGAATTTCAAATGCTCGTCTTGAGTAGAGCCGCATCGTGGACAAAACATAGAAATGCTCCAATTCTTAGTTCGGTTGCGCTACACGTTAGCCGCTAAAATTGCTTATGAAAATAACGACCTCTTGCCAGCATGTACGGGAAATCTCCGCAGTATGTTCGCAATTCAAGGCAGGTCTCAAGTCCCTCAGATCAATTGTTAGATTCGTTCGCGTTCACCGTTCTTAGTCGCCGAGCCGATGAATCGTTCCAGCAGCGGGTTTGGGAGAATGAAGAAAAGTGGCACAGCCACATATAAAATCAAGCTCGCTTTCGTGCTCCAACCTGCGAGAACCACGGCTAGCGCGTAAACAAACATCGGCGAGGAGTGAATCACGATCACCGTGCGGGCAAACTGCCCCGATAGATTTGGAAGGCGTAGTGCCTTGGTGACCAGAGGAGCGCAGGTGATCTTGAAGCAAAGGGGCGTATCGATGTTCAGATGCGTTCACACGGTTGGGACCGTGCCGCCATCGATGACGTACTCGCTTCCGGTGATTGATGAGGCACGATGAGACGCAAGGAATGCCACCAGCTCGGCCACCTCTTCAGGCCGATTGGGTCTTCCTAGAGGAATGCCACCGAGTGCGTCCATGATTCTTTGTCTGGCGGCGTCTGCGCTTATGCCGGTTCGTTCGGCAATCTCATTCACCATTCCCACCGCCGCATCAGTCTCTGTATAGCCCGGCGCAACCGAATTGATGCGAATACCTTTTGCGCTGAATTCTTTTGCTAGGCCCTTACTGTAATTGGTTAATGCCGCTTTCGCGGCGGCATAAGCTAGGGTGCTGTCGTAGAGCGGTAGTCTCCGTTGAATTGAAGAGATGTGAATGATTACGCCTGCGCCCTGCCGCAACATCAACGGGAGGAAAGCACGATCCAATCGAACCGCCGTAAATAGATTGATGTCTAAGGCTTTCTGCCAATCCTCATCTGACAGCGCCAAAGCGCCGCCGCCGCGTGCGGCCGAACCGCCCACATTGTGAATCAAGATGTCGAGCGCCTCAAACCGATCCGTAGCTGCTTTAACGAGACGATCGATCCCTTGGGGCGTGCTAAGGTCCGTGCGGATAACTTGATCGGATGAATCCTTTGTCGCAGATGGTCGTCCGGTCGTAATAACGATACCGCCTCCGTCACTGAATCGGTCGACAATTGCCGCGCCGATGCCCCGGGTGCCGCCGGTCACGAGAATTCGCTTGCCTGCAAATTCAGCGGTTTCTGCTTTTGTTGCATCATTCGACATCGCAGTCACTCCCTTTTATATAACGAGTCCAATTACGACTGTCTCCGGCTATGGTGTCTGTTTGGTGTCTATTATAGGAGAGCACCAGAGAGACTATAGAGAATTAAGCGAACTAAAGAGAAGAATCTTAACTTTTGTGATCAAAGCACTTGCCCTGTAAGTTGTTGGCGTTGCAGAAGTTAGAAGAATCGCTTTTAACGAGTCCCCCCTTCGGCAAATCAATCTTCTAACCTCAATCGCTGCAACAGCTTACGAAGGGTGTCGAAGCTGGATCTCGACACCCACACACGATATAGACACCAACCCGGCTCCGGCGTCTCAGATATTGTTGGACCACCTAATCTGTTTCGTGGTGTCTGTTTTTATCAGGATAGTAGTGTTGAACCGAGCGCGAAAGTAGTTTGGCTCTGAGGTTAACGGCGTGCGAAACATCACCGAGGGTATTTTATTGTCTTTTGAGTACCCGCCAGTACTTTATATGAGATCTTACCTGACGCGGCCTTGGGGTTATGAATCCTACTGGGTCGTCGAGAACGACCGAAGGGAGATTGCGGCCGGCAGATCCTCCAGCGATGTGAGACCAAGAAAAACGATTCCGATCCGATAGAAACATATGAAAA
>DASXRU010000149.1:0-36222 GCA_036506395.1 Pyrinomonadaceae bacterium | reverse complement strand
CTACTGGCGAAACGTGCTGCGTCGATGGATGTGGGCCAGCCGGATCTTGACAGGCATTAGTCGTTTTCCCTAGAGTGGGCAGTGGCCATGAAGACGCGATTCACATCACTGGTGCTCTTATTGATTGTGGCGGGTGGCGCTCTCGCCGGCACACCTCTGCATTCTGGTGAGCAATCGTGCAGCATGGGTGGCGCAATGGGTGAAATGGATTGCTGTAAAGCAGCGCTCATGAAAGCCCAAACGGCTGAATCCGCGTCAGCGCGGCTATGCTGCGCGGTGAATTGCCCCAGGGATGGAGCTTCTCCGTCCAACTCTGTGCGGCATTCGCCTAAGTTGCAGGTTTCCGTTTCGCCATACCCGGCCGTTGCGCAGGCTTTGTTGCCTGCTGCACCGCCGCTGGGACGCACTGACCGTTTGCATGGCCCGCCTACTGATTCACATCCCGCCTATATTCGGCATCTCTCGCTTCTGATCTAACTTTCATAAGGCCGTAGTGTGTCTCCTTGCAGCTTTGCTAAAGCGGCGAGGCGTTTTTGTGCATTCGTGTGCGCGTGCGCGCAGAACTTTTGCTACTTACCTTATGGAGGTTGGAAACATGAAGAAATCTTTCGTCCTGATCGGCATCGCAGTGATCGGAGTTGTCTTGATCGCCGCAGCGTGCGGCTCAAAGACAGGAACTAACAGCAGCATATCGACCGGCAAAGTCATCAAGAGCGCGCCGGTGGGGAATCTTAAAGTGACGCTGTCCAACGACGACGGTGTGCTCAAGCACGGCAACGAAGAGTTCATGGTGGCTTTCACCGATGCGTCGGGTAAGCCAGTCGATGTCGGCGCGGTGTCACTCAATTTCCACATGGCCCAGATGGGCGGCATGCAGGAGATGAACGACGCAACCGCATTCACGACCACCAGCATCGCAGGCGTCTATCGAGGGAAAGCCGACATTGAAGTCGCCGGCGAGTGGCAGGCGCAGATTGCCTATGAAGGACCGGCAGGAAAAGGGAAGACCTCGTTTCCCGTAAATGCGCAATAAGTCATTGCCGATTTCCGATTTCCGATTGCCAATTAGATTCTCTGCGGCGTTGCTCTTGGATTCTTGGCTTCTAAATCAGGTAAGCAACTCGTAACGGATCAGGTAAGCAACTGGTAACGGCAAATCGGAAATCGGCAATTGGAAATTGGCAATAGCATGATCCATCGTCTCATCGAGCTCAGTTTGCGCAATCGCGGCCTCGTGGTGGTGATCTACCTGGGCCTCGCTGCCTGGGGCTACTGGGCCCTCGTGCGCACTCCGATCGACGCGATTCCTGACCTGTCCGACAACCAGGTGATCGTTTTCACGGATTGGACGGGACGCTCACCGCAGGAAGTTGAGGACCAGGTTACCTATCCTCTGGTGACGAATCTGCAAGGCTTACCGGGCGTGCGGGTGGTGCGCGCCAGCTCGGCATTCAGCTTCTCGATGATCAATATCATCTTTGAAGACAACATCGACCTCTACTGGGCGCGGACGCGCGTGCTTGAGAGATTGAATCTCGTAACGAAGCAACTGCCGCAAGGAGTGATACCAACGCTCGGTCCGGATGCGACCGGCGTCGGGCAGGTCTTCTGGTACACGCTCGAAAGCGACCAGATCAATCTCCGGGATCTGAGGACGCTACAAGACTGGTACGTCCGGTATCAGTTGAACTCGGTTCCGGGAGTTGCAGAGGTCGCAAGTGTTGGCGGCTGCGTGCAGCAGTACCAGATCGATGTCGATCCGAACAAGCTGCGCGCCTACTCAATGCCGCTGTCTACGGTCGTTGAGGCAGTTGAGCGCTCCAACAATAACGTTGGCGGCAATGTAATCGAACAGGCGGGCCAATGGACTGTGGTGCGAGGCATTGGCTTGATTGAGTCAGTCGGCGATGTCGAGAACATCGTCATTGGCGCCCCCAATGGTACGCCGCTGTACGTACGAAATGTTGCGGACGTGAAACTGGGAAATGCCTTTCGTACCGGCGTCCTGGACAAGAACGGCAAGGAGGCGGTCGGCGGCGTAGTGATCGCGCGCTACGGCGTCAACACGCTAGAAGTGATCGATGCTGTCAAGCAGAAGATCAATGCTTTGCAGGCAGGCTTGCCGCCGGGAGTGCGAATCGTGCCTTTCTACGATCGTACACAGCTCATCGAAAGAGCGACGCATACGCTGAAGCGGGCGCTCATCGAAGAACTCATTCTGGTGACGCTGGCGCACATCCTTTTCCTGGCACACTTCCGCTCGATCCTGATCGTGACGATTCCTCTGCCATTGGCAGTGCTGCTTTCGTTTCTGTTCATGAAGTACATGGGTATCAGCTCGAACCTGATGTCGCTTTCCGGAATCGCAATCGCCATCGGCGTGCTGGTCGATGCCGGAATCGTCGTTACTGAGAATGCGTTTCGGTTTTTGGAAAAGAGAGGAGTCGATCCGAAAGACAGGCCCCTGGTCTGGCACACGGTGCTTGACTCGACGAAGCTTGTCGGCCGTCCGGTGTTTTTTTCAATGGCGATCATCGTCCTCGCCTTCATTCCGGTTTTTTCACTTACCGGCCAGGAAGGCAAGCTTTTTCACCCACTCGCCTTCACAAAGACGTTTGCGATGGTGGGCGCGACCATCATTGCCGTAACGCTCGTGCCCGTGCTTTGTACCTATCTGCTTGGCGGCAAGTTTCATTCTGAACAATCCAATCCCGTGATGCGGGGATTGCGCTTTATCTATCGTCCGGCACTGCGATTTGCCCTTGGTCACCGGCTCCTCACGGTGTCAGTAGCATTCCTGCTTTTTGCAGGCGCGATTGTCCTGGCTACCGGCATAGGCAGAGAGTTCATGCCGCCTCTCAACGAAGGCGATCTCATGTACATGCCTGTAACCGATCCGGCCATTTCCATCGATGAAGCGTTGAAAATCATGAGCAAGCAGGACGAGATTCTCAAAAGCTTTCCCGAGGTTGAATCGGCAGTCGGCAAAGCCGGTCGCGCGGAGACGTCAACCGATCCGGCGCCGGTGAACATGAACGAAACGATCGTGCATTTGAAAGCGCCTGAACAGTGGCGTGCAGGCGTGACGCGCGAATCATTGGTTGCGGAGATGGATGAAAAGCTGCGCCTGCCCGGCGTTACCAACATCTGGACGCAGCCAATCATCAATCGCATCGACATGCTGACCACAGGTATTCGCTCGCAAGTCGGCATTAAGGTGTTTGGGAACGACCTGGCCACATTGGAAGCCGTTTCCCACCGGATCGCCGATGTAGTGCGAAATGTGCGGGGTGCGAAGGATGTTTATCCAGAGCAAATCAGCGGCGCGCCTTACGTTGATATTCACATCAACCGGACGGCAGCAGCACGGTATGGAATCGACACGCGCACCATCGAAGATGTTATTGAAAAGGGCATTGGCGAAACGAACCTTTCGGTCACGATTGAAGGTCGCCGTCGATTTCCCATGCGCGTGCGGTATGCGCCCCAATTTCGTGGCAGTCCGCAGGCGATCGCGCAGATTCCCATTACCTCTCCGGCCGGGGCCCCGATTCCGCTGGCCCAGCTTGCCGACATTCGCTCGGTCGAAGGACCAACCATGATCTCCAGCGAGAACGGTTTACTGCGGGGTACCGTTCTTTTGAACGTGCGCGGTCGTGACGTGGGCAGTTTCGTCGATGAAGCGCAGCGCGCCATTAGCAGTCAGGTGAAATTGCCAGCCGGTTATTACATTGCGTGGAGCGGTCAGTACGAGAACCAGCAACGAGCGCTCAATCGTCTTCTGATCGTCATTCCGATTGTGCTCGTGATTATCTTTGGACTTCTTTATCTAACCTACCATTCGGTTGTGGAAGCGGCGCACGTGCTGCTTGCGGTTCCTTTCGCGCTGACCGGCGGTATCTATCTCCTCTGGCTGTTGAACTACAACTTCTCAGTCGCTGTCTGGGTTGGCTTCATCGCGCTGTTCGGGACGGCCGTGCAAACCGGTGTCGTGATGGTGATCTATCTGAAGGATGCGGTGGCACGAAGGCGTGAACAGGAAGGCACCCTGACACGCGTCTCCTTGATGGAAGCGGTGACTGAAGGCGCGCTGCTGCGTTTGCGGCCAAAGGTGATGACGGTCTCAACCGTAGTGGCCGGGTTACTGCCCATCATGTGGAGTACGAGCGCGGGTGCCGAAGTTATGAAGCCTCTGGCAACGCCTGTACTCGGCGGCATGGTGTCGAGTCTGTTGCACGTCCTGATCGTGACTCCGGTGATTTTCTTCTGGCTGCACGAGCGGGAATTAAGAAGGAGCGAAAGAAACGCTGTCGGACATTCATCAACGCCAGATAACGAGAAGGAGGATTTCGTTGGGCGCGAGTAGTTCAGGAAAGCGGTGCCTTACGTTGTTCTTGCTCGGCGTGGTACTGGCGGCGGGTCCATCGTCCGTTATTGGGCAAGCCCCAGTGCAACAGACTCGGACCGATGATTCGCCGTTGGTGACAAGCTATGTTGATCCGTTGACGGGAATGACTGCGGATGAAGCGGTAGCGTACGCGTTGGCGCACAACGGCGAGTTGCTCGCGGCGCGCAAAGAGATCGAAGCAGCGGAAGCGTTGGTCAAGCAAGCCGGGTTGCGGTCCAATCCCAGGCTCGACGTTGAAGGTTCGCGGCAGATAAACGGCAAGGACAACACTGTCATGGCCACCGCGATGTTGCCTTTGGAGCTGGGCGGGCGGCGACCGGCGCGCATCGCTGTGGCCCAGCGCGAGCTCGAGGTGCGCCAGCACGAGGTGGCGGATCGCGAGCGAGTGCTGGCCGCGGAAGTAAGAATAAAGTTCGGCGAAACTCTGGCCCAGGCCCTAAAGCTGGCATTCACCGAAGAGCTGCTGGCAAATAACCGGCGCGGCTACGATCTGATTGCCGCTCGCGTTGGCGAAGGCGCAACGGCGCCGCTGGAGCAAAACATGGCTCTGGTCGAGCTGAACCGGTTGCGGTCGATGCGCGAGAACGTTCAGGGCAAGCTTGAAGTATTAATGCTTGAGCTGCGGAATTTGATTGGCATGCCTCCGGAAGAGCCGCTGCGACTTCGCGGTGACTTCGGCAACCTGCTCGATCAACCGGCGCCCATTGCCATGGAGACTGAGCGTGCCCTGCGCGAACGGCCCGATCTTCTGGCGGTGCACGCCATGGAGGACCTTGCGGAGGCGCGCATCGAACAGGCACGCGCCGCAGGCAGGCTTGACGCGAGCGTGCTGGCCGGATACGAGCGCATGAACTTCGGTTTTCCTCTCTTCGGGGTTACCGAATCCGGCCAGTTGCGGCCGGTGCAGGATGTGTTTCATTACTTCAAGTTCGGCGTCTCGCTGGATCTGCCCGTACGCAACAAGAACCAGGGCGCGATCGAGGCCGCCGTTGTTGAAACCGAAGCAGCCAGGCAACGTCGCGAGTTTGCCGAGCTGACAGTACGCCGGGAAGTGGCGGCAGCCTATGCACAATATGGAAGCGCGGCGCGGGCGATGGAAATCTTTCGAGTGGGGGTGCGCGATCAGGCGAAAGCGAACCTGGACGTGGTCAGGCAAACATACGAGCTGGGGTCAAAAACTTTGCTTGATTACATCGCCGAGCAGCGGCGCTTCATCGAGCTGGAGAATGATTTCATAGACGCGCAGCTCGCCACCTATTCCGCGCGCGTCCAGATCGAGCGGGCCACCGCATCACCGGAGTTAATTAAGAAATGAGCGAGAACAACCAAAAAGACAGTGACGAACAAGTTATTGAGAAGACCACTACCGTAACTGAGCGTGGCGGGGCGACCAATGAAACGGGGGTAACTCAAGTTCGTCACAGCCCACCTCGACGGGGAAATAAAGTGGCTGTGGTCGCAATCGGTGCCATCGTTGCCATGATCGGGATCGCATTCGTCGCCTGGCTGTTATGGCCCAGCAAAGCGGGTCGACCCGTGCCCGCGCCGCGCAGTATTTCTGTTAGTGAGCCAGCCGGCCCGGAAACTGCTTCAGCCGTTGAACAAAAAGTGACTCTGACGACCGAACAGTTGCAGCGCGCGGGTATCAAGATTGAAACCGTCGGCGAGAAAGCCGCACCGGAAATGGCTTCTCAGACGGCCACGGGCGTCATTCAGGCAAATGCCTACCATGAAACTCCAGTGATGTCTCTTGTCAGTGGGATCGTTCGCAGCGTGAGAGTGGAGCTGGGGCAGAACGTCGGTCGCGGTCAAACGCTGGCAGTGGTTTCGAGCAACGAGTTGGCCGAGGCTCAGTCACGTTACATCACGGCGCTGGCTGAATTAGACGAGCATCACAAACATCACCGGCGCACGGCAAAATTGGTTGAGATCGGCGCAGCCAGCCGGGAAGAGTTCGAGATGGCGACGACCAAACTGAAGACCGCAGAATCGGAGCTGGCCAATCTGCGACAAAAGCTGCTCTTGCTGGGCCTTTCGTCACAGCGCGTTAATGGGTTGAATTTATCATCGCAAGTGAGCTCGGAAGTAAGCGTGCCTTCGCCTGCTTCCGGCACTGTGACAAGCCGGACCGCAAATCCAGGTGAAGTCATTGAAGCCAACAAAGAATTGCTGCGCGTCACGGACCTTTCCAGTGTCTGGGCAGTGGGGCAGGTCTATGAAAAAGATCTCGGGCGCGTGCATGTTGGCAGCGGCGCGAGCGTCACGTCCGATGCTTACCCGGGCCGAATTTTTCGCGGCCGCGTTTCTTACGTCGATCCCAAAGTCGATCCCGCGACGCGGACAGCTCAGGTGCGAATAGAATTAGGAAATCCAGGACAAGTGCTAAAGATCGGGATGTTCGTTAATATCGCATTCGCGACGATTGGCGGTGCGGAAAACACACTGCCGGTGGTGCCGGTTTCGGCGGTGCAGAATATCAACAACCAGCAGACGGTGTTTGTGGGCACCAGTGATGCCAATGTTTTTGTTCTGCGCCCTGTGCGCCTTGGCCCGGAGAGCAATGGCTTGTATTCAGTGCTGGAAGGGCTAACCGTCGGAGAGCGAATCGTCACGGAAGGAAGTTTCCTGCTGCGTGCTGAATGGTTGAAGTCTCATTCAGGCAAATGAAATGATTCCAGCAATAACACTTTGAATCTCATACTGGTCCGACGTGTATGAAACAGAAAGCCAGGAGCATCATCATAACCGTGCTGGCCACCCTTTTCGGATTGGCCATCGCGGGGATGCTGGTTAGCTGGGTGCTGGCATATCTTTTTCCGGCGACACCGGGAATTGGAGCACATACGGGAGGTTTTTCGATCAGCATCGCAGGGCCGCTCGGTACCATTCGCGCCATTGGCTCCGCTCTGTGGATGGCCTTTGCGATGTTCTGGGAAATTCTCTGGGCGCTGATTCTCGGCTTCACTCTATCCGCCATCGTCCAGGCGGTCGTCTCCAAGGCGGAGATGAGCCGAATCCTGCCGGACGACTCGCCGAAGTCAATCGCGGTTGCCTGCGGTCTGGGAGCGGCTTCGTCGTCATGTTCCTATGCGGCGACCGCATTGGCCCGATCGATTTTTCGCAAGGGCGCAAACTTCACCGCTGCGATGGCCTTTCAGTTTGCTTCGACCAATCTGGTGATCGAATTGGGCGTCATCCTGATCGTACTAATGGGCTGGCAGTTCGCGCTGGCGGAATTCACCGGTGGGCCACTCATGATCGTGATCCTGGTGCTGCTGTTTCGCGCCTTCCTGACGCGACAAATGGTAAGCGAGGCAAAGCAGCAAGCCGACAAAGGCGTGAAGGGTTACATGGAAGGTCACGCGGAAATGGACATGTCAGTAACCGAAGGGTCGCTAATTAGGAGAATATTTTCCGCGCCGGGTCGCACGGCTATCAGCCATTACTTTGTGATGGACGTGGTTTCAATCTGGAAGGACATCGCCATCGGGCTGTTGTTAGCCGGGGCGCTGGCGGCGTGGGTGCCCGAGAGTTTCTGGCAGACATTCTTCCTGACTTCGCATCCGCTGCTGGCGAAGTTGTGGGGACCTTTGATTGGGCCGGTAATCTCCGTAGTCTCGTTCGTGTGTTCCATCGGCAACGTGCCGCTGGCGGCAGTGCTTTGGAATGGCGGTATAAGCTTTGGCGGAGTGGTGGCTTTTATCTTTGCGGATCTAATCGTGCTGCCAATCCTGAATATCTATCGCAAGTATTACGGCCGGAAGATGAGCCTCTTTCTGCTGGCGACATTTTACGTGGCCATGGCCGGCGCCGCGCTAATTGTCGAGTTTGTCTTTCAGGCCTTGGGACTTGTGCCCACGCATCGCGCGGCCAGGGTCCTGATGTCTTCAGTTAGCTTCAACTACACCACTGTGCTGAACCTGCTTTTCCTGCCGCTGTCCGTTCTGTTGTTGGTGCGTTTCTTCAGGACAGGCGGGCCACAAATGCTGCGCATGATGGACGGTGATAGCGGCGGCCACACCCATCACGAAGATCATTCAGAGCACCCGCATCATCATGACAGCCATTGTTAGTGATTTGCCCATCTCATCAGTATCAACCGTTCAAAAACTTTGATTGACTATTTTCCGCATTTGGCATAGAAGCACCTTGCCAAATGCCCGCAGCGCGGGGGGTTGGCGCGAACCCTCGCTTTGCCCAAACAACTAAACGGAAGGAGATGCACATGCTTGGTCGCATCGCTGCTTTTCTTTATGGATTGGTTTGCTACCTCATCTTCTTTGGGACGTTTCTGTATGCCATTGGTTTCGTCGGCAACGTTGTCGTCCCAAAATCTATTGATACCGGAACCCAGGAGCCGCTGACACAGGCGGTCATTATTAACCTGGTGTTGCTTAGCGTCTTCGCGATTCAGCACAGCGTGATGGCTCGCCAGTGGTTTAAGCGCGCCTGGATGAGAATAGTTCCGGAACCGGTTGAGCGCAGCACCTATGTGCTACTGGCCAGCCTGGCCTTGTTGCTGCTCTTCTGGCAATGGCGGCCCATGCGCGGGACCGTTTGGAATGTGCAAAACCCCAACGGCCGTATCGTGCTGCAAGGTCTGTTCTGGATCGGATGGGGTGGCGTTCTATTTTCAACCTACCTGGTGGATCACTTTGGGCTCTTCGGCTTGAAGCAAGCCTATCGCTACCTGAAGGGACTGCCCAACGAGCCGACGCCGTTCAAGACGCCGGCGCTGTACAAGATGGTGCGGCATCCGCTCTACCTGGGATTCATCATCGCATTCTGGAGCACACCGCACATGACCATGGGGCATTTGCTGTTTGCGGCTGTATGCACGGCGTACATCCTCGTGGCCATCCAGTTTGAAGAACGAGATCTGATTCATTTCTACGGCGACACGTACAGGAATTATCGCCGGCAGGTTGGGATGTTGTTGCCTGTGCGTTTCAAGCGGTGAGTTTCACAATAGTGCCCTAGTCGCATTTGCTCTTCTCGCCTACTCCCTCCCTCCGGGAGGGTTGGGGAGGGAGTGGCGTGGTAGCTCCGTCACAAGAAAACGCGCGGCCTCGATGGCCGCGCGTCGTTTCGATCAGGTAACTCTTAACTAGGAAGTAGAATTATCGAGCCGATATCATTTTAGGTCACAGGATGTGGTGTGCCGAGTTCAAGCATTCAAAAACAGCGCGCGGCCATCGAGGCCGCGCGTTAATGAAATGTTTGATTGATTCGCGGCAGGCCCTCCCCTGACCCCTCACCCTCCCAGTGGGAGGGGAAATTGGGCTTGCCTCTTCAACTTCCCCGGGGCACTTCGCTCATCAGCGCCAGCACATTGTCTTCGGAGTCGTAGAAGTCGGCCAGCCACAGATCGTAATCAGGCATCTTCGCCACCAGATGAGGCTCGAGGATGAATTTGACGCCGCGCGACTTTAAAGTCTCGTGCGTGGCCTGAATATCTGCAACCTTGTAGTAGATGATCGAGGCCGGATGATTCAATTCGGGCTTATCGGCAATCCCCAACATCAAACGAATATTGCCGCAATCAAAGAAAGCCATATTCGGCGGCGCCTGAAATAGAAACTTCATCCCCAAACTATCGCGATAGAAGTTTATCGCTCGTTCCAGATCGTGAACGTTAACGAAAATCTGTCCGATCTCAGCGAGACCGGGAGTGGCTGTGGCTGGTGTCATGACATTCTCCTTTGATTGGCTCAGGCAGAAGCCCGCGCGTCAGCAAGGGCAATGACGAACTATGGAGTTAGCCTCCTGGCCGGGTGGCGCCTACCGGGAACGTTCCTCGATGATTTGACGCAGCGCTTGATTAACGGCTACCGAATCTGGGAAGACCTTTGCGACATCGGGGTCAAGGACCACAATATTCGTGCCTTCAGCATACTGCTTGGCGTACTTGCCAATTACCCCCTGGCTGAAGTCATACTCATCCAACATCTCAACTTCTTTATTCTTTTCCTCGCTCATAATCTTTTCTCTCTCTCGCCGTGGCTGGTCGAGCACTGATGATTCTGATTGTCTCTCTGCGGTAGGTATGCACCACAATCAAGGTATGTTGCAAGGCCGATTCCCCCACAATGACGAACCTTCCTTCCTCCTCAGAATGTGACGGGTCCGGGATTGTTCGAGATAAGGGGTCAGCAAACACAGTCGATGCTTCAGAGAAGGAAACGCCGTGTTTCTTCAAGTTCTTCGAGGCTTTGGCCTCATCCCACTCGAAGGTGAAACTCATAACAGCAAATATACGTGGGATAGCAGGGGGTAGGGAAGGCAGCGAACTACGTCATCGGTGATCTAATCCGAGATTCAAAAACCATCAGCGCTTGCCGTATCATCAGCTAACTCGTAACATTTCCGGCAACGTCAAACGATTCGGGGAGGTAAGAGAGATGAAGAGTCTGTTGAGTGCATCGCGGGGAATACCATCGCAATTCCGCTCAGGTGTGCCGGTAGCTTTATTGACGGTGCTGCTGTTGAGCGTCGCAGTCAGCACGGCAGGGCAAATCAAAGGGCAAAGCAAAGCGCAGAGCAAGAGCGCGAAGCAAACTGCCGAGGCCACACGCCGCGCGCAGAAGGCGGCGCAGGTGTTTATCAAGATTATGAATGTGCCCGATCAGTCGATTCCCCAATCGCTGCTCGACAAGGCTGAGGCAGTTGCCGTCTTTCCCGGCGTACTCAAAGCCGGCTTCATCGTGGGCGGCCGCGGTGGCCAGGGAGTAATCAGCCGGCGCGTGCCGGGTGGCTGGAGTGCGCCTGCGTTCTTCAAGCTCGGCGGCGGCAGCGTAGGTTTGCAAATCGGCGCATCCAGTACTGACCTGGTGATGCTGTTTATGAATAGCGAAGCACTTCAGGGGTTGTTGCAGGATAAGTTCGAGATTGGCGGAGAGGGAAGTATCGCCGCCGGGCCAGTGGGCCGTTCAACGAGCGCTTCAACCGACGCGCAGCTCAAGGCGGGAATTATTTCTTATTCGCGGAGTAAAGGTGCTTTTGCCGGGCTCGAACTGAAAGGTGTCGTCATCGATCCGGACAATGACGACAACCTCGCGGTTTATAAAATGAAAGCGAAGGATATTTTGACCGGCAAGCGAAAGATGACAATCAACAAGATGCCGGCAGGCGTGCGCATCTTTCCGCGCACGCTGGCGCGCTATTCGGCTCGAAAGTAGTGGCACAGACTTAGTCTGTGATGGTTCTTAAGCAAGGATTTACAGACCGAAGTCTATGGCCACTCAAGGAAGTTCACAGACTGAAGTCTGTGTCACTCAATCCAGGAGAAAACAATGAATCGTGTGTTGAAAAGCGGAGAATTGCTCGTAACCATGGCGCTGCTAATGCTCGCTTTCGCCATGCCGGCGACGGCGCAACAGGAGCGGGCGCGAACCGCCAAAAAGGCCAACGAAGCGGCCCGGCAGGCCGAAAAAGCCGCAAAGGTATTCGACCGAATCATGGCTACCAGGGAGAGATCCATCCCCCGCGACCTTTTGAATCGGGCCGAGGCCGTCGCTGTCTTTCCCGGCGTGCTCAAGGCCGGCTTAATTGTCGGCGCGCGTGGTGGTCGTGGCGTCATTAGCCGCCGCGTAGCAGACGGTTGGAGCGCGCCGGCGTTCTTCAATCTGGCCGGCGGCAGTGTTGGGCTGCAGATTGGCGCCTCATCGACCGACTACGTTTTGCTTTTCATGAATGATGAAGCAGTTTCGAGTTTGTTAGGCGATAAGTTCGAAATCGGCGGGGAGGGAAGCGCGGCCGCGGGACCCGTGGGACGCTCGGCCAGTGCCTCGACCGATGCAAAGTTGAACGCGCAGATACTTTCATACTCACGTAGCAAAGGCGCGTTTGCCGGTCTCGAGCTGAAAGGTGTTGTGATCAATCCTGACAATGAAGACAACTTACAAATCTATGGCATCAAAGCGCGCGACATACTTACCGGCAGCGACAAGATCTCCATGGACAAGATGCCGGCGGGTGTGCGCATCTTTCCGCAAACCCTGGCGCGTTACTCCACTCGCTAGCCAGCTGTAACGCAAACTAACGGCAGCAACTAAACCAATTTAGCCGCGGATTCGCGCGGATTAACGCGGACAA
Source organism: Pyrinomonadaceae bacterium (assembly GCA_036506395.1). Classification (GTDB taxonomy): domain Bacteria; phylum Acidobacteriota; class Blastocatellia; order Pyrinomonadales; family Pyrinomonadaceae; genus DASXRU01. The sequence goes on along the minus strand of DASXRU010000149.1, from coordinate 23,720 downwards.
GACAGATGACTTGCAGAAATTCTGAAATCCTATACTACGTTCGTATCTAGATCCCTTCCTTTTCTGATCCGCGTTTATCTGCGTTCATCCGCGGCTGGTTAGGTTCTCTGATGACATCGCGTATGAAGCGGTGCTTCGGGCAGATCGCCTGGCGCGGTCTGCGCGGTTGCGTTTACGAATTGAAATCAAATCACAACGTGAATCGCTTGACGATTCATACTCGCGCCATTAGAATCCAGAACATCAATAGACGACCTCGCAGATTTCCTCGCCATTAAAGGGAGCCCAGAACAACCGATGCTGCCGCGAACGCAACGCCAAAAAGAGATTCTCGATTACATCACACGCTTTCTGGCGCGGCACGGCCACGAACCTTCCTACGCGCAAATTGCCCGTAACTTTGGAGTCTCTTCGAAAGCGACTATTGCCAAACACATCACCGCGCTCGAGAAGCGGGGATTGATAAAACGCCATCACGAAGATGGATCGTTTGGCCTGGCGGTGAAAGTCGAAGAGGCGCCTTCGGATGCCGTGTGCGAGGTGGCCTTGCTGGGACGCATAGCCGCGGGCGCGCCGATCGATGCTATCAACGATGTGGAGATGATTTGCGTGCCGCGTTTTCTATTGGGTCGCGTGCGACCTGAGCGGGTATATGCACTCCGGGTCAAAGGCGACTCGATGATCGATGAACACATCTGTGATGGCGACATTGCCCTGATCGAGAATCGCACCGAGGCGCGCGACGGCGAAATCGTAGTGGCGCTGGTTGATGGGGCGCGAGCTACCTTGAAGCGGCTCTTCCGATTCGGTCCCGAAGTCGAGCTGCGGCCCGCCAATTCCCAGGTCGAATCAATCCGTTTGCCTGCTTCCCAGGTGCTGATCCAGGGCATTTTCCGCGGCTTGCTTCGTCCCAGCTCCTGACAGGATTGCCCGGCCAAATCGGCGATTTCCCCAATTTTACTGAGCTTTTGGAGTGCGCCGGCAGAGCGAAGCGGCGACGGCGCTTTGGATAAGCCTGATAGAAATCCAAAGCGGTGTCGCCGCTTGGCTCTGCCACCGCACTCCAAAGTTTGCCTGTCCTACTTCGCCGTCTTTACGACCTTATCGGTATCTAACTCCGCCTCGAAGGTGCATTCCTCGGGCCGCTTATCCTCTCTTAACCCGATGAAGATTGGATGGCGCATGCGGTGGTCCGCGGTCCACTCGGAGAACTTCACTTCCGCAACCAACTTCGGCTTGACCCATTGTACCGGCTCATTCGTTTGCGGCTTGACGACGAAAGGGCATACCGAAGTTTTCAACGGCTGCAGCAGATCGTAAATCTGTTTGAGGGACTTGCTATTAAAGCCCCCGCCGCTGTGGCCGACGTAATGCAGCTTTCCGTCGCGATAAAGCCCCGCGACGAGAGCGCCAAAATACTCCCGCGAGCGGCGCGGTTTGGTGTAGCCGCCAATTACGACTTCCGATCGTTGGATCGTTTTTATTTTCAACCAATCACGGCTGCGCTTTTGCACATAAGCACTTGCCGCGCGCTTCGCCATCATTCCTTCCAGGCGAAACTTTTCAATCTCCTGAAAAAATGTTTTGCCTTCACCGGCGACATGAAACGAGTAACTAACAATCTTGCTCGGGCGGATAATCTTCTCCAGCACGGCCTTCCGATCGACCAGCGCGCATGACATCAGATCGTACCCGTTGTAGTAAAGCAGATCGAAAACGTAGTAAACGATCCGGGAGTGTTGTGCCAGGCGAGCGATCTCGCCCATGTTCTTGCGACCATGGCGAGGCTGCAAGAGCTGAAACTTCGGCATCCCGTGTTCGTCGAGGGCGACGATTTCGCCGTCGAGGATCGCTTGCTCCGCCTTAACATGGGCCCCAATCTTCGCCAGCTCGGGATACTGGGGTGTCATGTCGAGCTGATTGCGTGATACGAAGTGCGCCTTGCCATTTCGCAGAAAACAGACGGAACGGAAGCCATCCCACTTCGTTTCGAAAATCCAATTGGGATCGGAGAACGGTTCGTCAACCAGCGTTGCCAGCATTGGCTTGATAACTTTGGGTATCGAAGCGAGCCGTGCTCGCGGGCAAATCTCAATTTCCTTCGCTGGTTTGGCTCTCTTAGGCATAGCTCTCAAGTTTGATTGGCGCAGTCAGGAAGGGGGGCATGCCCCCGCTGGTTTAGTTTTGGATCTCTATTCGAATTAATAAGACTAAGAGCGGGGCATGCCCCCTTCCTGACTGCAGGTTTTCCAGAAGATGATTTTCCAATAAAAGGCGATCTGATCAAAAACCCCGGAGCGGCATCGAGGCCGGGCGCTGCAGCCAATTGTCGGCCGGATAATGGCAATTGCCATCCATGACGTGCAGCGTGTACGCATGACGCGATTTGGCCGAACGATTCGCGCGGCTCATATGGGGCAACAAAGCGTGCAGCACTATCAGGCTTCCCGCCGAAACCTCGAGCGGCACTGCCTGGTTCACCGGCCAGGGCGTTTCGTCCAGTGTCTCGAAGCGGGTGCCGCCCCCTTCCGCGCGCATAAACCGCGACTTCAGACCCAGCTTATGGCCTCCGGGTATGGCCCACAAACACCCGTTTTCCTGCGACGCATCTTCCAACGCAAACCATAGCCCAATTACCTGCGGCGGTTCGGAATAGAGAAAGGTGGCGTCCTGATGGCAGGTAACTTCGCCGCCGATGTTTGGCTGCTTGAAGATGTACATCGATTGCAAGAGCAGAGGCCGTTCGATGCCAAGGTCTATTACTAACCGGGCGATCTTCGGCGTTCTGGAAAAATGGTCAAAGGCAGGGTCCAGATCATGAAGCGCGTGGCCGATCTTATTAATCGAGCGCTGCTTGCTTTGCTTCAAAGTACCGTCGGGCAAAAACGCATCCTCTTCAAAAAAGAAGCGAATCTTGTCGCCCGAGTCCAAAAAGTAATCGTCGCTCGTTCGCGTCTGTTCTCGTGTCGAGAAAATTGAAACCGCTTCCCGGGGATCGAACGACGCCACTAGTTCTTCGGCACGCACGCGCAACGCCGCGCAGGAAGCGGCGCTGACGAAGTTCGGTATGACGAGAAATCCGTCGCTGGCAAACTTGTCTCGTTGTCCGCTCGCCAGTGTTAAAGCAGAATGTGGCACTTTGGCTTTCGTTTTGATTGCCAGACGCGAACAGGCAACCTTGCGGTCGCCTGTGTTAGACTTCGCGAAAATCGTGGAGCCGGCTGCCGGAGTTGAACCGGCGACCTTCTAATTACGAATCAGACGCTCTACCAACTGAGCTAAGCCGGCCGTTACGGGATTGAACTATACGGATGCGCTTTTTCCAGGTCAAGCACAAGCACAATTGGGAAATATTTTCAGGCGCGCTGGTGGATAGTGGCCGGCGTGTACTCGGCACTGTGCTCTTTTCGTTCTTACTGAGCTCAGTTCCATCGATTGCAGTTGCTCAAAGGAACGACTCGCCGCCTCGGAAACTACCTTCGGCAGAACGGATCGTCAACGATTACGTAAAAGCAATTGGCGGAAAGAAGCGCCTGGCGGCCATAGCTGATGCTACTTATGATTGGAGCATCAAGCTGCAAGAGCAAACCATGGGTGTGGCCCGGACGCAAATAAAGGCGCCGGTATCTGTTCGTACCACCATGACTTTCGGCAACGGCATTATCGATGCCGCCGCAAATACCAGTTCCGCATGGGAGCGCGGCCTTAATGGCAAGGTGCGCACGCTGACCGGCGCGGAGGCGGACGCCGCTAAACTACAAGCGATCCTCGAGGCAGGTCGCCTGCTTAACTACAAGCGATTGAGCGTTCTGGCGCGAACGGTGGTTCTTGATTCTTCCGGTTCTGAGCCCGCGTACATCGTAGAGTTTTCCATGCGCAACGGTTCTCGCCTGCGCTATTCGTTCGCCGTCGCGGGCAAGTTCCTTTTGCAGATTAGCGACGAAGCGCGCAAGACGATGACCGTCCTTAGCGACTATCGCGCGGAGAACAGCGTGCTCGAACCGCATCGCAAAGACGTGAACGTTGCCGGCACGGGCTCTTTGACTTTCCTGCTCGAAGGAGTGAAGTACAACACAGGTCTCGCCGCCACCGCCTTCGACCCTCCACACGGCGCAGAAACCCTGGATATTCCGGGGCTGATGCGGGAAGTTTCGCGCAACCAGGATGTTCTTGAAGAGCGCACTGCCGAGTACGCGTTTACCCAGAAAGAGACGACACGGGAAATCAACGACCGCGGCGAGCTCAAGAAAGAGACGGTACGAATCTATGAAGTCTTCCCGGTTGCCAACCGCGAGCCGGTGTACAAGCTCATCAGTGAAGGTGGGGTGCCACTTTCTGCCGAGCGCGCCGCGAAAGAAGAGAAGCGGGTTCAGGACGAGTTGGTGAAGGCGGAGAAAGAGGGCCGGGAAAACAAAGAAAAACGCGAGCGCCAGAAGGCTGAGCTGGCGAAAAAACGCGCTGCCGGAAAAGCAGAGGAGGACGACCCGGGAATATCGCAGTTTCTTCGCGCCTGCGAATTTGTTTCACCACGGCGAGAGCGTTTTCGCGATCGCGATGCCATAGTCTTCGACTTTCGACCGCGAGCTGACTTTCATCCGACCAATCGCTCCGAATCTTTGATTTCGAAACTGGTTGGAGTGATATGGATCGATCCGATCGATCGACAGGTCATGCGCATGGAAGCAAGGCTGGCCGAAGGGTTCAAGGTCGGCGGCGGCTTACTAGTTTCACTGCGGCCCGGGGCGGCTATGGTGATGGAACAGACGCGCATGGAAGACGGTGTCTGGCTGCCCCGCCTGGCACACTTCAATCTTTCAATTCGCGTGCTGCTCTTTGGCGGCGGCGACATCAACAAGACATTCGAATGGAGCGACTACAAACATTTCAAGGGCAACGTCGATTCGTACAAGCTGGAAGCGCCGCCGAATGGCAACGTCCCTAAACCGGAGCCGTAACCCAGCAAGCATGAATGAAGTCACAGTCATCGGTGGAGGGCTGGCGGGTGTCGAGGCTGCCTGGCAATCGGCAAACCTGGGCGCGCGCGTCCGTCTTTACGAAATGCGACCGGCGCTGCAAACACCGGCGCATCGCACGGACAAGCTGGCTGAAATTGTTTGCTCGAACTCTTTGAAGTCGGATGAGCCCGGCACCGCGCCATATCTTTTGAAAGAAGAACTCCGGCGCGCGGGCTCGCTGGTGATGGAGGCCGCAAAGGTTACGCGCGTACCCGCCGGCGCGGCCCTGGCAGTCGATCGTCATCAGTTCGCGGACTACATCACCGGACGCATCTCGGGGCATCCGAACATCGAAATAGTCCGCGAAGAAGTGACGACAATTCCGGAAGAAGCAATCACAATCATCGCCACCGGCCCCCTGACCTCAGACGCTCTGACCAGGGAGATCATGCGCCTCACCGGCGACGAGCAGCTTTACTTTTACGATGCCATCGCGCCCATCGTCTCAGCCGACTCAGTAGATCAAGCGATTGCCTTTCGCGCCGCGCGCTACGGCAAGGGCGGCGACGATTACCTGAACTGTCCCTTGAACAAAGAGCAATACGCGCGCTTTTACCAGGCCCTGATTGAAGCGAAGAGTGTGCCCCTGCATCGCTTCGAAGAGACGCGCTGGTTTGAAGCCTGCCTGCCCACTGAAGAGTTGGCCCGGCGCGGCGTTGATACTTTGCGGTTCGGTCCCATGAAGCCGGTCGGCCTAATCGATCCGCGTACGGGTCGCGAGCCTTACGCGGCAGTGCAATTGCGCCAGGAAAATTTAATGGCGGACGCGTACAGCCTGGTGGGCTTTCAAAATCATCTACGCTATGGCGAGCAGGCACGCGTGCTGCGATTGATTCCCGGACTCGAGCAGGCAGAGTTTTTGCAGTTCGGTCAGATTCATCGCAACACCTACATCAACGCGCCGCAGGTGCTGAACGCAACCATGCAAATGCGCACGCAGCGGGCAATCTTTTTCGCAGGGCAGATTACCGGCGTTGAAGGCTATGTTGAATCGGTGGCAATGGGCTGGCTCGCGGGCGTGAATGCCGCGCGCCTGGCTGGCCGCGATGAATTAGTACAAGCCCCGCCCAGGAGCGCTACCGGGGCGCTGGCTCGATATGTTTCCAGCGCGAACAAGAAAGGTTATCAGCCGGTCAATATCACTTTTGCGCTGCTGGAGCCGCTGAATCAGGAACAGGCGCGCGGACTGCGAAGAAAGCGTGATCGTCACATGCTACAGGTCGAGCTGGCGTTGAACGAATGGGACGAGTGGCTTGCTCGACTTCGGCAAACCTCTGTCGGCGCCGATGTCGCTCCCGCTGTTGCCTTAACGGCGATTTGATTGAGGATGTTAGAGAGATTTTTCAATGAGCCGTTTCAGACACGCCAGCGTCATTGCATTTATCATTTCGTTCGTAGTCTTTGTGGCAGCTTTGACTACCGGAGCGCAATCCGGCCGGCGCAAAGGGCCGGTTGTAAAGACCTCCGGTAACGCCAACTCTCGTCCTAAGGCACCGCCGGCAACTCAACAGCCCGCACCGACAACCCAACAGCCTGCGTCAGCAAATAGCTCTACGCAGCCTAAGGCGATTTCGTCGCCACCTAAAGCTCAGCCCTCGCTGGCCAAAGATCAAAATGAAATCGACGCAAATGAAATCGTGCGCGTCAGCTCGCAACTGGTGCCGGTGCCCGCCACTGTTATGGATAGCCGCGGATTTGCGGTCACAAATCTCAAGCTTGAAGATTTTGAGCTGCAAGTGGATGGCCAGCCAAAGCCAATCAGCGAGTTGAGCCGCACGGAAACGCCCGTGCGCATGGTGATGCTTTTCGACAACAGCGGTAGTCTGTTCGAGTCGCGAGAGTTTGAAAAGCACGCCGCAATGCGTTTCTTTGGCAGCGTGATGCGTCCGGTTGATCAGGCTGCTATCTATTCAGTCTCCAGCGACGTAATACTCGTACAGCCCTTGACCGCTGACGTGGCAACACTCCAGCGCACTATCGAAAGCTTTGGCAAGCCCGAAGGCTCGACCGCTTTGTTCGACGCGATCGCGGAAGGCGGCTCGTACCTGATTCCTTATCGCGGCCGGAGGGTGATCGTGATCGTTTCGGATGGAAAAGAAAACACCAGCCGGCTGGATTTTGAGACTACCATGAAGCGGATTGTGGCGGACGACTGTCAGATTTATGTGGTGCAAACCGGCCTTTATGAAAATGCCAACGTTCGCGATCTGGCAGCTGAGCGCCGGATGCAGCAGTTTGCATCGCAGACCGGAGGCGCAGTTTACATACCAAAATCAGTAGCAGAGCTTGATTCGGCGTTTGAGCAGATTGCCGCCGATCTGGCGCAGCAGTACGTTTTGAGTTACTACCCGGCTGATGACAAGCGCGACGGCCAATATCACACTATGGCGGTTCGGGTAACGACGCGCGCAAACACGAGGGTGCGCGCCCGCAAAGTGTTTGTGATAAAGGCGCGACAGAAGGCATGAAGCCCGCGAAGCGCGGCGATAGCATAAAGCCTGGGGTGGAGCGCAGCGGAACCCCAGGATCGTCGTAGTACAAGCAAAAGAGCCCGCGAAGCGGCCGATAGCCCATTCATATGATCAGACGCCAAGCGCTATCGCACGCTTCGCGCGCTTAGGTTTTTTACCTTTCGTCATCCTGGGGTCTCGCTCCGCTCCACCCCAGGCTTTATGCTTCCACCCGCTCCGCGGGTTTTGGCAATGATTGACAAGCTATTAACACAGTTTCTCGAACACTTGCGTTATGAGCGCAACGTCAGCGAGCACACCCTGCGAAACTACGCGAGCGATCTGGAACAGTTTCTGGATTACCTCACGCCCGCGCAAACCAAACCTGCGGACCGGACGCCAGCGAAACCCTCTCAAAAAAAGAAGCCCCGCGAGCCCGATCTGAACCAGATCGATCACATTACGATTCGCGAATGGCTTTCCAGCCTGCACACCGCCCATAAGAAAAAGACTTCCATTGCCCGCAAACTGGCTGCCTTGCGGACCTTCTTTCAGTTCCTGGTACGAGAAGGTGTGCTGGAACAAAACCCCGCCAAGCTGGTGGCCACGCCACGCCTGGAAAAGAAGCTGCCGGTACATCTTTCCATCGAAGACGCCGTCCGCTTTATCGAGACGCCGGACCAGGAAACCAACCTGGGCAAACGTGATCGCGCCATCCTGGAACTGCTCTACGCCACGGGAGTGCGCGTGGCCGAGCTGACCAAGCTCAACCTTCACGATATCGATTTCAGAAATAAACTGCTGCGGGTGACGGGCAAGCGGCGCAAGGAACGCATTGTGCCGTTCGGCGATCCGGCGCTGCAGGCATTGAAGGGTTACCTGGATGTGCGCGACAGTTTTCTACAACAGGCGCCCCTTGCCGATCGAGACTCGCAGGCACTGTTGCTGAATTATCAGGGCACCCGCATAACCACGCGCTCGGTAGGTAGGATGGTTGAAAAGTACATCCGCCGGTGCGCCGGCATCCACGACATAAGTCCCCACGCGCTGCGCCATTCGTTCGCCACCCACCTGCTCGACAGCGGCGCCGATCTACGCGACATCCAGGAACTCCTGGGCCACGCGCGTTTATCTTCGACGCAGATTTACACGCACGTTTCGATGGAAAAGCTGATTGAGGTTTACGACAAGGCGCACCCGAAGGCTTAGAGGGGTCAGCTACTTCTTTATTACGATCTCAACACGGCGGTTTTTTTGACGACCTTCTGGATCGTCTGAACCATCAGGCTTGGTATTCGCAGCTACCGGCTTTTTGGCGCCAAATCCCTGCGTGGTGAATTGCACCTTTTGCAATCCTTCCCTATCGATCAGCCAGGACTTTACAGAGGCAGCGCGTCGCTCGGAAAGTTTTTGATTGTAGGCATCGTTACCCTTGGAGTCCGTGTGGCCTTCGATGCGCACGGTGCCCTTGGCTTTCTGCTGAATTATGCCGGCGACCTGATGGAGAGCAGACTGCGCTGAGGGCCGCAAATCGGCCTTATCGAAGTCGAAAAGCACGTCAGCGGCCAACTCGATACGAATTTCCTCGCCAGTCTCTTTTACTTGCAGGTCCTGGATCTTACCGCCCATATCTTCGACATGAAAAACCAGATCGAGGATCTTGTTTTTGGTTGGGTCTGGTCTCTGCGTTTCATCCTGGGAAAGTGAGATCGATACCAAGCCGAGCAGCGTAACGAGCAGGGCAGTTATTCCAGCCACTCTGGCCAGCTTCCTATGTTCCATTTCAGAAAACTCCGGTGTTTGGCTAACTTGACTAGCGACTAATCGGTACGTCATCCAAGGGCCCGAAATGCGGGATGACGACGCTGATCTTTTGCAAATCATCCGGCGGCGCCGGAAACTTGGCCCACAAGTTGGCGCGCGATGCTGGAGGGATGTCCTTTACACCGCGACTGCAAACGCAATTGTTCTCGGTGTCGCGAACGACAAAGTATTTCTTTTTGCCGGCGCTGTCTATCAGGTTCACGCCACCAATGCTGCCATAGTCTTTGATCTCATTTGCTTTGTCGCCAAAGTCGTAGCCGAATCCAATTCCCTTATCTGAATCATTAACCATGACCAACTTCAGAGTAAGCGTATTGTCGCTTGAGCGTTTGAGCTCGGTTATTTCTACGCGCGTGCCCGACCTTTCGCCGTCTGCTGTAGCAAGGGCGGAAGCGGAGGGCGCGCTGGGAGCTGACGCCGTCGCAGGCGACGACACATTAGTTCCCCCTGGCGGGGAAGCAGCGGACCGTGGTGCTTCCCCCGTGGTTGGCTTCTCTTCCTGTTTACCGCAACCGGCGAGCGAGAGTCCCAGCAACATCGCCAGCACGCCGCTAACAAAGTATTTTGCAAAATATTTTGAATTTAGCTTGAACATTGTAATCTCCTTTGAAACACGCAAAATGCAGCCGACGAAAACAATGGCTTCATCGATTTCAAATGTGAGTTCCCGAAATGTTTTGATGGACTCCGTGCTGTTCCCTTCAGTCACTGCGGTCGTACGAGGTAAGCCAGGCACGGCCGCAAGAGCTCAGCTAAGTTCGGCGGATACCGGCTTTCTACGCCGCCACCTGTCGGAAGTCAAGAGTTATTCTGGGCGGCCAGTGTCAGTCCCGCCTTCATTTGTGACAGATACTCGATCGCGACGCTAACCTGCGTGATCTTCGAGAACTTCCGGGCCACGCGCGTCTGTCTTCGACGCAGATTTACACGCACGTTTCCATGGAAAAGCTGATTGAGGTTTACGATAAGGCGCACCCGAAAGCGTGAAGGCGTCCGCAAGTTTAATTGCTGACGCCTTCTGAGCTGCTGATGCGTTTTCAAACTGCGCTAGTACCGAAGATGAAATATGCGGCGGAGAGAGTGGAATATTCCTTAGCCGCGTTCAGGCGGCTTTCCCCCAGGGTTACTAGACCGGGCGTTTGACGCCCGGGTAAGCACGGCTCAGAATCCCAAAGCCCGTTTCAACGGGCTTACACTTTCGGGCTTAAGCCGTGATGCTAAAGCTGGTAAATCTAAGCACGCTGGAAGCGCGCTAATAGTCGGCGTGCTCGGCTGACCCCAGCGCTAAAAAGCGCTGGTCTATTAACCCTTTGGGAAAGCCGTCTGAAGACGGCTGGAGACCAAGAAGTATCAATGCATTTTCAAACGTACTAGCACACTTCCTTTTATCTTGAAATCGCCGGTGATGGGTCGTGGGGACGCGGTCGCTCCCGGTTTTGTTTGAGCCAGCCCGGTCAACGCGGCCAGCGAAATGAAAACATTCAAGCAGAAAGTGAGTGTCACCGTTCGTTGGAAATAACTTTTAGTCATTGCTGATTAGCTCTCCTTGTAGTTCCTGGTCTGTCTTCAGAGAGTTCGCCGCGAGGGCCGGCGGCAAAAATTGTTTCATGATTCAGGCGCGCGGCTCAGGTACCGCTGATGACTTTGCTGCACCACTTCGCGAGCGTGCTCGGCATCCTGCCAACCAATTATCTTAGTTCGCTTTCCCTCCAGGTCCTTGTACACAGAAAAGAAGTGCTCGATTTCAAGCTGCACATGCGAATACACGCCGCTAAAGTCTTTTACGTCTTTATAGTGAGGATTATTGAGTCCGACCGCCAGCAGCTTCTCGTCCTTTACTCCCTGGTCAATCATCTCCAGCACGCCAATTGGCCGCACCTGAATTACACAGCCGGAAAAGCTGGGCGAGTCTACCAGGATCAGGACATCAAGCGGATCCCCATCCTCACTGAGCGTACTGGGCACGAATCCGTAATCACCGGGGTAGTGCACCGGCGAATGAAGATTGCGATCGAGACGAAAGACATTAAGCGCCTTGTCGTATTCGTATTTGTTGACTTCGCCGCGCGGGATCTCCACTACTGCGTTCACTTCTTCCGGAGCGTTATCACCAAGCGGCAAACGAAGATAATCAGTCACGGCACCATTTCTTTATCGACTTCACATTGGTCAGTTGCAAATAGAGGGCGTTTAGAGTACCGGCTTTAGTCGGGTTTTTCTCAAGACACCAAAAAAGGCCCGACTAAAGTCGGTACTCTAAACACCGCTAGCGAAGCTATGCGCCCCGCAAGACTTTTTGGATTTCATAAGGTGGAGATGTCATCGTCCGAACCTTCCTCCCGCTCGATGGCCTCCTGGCATACGGCATCGTAACGGGCCGTCGGTACCGCCTCCAGTCGCCGCTCGTCTATATCTTTTCCGCAGCGCTCGCATTTGCCGTACGTGCCTTCATCAATTCGGAGCAGGGCCTGATCGATATCGGCGATCATTCGGGATGCCCGCTCGCCGAGTTGCAGCGCCAGTTCCTGATTCACATCCTGTTGCGATTTATCCACAACGTCCTTGGCATTGTCATCAGCCGAGTCGATAGCCGCGGCCCGATCGTCGGTGACCTGATTGGTGAGGTCGCGCAGTTGCTGGTGAAGCATTTTCTTGAAGTGCTCTAGTTTTTTTGCGTTCATGTTGAGTGGTTGACCCGTTCTTGTCCTTTATGGCGTCGCGCCCTCGCGAGTAATAAATCTTTATCCGGGGGAGGGCGAATTATAACTTACTTAGCGTGGGCGGGCGCAATGCGCAGGATGGAGCGACCGGCAATGACGATTAATCTGCGTGGATTATGCCCGAATGGTATTATGCGCGGACAGTTTTCGATACTAATCCCGAGGTGAAGATCTTTCCCACGTTTGCTTTATCAGAGGTGGTCATGAAAAAGATTGTTATCCTGATTTTGGTTTTATTGTGTGCTTCCGTTCGGCTGTATTCCCAAAGCAGAGAACCGGAATTCGACGTTCTCATAACCGGCGGGACGGTTTACGACGGTACCGGCGGTGCGCCTGTAAAGGCTGATGTTGGCATCAAGGGCGATCGCATCGTTGCCATAGGCAATCTCAGGCGAAAGCGCTCCCGCGCTGTCATAGATGCGCACGGCCTCGCGGTATCACCAGGTTTCATAAATATGCTCTCCTGGTCGGTAACATCGCTAATTGTTGATGGCCGCTCTCAGGGAGAAATTCGGCAGGGCGTGACTACGGAGATTTTCGGTGAAGGCACGTCCATGGGTCCGCTAAACGAAGACATGAAGCGCACCGCCCTGGCCCAGCAGGGAGACTTTAAATACGACATCCCCTGGACCACACTGGCTGAGTATTTGACCTGGCTCGAGAAGCGCGGCGTTTCCCCGAACGTCGCCTCGTTCATTGGCGCCGGCACCATTCGCACATACGTCATTGGACTGGAAGACAAAAAGGCAACGCCGGCCCAGCTTGAACAGATGCGCGAAGCTGTGCGGCGAGAAATGGAGGCGGGCGCGCTGGGGATCGGATCCTCGTTGATCTATGCGCCGGACACTTATGCGACTACCGAAGAGTTAATCGAGATGTGCAAGGTCGCGGCCAAATATCAGGGCAAGTATATTTCGCATGTCCGCAATGAAGGCGATGGGTTGATTGAAGCGGTCGAAGAGTTGCTGCGTATCAGCCGCGAGGCCGGCATTCCGGCTGAGATTTATCATTTGAAAGCATCGATTGAAAAGAATTGGAGCAAGATGGACAGGGTAATTGCGATGGTCGAAGCGGCGCGGCGGGCCGGTCTGAAGATCACCGCCGATATGTATCTATACGTCGCCAGCTCGAACGGCCTTGATTCAAGAATACCTGCGTGGGCCCACAGCGGTGGCCGGGAAGCGCTCTACAAAAGGCTGGCGGATCCGGTTACTCGCAAGCAGATAAGTGACGAGATGCACGGGCGCGACCCTATGCCGCGCACCTTGTTAGTTCGCTTTCGTTCCGAAGCACTGAGGCCGCTTACCGGGAAGACATTGGAAGAGGTGGCGCAAATGCGCGGCAAGGATCAGGTTGAAACGGCGCTCGACCTGGTGCTCGAAGATCGCTCTTCTATCCAGGTGGTGTCATTCACCATGAATGAAGAGAACATTAAGAAGGAGCTCCGCCAACCCTGGGTTTCGATTGGCTCGGACGCTTCGTCGATGGCTGCTGAAGGCGCATTCCTCAAGTCGTCGACCCATCCACGCGCCTATGGCAACTTCGCCCGGCTGCTGGGGAAATATGTGCGGGAGGAAAAGGTGATATCGCTGGCTGAAGCGGTGCGAAGACTAAGCGGTTTGCCCGCGACTAACCTCGGACTCGATCGTCGAGGCTTCCTTAAAAAAGGCTACTTTGCGGATGTGGTGGTCTTCGATCCCGCGACCATTGCCGACAAAGCCACCTACGAGAATCCGCACCAGTATGCAGTGGGCGTGAAGCACGTCTTTGTTAATGGAGTTCAGGTGATCAAAGACGGAGAGCACACCGGAGCGAAACCAGGACGCGCGTTGTGGGGCCCGGGGAAAATCAAATAAACAACGTAGCGCAAACTGTTAGTTTGCGTGCAAGCAAGGACTAACGCGTAAAGTGGCCACCGCACAAACTCAGCGATACCCCTGGCGATTGTTCTGGCTGTTGTACGTTGCCGCGATCGCGAGCCTGGCGGCCATTGTGCCGGCGGCTCTCGAGCTGTTTACGCCCGCATTGCGATCAACATTGCCGCCGCCGCCGTTTCCATTCCCTCTGGTGATCCTCCTGGGCGTCGTTCAAAGTCTGGCGATGCTGGCCATTGCCATAGGCGTAGGTCTTTTGCTGGGACGCAAGACTGGCCTGGGTGCGCCGATTTTGGAAGGCTGGCTCAACCACCAGGATGTATCCGCGAAAGTGGTGAAGTCAGCTAAGGCCGGCGCCCTCGTTGGGGTGCTGGTTGGTATCGTCCTTCTTATTTGCCTGCTTGCCCTCGTTCAATATATCCCTAATCTTCCCTTCGTCAGCGCGTCACACATCGCAGTCTGGAAAAGATTTCTACTTTGTTTTAATGGGGGAATCTACGAAGAAATTCTTACCAGGCTGTTTCTGCTGACGCTGTTTGCGTGGCTGGGAATGAAAGTGTTCCAGAAAGAAAAGAACACGCTGGCCGCTGCAACTTTTTGGACCGCAAACATCATTGTGGCCATCTTGTTTGGTCTGGGACACCTGCCCTCAGCATCTCTGGTCCTGCCGATTACGCCGCTGGTGGTGGCGGCGGCGTTATTGCTAAATGGGGTCGCCGGAATTGCCTTCGGTTATCTCTACCGGAAACGCGGGCTCGAGGCGGCGATGATTGGGCATTTCTGCGCGGATTTTGTTATTTACGTTTTGGGAGTTGCCTTCCTGAGATTCCTGCCGTTACATTAATTCAAGATGAAATACTGCAGCATCTGTAATCAGAAATTCGAGGACAGTGTCAGCTTTTGCCCAACTGACGGCGAAGTGCTGGCAGACGATCTGGGTTCGCTGGTCGGCACCGTGCTCGATGGCCAGTATCAGATCGAATCCATGCTCGGCAAAGGCGGCATGGGCGCGGTCTATGGGGCGCGCCACATCCTGCTCGGCGATCGCGTGGCAATTAAGGTTTTGCCTGCGGAGATGCGCAGCAACGCCGAATGGCTGCGGCGCTTTCGTCGCGAGGGCCAGGCGGCGCGACGCTTTCGCCATCCAAACGCCGTCACCGTTTACGATCTGCGTACGGCTGCCGACGGCACCATCTACATGGTGATGGAATACGTCGAAGGGCACACTCTCGATGCCGAGTTGAGACGGCGGGGCCGGTTCTCTCCGGCAGCGGCCTTCGCTGTGATCGAGCCGATCATGAGTGTGCTGAACGCGGCGCACGCCATGGGTGTTGTGCATCGCGATCTGAAACCGGAAAACATCATGATCGGAAACGCCGGCGCCGGCGGCGAGCCGACGGTGAAGCTGCTCGATCTGGGAATCGCGAAGATGCGCGAGATTGCCGGCGCTGACACTGGCGGCACCACGGCGCTGACAATGGCGGGCCAGGTGGTCGGCACGCCTTACTACATGTCTCCCGAGCAGTGGGGCGAGTTGCCGCGCGACGGCAGCTCGGAGATTGACGGGCGCGCTGACATCTACAGTTTGGGGCTGGTGATCTACGAGATGGTTTCCGGCAAGCGGCCTTTTGCCAGCCAAACATTGTTTGAACTCCGGCGCGACCACATCTCAGTTACGCCGCCACCGCTACGCCAGATGCAGCCTGACGTGTCCGAAGGTTTTAGTCACGCCATCGCGCGCGCGATCGCCAAAGATCGCGCCGACAGGCCCGAAACTGCTGCCGCGTTGTCATCGGAATTGAAGGCAGCGATAGAAAGCGCCCCCGCGACGGGCGAAGCGGTAACTCCGATTCCCGGCGCGCCGCCACCTTCCGCTCCCACCAGCGCGCAGAAACAACTGGACACCAACTCGAGCCGGATCGCGCCGACCATTGTCACAGTGGATTCGCCTAACGCAGCTTCCGGCGTTAGCGCTTTGCCGGTGCAACCCAGCGCCAGTGCGACTTTGCCAACGGTTATTAGCGCCCCAGTCGAAACTTCTCCCGATGTATTGGGACAGCCGGCGCCGGTTGCTGCGTCAGCCAGGCGTAGCGGCTTCCCGCTGGCGTTGGGCGCAGTGCTCGTACTGGTTCTGTTGGCGGCAGGGGTCGGCGGGTTATTCGTGCTGCGTTCAATGCGCCGCCCTGCCGCAGACGCGGGAACAAACACCAATGCGAGTTCGTTCAGTGGTAAAGCAAACGGCACATCAACAGGAGACACGGCTGCCGGCGGGCACGAGATCACACGTTACTGGCTGGAGGTTGAATCCGAAAAAGGAGTGACTACCACGACCGCCGGCACCCGGGTCGAGTTGGAGTCGGGCCAATCGTTTAAGCTTCATTTTTCGCCCAGCGAGAATGGTTATTTGTACATCATCGGGCCCGGTGAGAATAATGTTCCCACAACTTTCTTAAGCGCCCAACCGAGCCCGCTATCCGGATTGAAAACAAATGAAGTGAAGAGTGGTGTGGACTTCAGTTTCCCGAGCGGAAGCAAGAAGTGGATAACGCTTGATAAGACGGCGGGGGCGGAGACCTACACGGTAATCTTTTCGGGGCAGCCGCTTTCCGCGCCCGCCTTCATGGCCGCTCCCTCCGTGCATGCACTTTCGCCGGAAGAACAGAGCGAGTTTGAGAATTTCCGGGCCCGGTACAAGGGGAATACGGCAGCGACTGATACAATAGCCGCTGACGTAATGAGCGCCAGTGGAGCCAAGCCCTTCGTTTCCGTAAAAGTCCCCCAGACAATGCAAGAAGGTGCACCCGTAATCTTCGATATACGCATCGAACACAAGTGAGTGGCGGGCCTGACAAGGAAAAGTCAGCGGGGGCATGCCCCCTTCCAGACTGCAAGTGGGTAGTGTTGATACGTTCAAAGTCTAACTGAGGATTACCGCAGTCAGGGGGCCTGCCCCCGCTAAAAGAAAGATGGCTTTAAGACCAGTTTTTCCAAAGGAGTTTCAAATAATGCATTCCAGACTGATTTTGTCGTTGTTATTCGCATTGATCATGTGTGGTCTCGGTGTGGGGCTGGCGCAGACCCAGGAAGACGACGAAGTGCGCGGCGCATTTCTCAGCTCCCGGGACAAAACCACCAACACTGCGGGCAGCGCCAGGGCCCGACATAAGACCAGACGAGGAACAGGCACGGCGAAGAACGACAATAGCAACGTAGCTGCGAATTCCAATACCGGCAAGAGCAATGCGAATACCAGCTCCACGACTCCGGCAACCCCAATAGGTCTCGGCTACACGCTCTTCAAGCGCGACGCGAGTGGCGACGCTGTGCGCATTGATCCGTCAAGCGAGTTTCACACCGGCGATCGCGTTCGTATCTCGCTGGAGCCCAATGTCGATGGCTACCTTTACGTTTTTCACAGTGAAGGCGATGGCCAGCCCGAGATGATCTTCCCGGACTGGCGATTGGAGGACGGTGACAATGCGATTGAGGCTCATGTGCCCTACGATGTGCCGTCAGGCTTCGAGAAAGACGAGCGTCTGCGCTGGTTCACTTTCTATGGCAATCCCGCTACCGAACGTCTCTACATCGTAGTCACCCGCGAGCCTTTGCCATCCGTCCCCACCAGCGAAGCGCTGGTCGCGTTCTGCGCGGCAAACAAAACAAAGTGTCCCTGGCAACCGGCGCCGGAAGCATGGGCTAAGGTGGAGGAAGCAAGGAAAGCGGACGTGGAAGTTGTTGCCAGCACGAACTATGGTCAGGCACAAACCGAAAAAGAAAAAGTCGCCACCACCCGCGGTCTGGGGCTGGATCAGAGCGCGCCCGCGCCTTCAGTGATTCGCATGAGCGCGTCGACGAAAGCCCCCGTTCTGGTAACGGTGCTGGATCTGATTCACAAGTAATTGGTGCAGACTTAGTCTGTGAAACTCAGGCAGAAGCCCGACCGTAAGGGAGGGCTAAGAGTGAAAGCTTCACTCAAGCCTGCGTAGTCAGACTCTCAGTCTGTGAAGGTCAGGAGTAAAGATGAAGTTCAAAGTATTTCTCGCCGGTTCTTTTATTGCCTGCGTTGTAATCCTGCACGGCTCGCGCGTACCAACAGTTTCAGCGCACAGCCTTAACCCCGTGGCCGCCCCTGCTCTGCTTCCCCCTCAGCAAAACGATCAAGCAAACGCGGCGCTGCAACAGGGTCGAACTCTGTTGAAGCAGGGCAAAGCTGATCAGGCGATTAGTTATCTCAGCAAAGCCCTAAAGCTCTTTACTGAATCCAAAAACGCGCGGGGTGTCGCCGCGGCGGAGGATCAGCTTGGCGATCTCTATCTGCGCCAGGGGCAATACACGGTCGCGCTCGACCACTATCGGAAGGCTTACGAAGCATTCCGTAGTGGAGAAATGGGCGACGCTACGACCGGGGCGGCTGCGGGGGCCGCTAACGTAGCCGGGGCTACCGCGGGCGCCCTGGCCGAAACCGCCGCGACCGCCAACGCCGACAATGGCTTCAACGCCAATCTGATGCTGGCAAAGATTGGGGACACCAACTACCGCCTGGGAAAACTCCCTGAGGCGAGTGCGGCGTATGCGCAGATGTACGTCACCAAGCCGGAAGGTGTTGCTGCGAAAGCCACCAGGAGATTTGGCGGCCTGGGCGGAATCATGGGCGGCATTTCAACCGGGCGGGTCTCAGTCGAAGCGCCGACAAGTGCGGCAATTGGCTTGCTCGAAGTTAAGAAAGAACTTGATGAGTATCGCATTGCGACCGTTTACATGACCTACGAGCTGGGCATGGGTCGTATCGAATTTGCCGGCAACAATCTGGAAGCCGCGAAGAAGCACTTTCAGAATGCGCTCGATGCCGGCAATGGCAGTCTTCCCGGGGTCGGCAATCTGGGACAGACGCGCCGCTTCCGCGCGGCCGCGCGCACCAGCCTCGCGGATGTGGCGCTGCGACTGGGAAACTACAAAGATGCCATCAAATTTTATTCAGAGGCCGCAAAGGGAGCGAAGGCGGACAAACGCCTCGACTTAATGTGGCCGGCCCAGCGCGGCGCGGGGCGAAGTAACTGGTTGCAGGCGGCGCAGGAAAAGGATCAGAAGAAAGCCGCTTCGATCCGGGAGTCCGCGCTCGCCAGTTATAGAGATGCGATTGCGACCATCGAAACCTTACGCGCGGGCAGCCTGCGCGCCGACGAATCCCGCACCACATTTCTGGCCACAACAAAGGATGTTTTTGACGAAGCTTCAAGTGCCATGGCAGAAACGGCTCTGCTCAACGCGCCGGCGCCGGGAACGCCCCTCTCCGGCAAGGCGCTCGATTACGCCGCAGAAGCTTTCAAAGTCACGGAAGAGGGACGCGCCCGTTCGCTACTGGACATGCTGAGCGAAACCAATGCCCAGGTTACCGCCGGAGTGCCCGCCGATCTTCTGAAGCGGAAGCAGGATAATCTCGATCGGCAACAGGAAATCGCGCAGCAACTAACTGGCATAAGCCTTTCATCCGACCCGCAGAATCAGCAAAAGCAGAGACCTTCCGATCTGGACTCAGAACTCGACAAGCTACAAACGGAATTTGATGACATTGAGAATCAGATTCGCACGGCCAGTCCGCGATACGCGGCCCTGACCGCGGCCCAGCCCCAATCGCTGGCCGAAGTTCAGCAAAAGGTTTTGGATGAGGGCACGGTGCTGCTCGAATACAGTCTCGGCAGCGACGCGTCATACCTCTGGGCCGTGACTTCAGCGAGCGTCTTTGTTTACAAGCTGCCGCCGCGCGCCATGGTCGACAAGTTGGTGACCGATCTTCGAGCGCAGCTAATTCCTTCAAAGCTGCAACGGCGCATTGTCGGCATCGATGTGGCTGCGAACCAACAGCGCGGCCTGGGCCTCGGCGTTGATAGTGTTCCGGAAAACGTCAGCGCTTTCGTCGCGGCTGCGAGTGTGCTCTACAAAGCTGTGGTAGAGCCGGCGGCAAGTGTGATTGGCGAGAAACGTCTGCTGGTCGTCGCCGATGGCGCCCTCAACTACGTACCGTTCGAAGCGATGGTCAAATCGGCGGAAGGAACTGATTACGCGTCCCTGGGCTACCTGGTCAAGACCAATGAAATCGTCTATGCGCCGTCGGCATCGGTAATCGCCGCGATCAGACAGCAGAGGAATAAGACAGCCGGCAAGAGTTTTCTGCTGGTTGCCGATCCGGTCTTCAACTCCAACGATCCGCGCGCGAAAGGCACGGTCACAGCTTCAGCGGAAGCCACGGCGGAAGCACGCGGCCTTGGCCTCGAGAGCGCGGTCGAGGACGTCGCCGGAGAATCTGCCCAATCGTCTTCTTCCGCACAGGGATTGCAGCTCGCGCGTCTCGCGGGCACGCGAGCTGAAGCTGAGCAGATTGGGCAATTGGTGAAAAAGTCGGGCGGGCAATCAGATCTCTGGCTTGATCTGAAAGCCAGCGAAGACGACGTTAAGAGCCATGACATCCAGAACTATCGAGTGATTCACTTCGCCACGCATGGTCTTTTGAATGCCGACCGCCCGCAGTTTACCGGACTGGTGCTTTCGCTGGTCGGCAATAAGAACAACGACGGCTTTCTGCGCACTGACGAAGTTTTCAATATGAACGTTGGCGCGCCGCTGGTAATGCTTTCGGCCTGCGAAACTGGTTTGGGAAAAGAGAAGCGCGGCGAAGGCGTGATTGGCTTGACGCGAGCGTTCATGTACGCCGGCGCGCCCACGGTTGGCGTCAGCCTCTGGTCGGTGGCCGACAAATCCACTGCTGAGTTGATGACGGATTTTTACCGGCGGTTACTTGGTCCACCTGCCGGACTCTCGACTGTTACATCCCCGGCGGCAGCCATGCGTGAAGCTCAGCTGGCAATGATAACCGGCAAGAAATACAGCGCGCCGTTCTACTGGGCGCCCTTCGTCCTCATCGGGGACTGGCGCTGAATTATTATTGAGAAAGAAACTCGCGAATTATGCGACGGTCGTTTTCATCCAGTTTGAGCGCTTGCGCTTAGTACAACGAGCGGGACCGGAACTACCTAAATTCAGCTAGGCGTACTGCATCAGCACGCCACAGTGTCTCCGTCTTTGTGCGAATCAAACCGATAAGTTAATATCGAAATAGTCTCAAGCTGCCGGGGATTGGTGCCCATGGATAATCACTTCGTCCCGATTTCAGATAAAGAATCCTTCGAACAATTAATAAGCGATTCGGCCAAGGGACCGGTGGTCCTCTTCAAACACAGTACGACCTGCCCCATGAGCGGGGCTGCCTACGAGGAAATGTCCGCTGTGAAGGTCCCGGTCAACATTGTCGTCGTCCAGAACGAACGCGACGTTTCAGATGAGATCGAAGCGCGCACCGCGGTAGAGCATCACAGCCCTCAGGTGATCGTGCTGCGCAATGGAAAGGCAGTCTGGAATGCGTCGCATTGGAAAGTAAAAGCGGATGCGGTCGAGGAAGCTATGCGACAGGCAGAAGCCCGACCCTGAGGGAGGGCTTGTTATAGTGCTTAGTTCTGAACAATATGACCAATGCGGCAACTCAGGGACGGCTGGCGATCGAACCGCGAGAGATCATGCAGGAGGGCAATGCCGGTCTGCGCATCACCTGGGCAGATGAGCGCGTGTGTCAATATCACGCCGCGGTATTGCGACGAGCTTGTCCCTGCGCCCAGTGTGTGAATGAGTGGACCGGACAGCGCACACTGAAACCGGAAGCAGTCTCTGAAGAGATAGAGATCAAGGACCTCTCCATCGTTGGCCGTTATGCTTTGAACTTCAAGTGGAGTGACGGACACGAGACAGGCATTTATAGCTTCAGGTATTTGCGCGAACTTTGCGAGCTTTTAAAGTAGTGAGCAGTAAGCAGTAAGCAGTGAGCAGTAAGCAGTGAGCAGTAGGAAGGCAGAAAGCAGCGGACAGGATGTCCGCGCTCCCAGCGTATGGAAGAACGTGATTTCTTTAATGAGCGGCAGGAAACGAAGCAGGCGTCGTTTAGTTGTCCGCATTGTCGCCAGCGCTCGGATTATGAAGTTCGTTGGCTAACGCGAAAGAAGAAGCAGGCTTTGCCGCGCGGGGCCAATGAGCGGGACCGCGCTCGCTTTGCCAATTCACGCGATTACATGGTTCGCATTGACGACATGCTCGCGTGCAAGAGTTGCCGCAAACGGTTTGATATTCCTAACTCGCAGTCGGTCGTCTTTATTTAGATCCCACCAATACCCTGACATCTGTCGGGTAAATCCTTCAGTTTGCTAAGCGGGCAGTGGCGACATGCCGCGGTTTGCGCCGCGTTCCGGCCAGAGGGGCATGAATCTTCGTGGCTTGCTGCTTGCCCTTTCAGGATGACAGACAGGAATGTCTGTCCTACGAGGTAACGAATGCGAATAGAAGAATTCGCTGGAGCAAGCAAAAACAATACTTCATTCCTGGCGCCGATTGAGCGACGCATGGCCCGCATCGTGTTGCCGCGGGTGCCGGACTGGCTCGAGACGCAGCACCTGACCATGCTGACGCTGGTCTGGTCAGGACTGATCGTAGCGTTCAGTTTCCTGGCGGCTACGAATCTCAAATGGCTTTGGCTGGTCTCGCTAATGATTACGTTTCAATACTTCACCGACCATTTCGACGGCAAGGTGGGTAAATACCGAAACACCGGCTTGTTCAAGTGGGGCTTCTATATGGATCACTTGCTGGACTACGTGTTTCTCTGTTCGGTCTTGATTGGCTATGCGCTGCTTCTGCCAGCAACCTCGCGATATCACATGCTATTGGTGCTGGCGGTTTACGGCGCATTCATGGTGAATGCGTTTCTGACATTCGCCGCCACCGAAGAATTCAACATCAGTTATCTCAAGCTCGGCCCGACTGAGTTTCGCATCGCTCTAATTGTAATTAACACGTTGTTGATTGTGTTCGGTACGGCGGCCATGAAGAGGGCCTTGCCTTACGTAGCCGGGTTCTCCTTTCTGGGACTGTGCGTGATCGTCTACCGAACTCAGAAGCGAATCTGGAGGAATGACATGGAGCATAAAGCCGGCCTAAGTAGTTCCTAGCAGTTGGCGCCGGGCCAATTCTTTACAACCAATGAATCCGCGGGCGCGTCTAACCACGTAGATCCACTCCAAGACTACGAATCCGACGGAAATTCACTGGCCCGCGTTTTGCAAGAATGCCGGGTGAAGTCGTTCTGAGAATTGAAACCGAACATATTGGGAACTTTGGGCCGCCAGATTCGTTACATTGGGTAATCATTCGGTCATTCTTAAGGTACAAGCAAATCATCATGTCTGATAAGAAAGTAATAAAAGTTGTAAAGCGCGAAGAGCGCACCCGTCAGCAGAACACTGCGGCCGGCAAAGTTAAGTCAGCGGGCGAGACCGCGCAACAAGCGGCGCGCGATATGGTGAACACAGTCACCAATTGGGTTAGCGAGTTTCAGCAGAAGAGACAAGCCGAAACCCAAACCCTCGCAAAGCTCATAAACGATCCTGCCTAACGGATCTCCGGTAGGACAGGCATTCCTGCCTGTCAGAAGTGTTTTGGCGCGCTGCTTCTCAGACTGAAGTCTGCGCCACTTCAATCCTGGCTAAGAGAATGACAGGCAGGAATGCCTGTCCTACTTTGCAAACGTTGACAGGATTTGCCGCCCGCTATAGCATCCCATCGTTCTAACGGGTGAAAGCGAATGAAAGCGTCCCGCCGCAAACAGGCAAGGAAAGCGGCCCGTCCTATCTTCAACTCAATTCGCAAGCCTCTGGCGCCTCCGGGGCATCCACTAACGCACGCCAAACCTGACGAGAAAGCACGCCCGGCGGGTCGCAAAGCGAAGCATAAACGCCGCCC
>DASXRU010000148.1:0-37437 GCA_036506395.1 Pyrinomonadaceae bacterium | reverse complement strand
CGTAACCCTCCACTCGCCGGCCTTGGTCTGATCCTGCTCGGCTTGCCGTTTTACTGGATCTGGTCACGTCGACAGCCGCCGCCTTTTGAAGATGACTCGCCCGATAAGGTATCGTAGTCACTATCATGTCTTCCTTTTTATCGGACCGCCGCGTCGAGCCGCGCTTTGAAGCCAAGCTGAACGTCAAAGTTCTCTTCAAGGCATCGCCGCAGGCAACGCGGTTCACCATAAAAAGTTTGGGCTCGGGCCTGACGATGGTGGGCTCAACCAATAATGTAAGCGAGAACGGCGTCGGTCTGGTTATTTCCGCGCGGAACATCGACCGCTATCTTACGAGCGTCGAATACACCGTCGTAGTCGAGCTGACATTACCCGCCGGGCCGATTAGTTTTACGGTCAAGCCGGTGCGCCATGAAAGAGTCGCGGCAGGGAAAACTGACAACAGGTATTTCATTGCGGCGAATATTGTCCAAATAAGCGCAGAGGACAAGGAGAGTCTGGTTTCCTTTTTGAATACTTTACGTTGAAACGCTATGGAGCTGACGCTCGCTATCACCGGAGCTTCAGGCACTGTTTACGCCTATCGCACACTGGTACACCTGGCGTCAAGCGGAGTCGTCGAACGAATTAATCTGATCGCGTCGGCATCGGCGGATACGGTGGCCCGGGTAGAATTGGGATTCGCCCTGGGCGAAGCGGATGCCAGAAAGATTAATGAGTGGATAGGGCTGCCGTCCGATTCGAAGGTGGTCCGCCTGCACCGCCTTGATAATCTTGCGGCCACGCCGTCGTCTGGCTCCCACCCGCAGGCGGGCATGATCATCGTTCCCTGCTCAATGGGCACGCTGGGCGCGATTGCTTCCGGTGCCGGAACTAATCTGATTCATCGGGCAGCCGACGTGACATTAAAAGAAGGACGCAAGCTCATTCTGGTGCCGCGGGAAACGCCATACAACGCAATTCATTTGGAGAACATGCTGCGGCTGGCTCGGGCCGGAGCCGGCATTCTTCCCGCCAGCCCGGGCTTTTACCATCGCCCCCAAACCATCGAAGCATTGGTCGACCATCTTTGCTTTCGCATTCTCGATCAGTTCGGCATTCCGCATTCGACCGCAACGCGCTGGAAGGGTGAAGCTGGATAAAGATGCCGACGTTTACCCGGAACATTCGCACAACGCTCGAAATGATCAAGATCGAGCACACACTGTTCGCGCTGCCGTTCGCTTTTCTGGGGGCTGTCCTTGCCGCGCGAGGCATTCCGTCAGTGCGACAGCTTCTCTGGATCGCGTTGGCGATGGTGGGCGCTCGCTCGGCGGCGATGGCTTTCAACCGGATTGCGGATCGGAGCTACGATGCGCGCAATCCGCGAACACAGATGCGCCCGCTTCCCGTTGGCTCGTTGTCGATCGGCTTCGCGTGGGCCTTCACAATAGCTTCGGCCGGAGTGTTTCTTCTGGCCACAGCGATGTTGAACCGTCTGACCCTGGTTCTGTCGCCAATCGCCCTGGCTAGCGTGCTGCTTTACTCCTATACAAAGCGATGGACAACCTTGTCGCACATAGTTCTTGGCTGGTGCCTGTCCATTGCTCCGACGGGAGCGTGGATAGCGGTCCGGGGCAAGTTGAATAGCGTTGAGCCTCTGCTCCTGTCGCTGGTGGTGCTGTTATGGACGGCAGGTTTCGACGTGCTTTATGCGTGCCAGGATTATGATTTCGATAGACGAGAGGGCTTGCATTCGATTCCGGCTCGCTTCGGGGTCGCGCGCGCTCTCTGGATTGCCCGCGCGCTGCACGCAGGAGCTTTTGCTGCGCTGCTTGCGTTATACTTTGTCACGAAGCTTGGCCCGCTCGCGCTCGCAGGCGTAATTGCCACCGGAATTTTACTGGTTTACCAGCACACACTCGTGCGGGCGGATGATTTGAGCCGTTTGAACGCGGCGTTTTTTACGACTAACGCTTTCGTAAGCGTGATTCTTTTTGCGAGTTTTGGCGCCGCTACTCTAATGGGCCCTTGAGGCAACATTTCCATGTTCTTATCACACGACAAGAAGCTGAACGATATTGAGACCAGAGTCGAGGCCGGCGAGCGTTTGTCTTTTGAAGATGGCGTGGCGCTTTATGCTACCGACGATCTGAATGCGCTGGGCAAATTGGCCGATACGGTGCGCCGCAGCCGTCACGGGCGAGCGACCTATTTCAACGTCAATCGTCATCTCAATCCCACGAACGTCTGCTACGTGGACTGCAAGTTTTGCGGCTTCTACCGCACTCCCCGTCAGCCCGATGCCTACACGCACAATATCCAGGATTCGTTGCGCATCGCGGGTCAGGCTGTAAACGAAGGCGCAACTGAGCTGCACATAACCGGCGGACTTAACACAAAATTGCCTTTCAGTTATTTCACGGATTTGCTGTCGGCGTTGAAGAACGAATATCCGCAGCTTCACCTGAAGGGCTTCACCATGGTCGAGCTGGACCACTTCGCCCATTTTTACAAGATGACCGACGAAGATGTCATTCTGAGTTTGATCGAGTCAGGCCTCAATTCCTGTCCAGGAGGTGGCGCCGAAATCTTTCGCGAGCCTACTCGCTCAATGATCTGCGCCCATAAATGCGACGCGAATCGCTGGCTCGAACTGGCGGGCAAAGTCCACGCGGCAGGCCTGAAGACCAACGCCACGATGCTCTACGGCCATATTGAATCAATCGAGGATCGCGTCGATCACCTGATTCGACTGCGCGAACAGCAGGACAGATCGCAAGGTTTTCAGTGCTTCATCCCGCTGGCTTTTTATCCGGAGAAGACCCAACTGGCGCATCTTCCCGGTCCCTCGGGCACTGATTCCTTAAAGACTATGGCTGTCTCGCGCCTGATGCTCGACAACTTTGCGCACATCAAGGCTTACTGGGTGATGCTCGGCAAGCGCCTGGCGCAGGTCGCACTCCATTACGGCGCGAATGACATCGACGGTACGATCACAGAGGGCGGTGAGCTGACTGAGAGTTATTCGATAGAAGCGAACAACGAGGTGCGCATGACGCGTCCAGAGCTGATCGGACTAATTGAGGAGGCGGGCTTCGAAGCCGTCGAGCGGGACACGGTTTACAATCGCGTCGAGAGGGCGGCGACGATCGCCTGAAGTTCAATCAAAGGCAGCGGCTGAGGATGCAAAACACCAACGAGACGCATCTGACCGCTGCATTTGTGTGTTAGTGAGATATGCCTAAAACAATCAAACCTACCGTTATCAGCGTCGCTCATTCACCGGACTCCGACGACGCTTTCATGTTCTACGCTTTGGCGACTAACAAACTCGAGACCGGCAACATTGAATTCAAGCACGTCCTCAAAGACATTCAAACGCTGAATGAGGAAGCCAGAAAAGGGACCTACGACGTTACCGCGATCAGCTTTCACGCCTACGCCTATGTGGCGGATAAGTACGTCCTACTGCCGCACGGTGCTTCGATTGGCGACAACTATGGCCCCATCCTGGTTTCGCGTGAAGAACTGAATCCGGCTGAATTATCGGGCGCCCGGATTGCCGTGCCGGGCACGCTGACCAGTGCGTTTCTGGCCCTGCGCATTTTTAATTCGGACTTCAAGTACGAAGTGGTGCCCTTCGATCAGATTATCGACGCGGTGCTGGATGGACAGTGCGACGCCGGCCTGCTAATCCACGAAGGCCAGCTCTTTTATCACACCAGGGGGTTGCAGAAGGTGCTGGATCTCGGCGAGTGGTGGTACGAAAAAACGGCGCTGCCGCTACCGATGGGCGGTAACGCTATCCGTCGCGATCTGGGCGAAAGAAAAATGCGCGAGGTATCGAACCTGCTGCGCGAAAGCATTCGTTACTCGTTGGACAACCGCGACGATGCGCTGCAGTATGCGCTGCAATTTGCCCGCGACATGGATCCGTCGCTGGCGGACCGGTTCGTGTCAATGTGGGTCAATGACCTCACTCTGGACTATACCGATCGCGGCCGCGATGCTGTCCGATGTTTGCTTCAGGAAGGGTTTGAACGCGGGATTATTCCACACCAGATAGATGTCCAGTTCGTGGAGTAGTACGGTTCGAAGAAACTGGTCGGGGACGCCGGCTTAAGAGAGGGAAGTCAGGCGTCCCCGAACTTTACCATCCAGCGAACCTCATTGCCCGCTGCATGGTTGCCAGGGTGAGTTTCTTAGGTTTCGTCGTGTCAACAATTCGCCTTCGCCTCTTGGCTTCTGCTGCAGCCTGGTAAGGGCGACGGCCGTTTGCTCTGCCCAGAAAGAGCGTGTTCGGCCGCCGCACTTTATCGGCTAAGTCAATTCGCACAAGCCTCCCACAAGCCTGGGCGCGGCGTAGGTTCCCGTGCAGCAACGCAGCCGGTGACATTAGGATCCGCACTCCGCGCCGTTGGAAATGCCACGGGTAATCGTCACGCTCACTAGCCGACATGAGGACCGCAGCAAACGCTGTTTGAGTTTTCAAGACCGCCCGTTGGTGAGACTCCGTACCTGCTCCTCGTCCCCTGAGCATCGGTTGCCGTGCAAAAACCGGATAGAGAGTACCGTTGGGAACCGGCCAAACTACTAATACGCGCGTACATTACTCCATAAGCATGGCTCCTTGCAAGCAAAAAACTGGCCCCTTGTCCCAGAGCGTTGGGTTCACCACAATCGGCCTTTCGAGGTAGACAGGGTAAATGGCAACAAAGGCCAGCCCGCTGGCATCTGAAACGCTACTGGCGGGCCTGATCGTTTATAATCTCGGTCTCAGCGCAAGAGGTAGAAGATGAGAATTGTCAGATTGAATCTATACGCATTGCTGCTCTCGCTGGTATGCGCTTTTTCTTTTAGTCAGGTGTCGGCGCAAACCGCGGCGGGCCCCACCGGGACGCTGAGTCAGTCCGAGATTGACCGAATTGTCCGGGCGTTTACCACCCGCGAGACCGAATTCCACAAGGCTCTACTCGAGTACGCCTTTAAGCGAGATGCTCTCATTCAAATTCTGGGAATGGGCGGGCAGGTAACGGGAGAGTATCACCGGGTATCCCACTTCACCTTCGACGATTCGGGAAATCGCTTCGAAAAAATCGATTACTTCCCCATGGCTTCATACGAGGGCATAACGCAGGAAGATGTCGAAGACCTGGGCGGCGTAACCCCATTTGCTTTGGAGTCGACAAAAGCAGGTCAGTACGACTTTAAGTACCTGGGCAAGGAACGTATTGACGAACTGGATTTGTACGTCTTCGAGGTGGCACCGAAAGTCGCCCCTGATGCAAAGAAAACTAAGGAACGGTTTTTCAAGGGAACGGTCTGGGTAGACGATCACGATTTGCAAATCGTGAAGTCGAAAGGCAAAGGTATTCCTGAGACAAAGAAAAACAAGTTTCCAATTGTCGAGACTTACCGCGAACAGATCGATGGCAAGTACTGGTTTCCCACCTATGCCTACGCCGACGACGACCTGATTTTTGACAGCGGCGAGGACGTGCGCATACGCATTCGCGTCAAATATACGGATTACCAGCGCGCCCGCGGCAAATTGAGGGTGATTCAGATGGAGAACGAGAAGTCTGAGGCGACAACCAAACCCGCGACACCCCCAAAGGGAAAACCGCCAGAAGATTGAACCAAATTCGAGGTCCTGGATTCAGACCGTCAATTGCGCGGGGTGATCTCCTTAACCCCCAACTCATCCGCAATCGCTTCCTGGACCCTCTTAATCAGAGCCTGAACTTCCTGGTCCGTTGAGACTCCCTTTGTAGATATGGGCGGCATGATTACCATCTCGATTCTGCCTGGCCACGCCGCGCCCGAACCCTTACCCATTAAGCTGTCGGTGTTCTTGATCGCGACTGGAACGATCGGCACGCCGGCATCTCTTGCCATGTAAAATGCTCCTTTTTTGAACGGCAACATCTGACCGGGTAAGGCTCGAGTGCCTTCAGCGAATACACCGAACGACACACCGGACTGAATTCTTTTGGTCGCAGCCTGCATTGTCTGCACTGCCCGCTCGCGGTTTGAGCGGTCGATGGCCATTACGTTTACGTAACCCATTCCGTAACCCAGGATAGGCACCTTCAGCAGTTCCTTCTTGGCTATGACCCCAATGCGACGCCCTGTGTAATGAAACAGCGTAGCTGTGTCGAGGTACGATCGGTGATTAGAGATGAAGACGTAGGTCTGATCCGGGTCGAGCCATTCCAGTCCTGTGACTGCCACCGTCATGCCGCTAAGGCGCAGCCAGTTGCGCGCGCCAAACGAAGCCCAGGGATAGACCCAATCGCGACGGTTCGCAATCCGCGCCACCAAAAGGACCGGTGGAGCCAGGATTAACAGCAGCATTGCGGCGACAAACATGGACCACCAGAAAAGCAGGCGCCCAATGAAACGCGGGCGGTTGCCTGTGCTAGACTCCACCGCGCGCATCATTTCTGTCGCATTTCGCTCGATCACTTCAGTCGAAGGGCCTCCGAATGCATCATCGATTATCCCGGCTGAGTAAGCCCATAAGAATCCAACAAAACACGACGTGGCGGAAAACGTTTTGTCGACCACCAGATGGGCGCCCACCCATCACCGGGGGCCGCCTTCCTTCTTTTGTCGTCCTCTTCGCCCTTTTCGCCTTGCTCCTTTCAGTGCCTGCCGCCCGCGCACAGCGCGGGCGGCAGGCGGCGATCCCTACGCCCAGGTCAGTGCTTGGCTTCTCGCCGGGTGACGATCGCACGATTGCTGACTGGCAACAAATCACTGATTACTTTAAGCGCCTGGATCGCGCCAGCGATCGTGTATTGGTGCAAACGATCGGGAATACCACTCTGCAGCGTCCTATTATAGCGGCCTTCATCAGCGCGCCAGAGAATATACGCGATCTGACAAAGTACAAAGCGATTCAAGCCAGGCTTGCCGACCCGCGCCAGGTCGGCGGCCAGGATGAGCGCGATCGGCTCGTCAGCCAGGGCAAGACTGTTGTGGTTATCTCGTGCTCAATCCATTCCACTGAGATAGTGGCATCGCAAATGTCCATGCAGCTCGCTTACGACCTGACGAGCGCGAACGACAACGAGACTCTGCAGATTCTGCGCAACGTAATTCTGATCCTGATTCCTTCACCGAATCCCGATGGCATCGACATTGTTGCCAACTGGTATCGCAAGACGTTAGGGACGCCTAACGAAGGGCGTGAGCCGCCCGAACTTTATCATCACTATGCCGGCCACGACGATAACCGTGACTGGTTCATGCTCAATTTGAAAGAGACGAAGTCGGTCACCCGGCTGCTGTGGAAAGAATGGTTTCCGGAAATCGTTTACGACATCCATCAGCAGGGCTCGAACGGCTCGCGATTCTTCGTGCCTCCTTTCTATGATCCCCCCAACCCGCGCATCGCGCCCCTTTTGTTACGTCAGGTGGGGCTGATCGGACACAAGATGGCTGCCGACGTGACCGCCGCCGGCTTTCGCGGAGTGTTAACGAACGCGCTTTACGACACCTGGTGGCATGGCGGCTTTCGCACCGCGCCCTATTTTCACAATTCAATCGGCATCCTGACTGAAGCCGCCAGCGCGCGCATCATGACACCGACCAACGTTACGCGCGACCAACTGGCGCGTGGCGGAACGCGGGGAATGCGTAGCGCGTTGGAAACGACGACGAACTTTCCTGATCCGTGGCCCGGCGGCGCCTGGCGGCCACACGTCATCATGCAAATGGAGTTGATCGCGTCGCATTCGGTGCTGTCGCTGGCCGCCAACTATCGCGCCGATTATCTGCGTAACTTTTATGAACTTGGAAAGGCCGGCCTTTCAGCCAACGCCGAAGGTGAACCGCTCGCGTATCTGATTCCTGCCGGCCAGGGCCGCGATGAAAACGTTGCAAAAATGATTGGAGCGCTGGTCGAGCAGGGCGTCGAAGTTTATCGACTCGATCACGAGTTGCACGCGATTACGGGCGAACAAATCATCGGACCTCATAAAAGCGGGGAGACGAAGTCCAGGCTCGCACTCTCGACGCGACCAATGCAGGAAATTCCAGCGGGCAGCTACATCGTATTTCTTAACCAGCCCTATCGTCCAAACGTGCTGGCCCTGTTCGAGCCCCAGGTCTATCCCGATCGCATCACCGCCACAGGCGAAGCTGAAAGGCCTTACGATGTCGCGGGTTGGACACTACCAATGCAGATGGGCGTCGAAAGTCTGGCGGTGACCTCAATTCGTGAACCTGCAAATGAAAGAAAGATGAGCCTGATCAAAGGCGAGAACGATGTGCGGGGTGATTTGGGTTTGCGACTCTGGACCAACGACAAATCGCCCATACCGAATCCCGTTAGCCCCGGCGTGCGCATTGGCCTTTACCAAAACCCGCGAGGCAACATGGACGAAGGGTGGACGCGCTATGTCTTCGACACATTTAACGTACCTTATGAATCGCTGCGGGACGCTGCGATGCGTGAAGGGAACTTGCGGGCGCGGTTCGACGCAATCATTTTGCCGTCGGAAAGAGCGCGAGGAAACACGGAGGATCCGCCGTCTGACTCCGGCCCAGGTGGGTTGAGCTCCGCCGCGGTCGAAAGCATGCGTCGCTTTGCCGACGAAGGTGGCACCCTCATTTGCTTCGACGCTTCATGCGAGACGGTTATTAAACAGTTCAAGTTGCCGTTGAGGAATGTCCTGGATGCGTTGCGATCGTCGGATTTCTATTGCCCCGGCTCAATCCTGCGAATTAATGTGAACACATCGGATCCGATATCCCGCTCGATGTCGAACGACGCGGACGCATACTTCATAAACAGCTCGGCCTTCGAAACTACCGCTGAGGGGGAACCGCGCGTGCGCGTCGTGGCGCGGTACGCGGGCAAAGACGTGTTGCGCTCCGGCTGGCTGCTGGGTGAAAAATACCTGGCGGGCAAGATCGCGCTGGCAGAAGTCTCGATGGGCAAAGGCCGCGTCATTCTTTTCGGTTTTCGGCCACAGCATCGAGGACAGACATGGGGCACATTCCCCTTTATCTGGAACTCAATCATGAGCTCAAATTAAGCGGCAATTCTCTGAAGTCGCAAAAGTCCTCTAATTTGCATTTGCTCTTCTCGTCTACTCCCTCCCTCTGGGAGGGTTGGGGAGGGCTTGGTATGTCGCCCGTCCCGAGAAATACGCGCGGCCTCGATGGCCGCGCGTCGTTTCGATGAGGTCACTCTTAACTTAGAAGTAGAAGATCGCGTTCATATCATTTCAAGTCACAGGATTGGGTGCCAAGTTCAAGCATTCAAAAACAGCGCGCGGCCATCGAGGCCGCGCGTCAATGAAATGTTTGATTAATTCGCTGCAGGCCCTCCCCTGAACCCCTCTGTATAGACCCCTCCCAGAGGGAGGGGAATAGAGACAAAGAAATTGAAATTAGGGCACTACCAGGGCGCAAAACATTGCGTCGATTGAGTCCTTGGGTTAATCTTCGGTTGTTAATACTCTCCCTTTACCGATCTTGACCGGGGCCGGTCAAGCATCTCTTTTTGCTTAGTTGCATCAAATGATTTGATTCCCGCGTCCGAAACCTCGGCTCGCGCTCTCTCCCGGGCGAAAAACTAACTGGAGTCTATCCAATGAAAAAGATCGCAATCCTCCTGTCGCTTCTCGCTGTCTCAGCATTGTTCGCGCAGACCGCGCCCGCGCAGACGCGTCCGCGACGTGTCGGGGCTGGTACCGTGCAGGCACAAGCGCCGCGTTCGCAAGCCCCCTCGGCTTCAATCCCGGCGCAATCGCGCCGGCCGCCTGTTCTGGGGGGCTCAACCAACGGCAACCGCCAGACTGCGACCCTGCCACAGCAGAAGCCCGCGGAAGGTCCGGAAGACGTTGAAGCGGGCGATGTAATTCGCGTGAACACAACGCTGGTCAGCATCCCGGTGAGCGTTATGGATCGCGATGGCAAATACATTCCCAACCTGCGCAAAGAAAACTTTCGCTTGTGGGAGGAAGGCGTGGAGCAGCAAGTGGCATACTTCGGCTCGACTGAAAAACCTTTTACGGTAGCGCTGGTGCTTGATACGAGCGGCTCGACGCGACAGAAGTTAAGCGACATACAGGACGCCGCGATCGCCTTTGTCGATCAGCTGCGACCAAACGATCGCGTGATGGTCGTTTCATTCGATGAAAGTATCGACGTCCTTGCCGAGCCAACCAGTGATCGTTACCTGCTCCGTAATGCTATTCGCAGTACCAGGCCTGGTAATGGCACGCGCCTGTATGACGCAGTGGACCTGGTGATCAATCAGTATCTCAGTCGCATCGATGGTCGCAAAGCTGTGGTGCTCTTTACGGACGGCGTGGATACCACCAGCAAGCACGCCAGCTACGAGAGCAATGTGCGGGACGCCGAAGAGCTCGATGCCTTGATTTATCCCGTTGAGTACGACACCTATATCGACGCGGGCGGCGGTGGCTGGCCTGGTGGCGGTGGCTGGCCTGGTTCGCGCCGGGGTTCTCAGCGTCGAGGTTCTTCGGGCATCGACATCCTGGTTGACATCTTAGGTAACATCTCGAACAACGGTGGCAATGGTGGCGGTGGCAACGGTGGCGGTGGCGGCGCCGGCACTAGTCGCGAAGAGTATGAACGTGGCGACGCCTATTTGAATGAATTGGCTCGCGTGACTGGAGCTCGTCTCTACAACGCCGACAATCAGAACCTCTCTGCCGCATTTGGAATGGTCGCCGAGGAGCTGCGGCGCCAGTACAGCCTGGGCTACTATCCCAAGTCTCCGCCGCAAATCGGGGAGCGTCGTCATATCAAGGTCAGGGTCAATCAGCCCAGCGTGGTCGTGCGTGCGCGCGACAGCTACGTCTTTGATCGATCGGGCAATGTCACAGCCCAGGGCAATTCAACGCAGCAGCACGCGCCTGTTCTGAAGAAAGACTTGTCCGGACGCACTGCGCGGCCCTAACGTTTAGTCCGGACGTTTGCGGCCCTAACCTGCCGCCACGAAGGCCTCGTCGCTTCAACTGCGGCGAGGCCTTTTGTTTCGGCCCGCCGGCTTTGCCCTCTAAGAAATGTTTATGTTATGTTGTCTGGCTTTTATCCAGCCAGATTTTTTGCCTTGATAGGCTCTACTAGGAGTTGAACGCATGGCTACGCCTGACGCAAAGAGTACAAACGGTCACCCGGTGGGACGTGTGGTGCAAATCATCGGCCCGGTGGTTGACGTTGAGTTCGAGGAAAACCATCTGCCGCCCATTTACCAGGCGTTGAATATTGTTTCGGAAGGTTTTGAGGTTCCGACACAGATCAACGTTATCGCTGAGGTGCAGCAGCACCTGGGCGAGAACCGCGTGCGCGCTGTTTCCATGCTGCCCACGGACGGCATGGTGCGTGGCATGAAGGCCATCGACACCGGTGGGCCAATCACCGTGCCGGTCGGCGAAGGCACCCTGGGACGTATCATGAATGTCATCGGAGATCCAGTAGATAATCTGGGCCCGGTTAAGTACGAGCAGCGCTATCCGATTCATCGCCATGCGCCCACTTTCGACGAGCAATCAACTGAGCTGGAGATGTTTGAAACCGGCATCAAGGTCATCGACCTTATTCAGCCCTTCGTACGGGGCGGCAAGATCGGACTGTTTGGCGGCGCGGGCGTAGGCAAGACCGTTATCGTGATGGAACTAATAAACAACATCGCGAAAGCACGATCCGGCTTCTCGGTTTTTGCCGGCGTCGGCGAACGGACGCGCGAAGGAAACGACCTGCTGCGCGAAATGGTGGAGTCGAAGGTCATTGATTTTGGCGAGCCATTCTACAAGCACCTGGAAGAGACGGGCGACTTCGACATGACCCGGGTGGATATGAAGGCGATCGAGAACTCTAAAGTGGCTTTGATTTACGGCCAGATGACTGAGCCGCCGGGCGCGCGCTTGCGAGTGGCCCTGTCGGGGCTGACGGTGGCTGAGTATTTCCGCGATCAGGGCATGGACGTGCTGCTCTTTATCGACAATATTTTCCGTTTCACGCAGGCAGGTTCGGAGGTTTCCGCACTCCTGGGCCGAATGCCATCCGCTGTGGGTTATCAGCCCAACCTCGCCAGCGAGATGGGCGAGATGCAGGAACGGATTACTTCAACCAAAACGGGTTCAGTCACTTCCATCCAGGCCGTATATGTGCCGGCGGATGACTACACCGATCCGGCGCCGGCAACGACCTTTGCCCACCTCGATGCCGTGACGGCGCTGTCGCGCCAGATCGTGGAGCTGGGGATTTATCCGGCAGTGGATCCGCTTGGTTCGTCATCGCGCATTCTCGATCCGCGCTTCATCGGCGAGGAGCACTACCGCACTGCTCAGGATGTGAAATTCATTTTGCAGCGCTACAAAGATTTGCAGGACATCATCGCCATTCTGGGCCTGGATGAGTTGTCCGATGACGACAAGCTGGTCGTGGCGCGCGCACGAAAGATTCAGCGGTTCTTCTCGCAACCGTTCCATGTGGCTTCGCAGTTCACCGGCCGCGAAGGAAAATACGTCAAACTCGAAGATACGATCAAGGGTTTCCGCGAAATCATCGACGGCAAGCACGACGATCTGCCCGAACAGGCCTTCTGGATGGTAGGAACGATTGAAGACGCAGTCGCTCAGGGAAAGACAATTGCCGAGCAGTAGCACAGGTCGTAACGCAAACTGTTAGTTTGCGTCTAACGTAATGCACTGTGATCT
Source organism: Pyrinomonadaceae bacterium (assembly GCA_036506395.1). Lineage (GTDB taxonomy): Bacteria > Acidobacteriota > Blastocatellia > Pyrinomonadales > Pyrinomonadaceae > DASXRU01. Next base: position 24,751 of record DASXRU010000148.1, on the reverse strand, counting down.
TGCACGCAAACTAACAGTTTGCGTTACACCTTATGGCCGATAAGCTGCAATTAGAAGTTGTAACACCTCAGCGCCGCGTCGTGGCCGAGAGTGTTGACGCCGTCACCGTTCCCGGCCTGGGCGGCGAGTTGGGAATTCTGCCCGGCCACACGCCGCTCATCTCGCAATTGCAAACGGGCGTCCTCTCGTTTTCCCAGGGTGGCGCGGCGCATCAACTTCACGTATCCGGTGGTTTCGTAGAAGTGAAAGATGATCACGTTTCAGTGCTGGCCGAAGTTGCCGAGCGTCCTGAAGAGATCGACGCGGCGCGCGCGCGTTTACAGCGGGAGCGGGTGGAAAAGCAGCTGAATGCCTGGACCGGGACGGAAGAAGACTTTGAAAAGGTCCGCGCTAAACTCGAGCGCTCCATGGTGCGCCTGCAACTCGCCTCTAATCGCTAAGCTTACTATCCGGCTCGCCCTTCGCAATCAAATCACACTAGGCGCCCGAGCCTTTTGAGATGGCAGCGCACATCTCGCGTACGGCGCGTCCCAATCCGACAAACACCGAACGCGCAATAATGTTGTGCCCGATATTGAATTCGGTGATCTCGCCAATCGCCGCAACCGCGCCGATATTGCGGTACGTCAGGCCGTGTCCGGCAGCCACATGTAGTCCGTATTGCGCCGCCAGGACGCCGGCTTCGCGCAGACGGCGCAATTCCTGATTAGCGTGCAGAGCGCTTTCGCCATGAATGCCGAGGGGTCCCAGGGTCCCCTCGGCGTAGGCCGAGGTGCAAAGTTCAACCTGCTGCGCGTTGACTTCGCGGGCGGTTTCAATTTGCACTGGATCAGGATCGATAAAGAGACTGGCTATGATGCCGCCTTCGCGGAGACGACTGACACCGGCGCGGATAATGGCAATATTCCGGCGCACGTTAAGGCCGCCCTCAGTAGTGATTTCGTTTGGCCCTTCCGGCACCAGGGTGACACTGTCCGGTCGTATCTCCAGCGCGAGTTTCAACATCTCTTCCGTAGCGGCCATCTCCAAATTCAAATACGTTGTCACCGTCTGCCGCAGGGTGCGCAGGTCAGCGTCCTGAATGTGGCGGCGGTCGCCTCGCAAATGGATGGTGATACCGTCGGCGCCTGAGTGCTCGCACAGCATCGCGGCGGCGACTACGCTGGGCTCCGGCGCGCGGCGGGCCTGTCGAAGAGTAGCGACGTGATCAATGTTGACGTTTAATCGCGCGGTCATGCTAATGGCCTCGATGAGATAATCATTCGCCGGACTCTTTCTCTTCTTTGTGCATTTCCTGGGCCAGCTTCCACAGCTTCAGATATTCCCCTTGCACTGACTGATTAAGGAGATTGCTCAAGTCTCGAGGGAGATCAAGGGTTTCAATCAACTGCTGAACATCGGCTAGATCTCTCAACCGACGATGTTCTGCGCTTAAGCCCGAGGCGAGTTTCAGTTCAATCAGGCTTTCCAGCTTTACAACTCGAAACTCGCCCGCATCTTCGGCAACTTCTGCTGGAACGGGAAAAACGACAGGCTTGGGTTTTCCGTCGCCAGGGTATTCACCGGCCGTAATAATTTCGACGGGGACCCCGGTTTCGGTATCGCGAAAGTGTTTGCGGGCTCCTGTGAATCCCGGGAGGTACCCACGTCCTACTAACACTTCTTGAAATCTAACCAGCCCTTCTTTCGTCAGCAGTATGTTCACGTCCTGTGTCGGTCGAACCAATCCATGAAGGGCCAGGGCCATTCCGCCGATGACGGCATAATCGATATCTTCTTCCGCCAAACGCTGAGCAAGATTATGCAGAGTCTGTTGTACTGGACCAGTCTTCATAAAAAACTCGTCTATCTGTCTCAGGATGCTTAAGTTTGGAGTCGGAGTGTAAATGCGCGACATGGGTTTCGGAAGTATAGCGCATCCTTCGTATCGAGCTTAAGGATCGCGATTCAAGTCGTGCGGCAGCACCAATCGTTTCAGGAACGGTCAAGCGTTTTGGCGTTGGAAACCGCTTTATCATATTCGCCGCGCCGGGCACGCTGCCGAATGCTAAGCACCTGGCTAACCATCCTGAAGCTATCGTTCACCAGCTCAATCTTGCTTCCCTCGTCATGATCCCAGCGTACCGGAATCTCTTGCAGGCGTAATCCCGCGAGCCGGGCAACATAAAGCAGCTCCACGTCAAAGGCGAAGCGATCGACTGTGGCTGCTTCAATGATGGGACGACAGACCTCCATGCGAAAAGCCTTGAAGCCGCATTGCGTATCCCAGAAGGGCAGGCCGGTTGCCGCGCGAACGATCAAATTAAAAACGCGCCCACCCTGTTCACGTTGCCACGGTTGATGCACGCCGATCAAGCTGCGATCGAGCGCCCGCGATCCAAACGCCAGATCGCATTCTCCCCGCTGGATCGGACCAACCAATTTCGGCGCTTCCGTGATGGGCGTCGAAAGATCCGCATCGGAAAACAGCGTGATGTCAGAGCGGGCGGCCAACAAGCCCGAACGAACCGCATGACCCTTGCCGCGATTCGGAGCGATGCGTATTACGCTGGTGGTAATGCTCCCAGTGTCCGCCAAACTGCGCCTGGCAATGAGGGCGGTGTCGTCGCTCGACCCGTCGTCCACAATGATCAATTCGGCGTCTGGCAGGTACTCGTTCAAATACGCCAACACCGTATGGATCGTTCCACCCAGTCGCGCCGCTTCGTTATAAGCCGGGATGACGATTGATAGTTCTGGCGCCATTGCTTATGGACCGGTCGGGACCTTCAGTTCGCCTTCCGAATTGATGTTTCATGAGCAGCTGACGCGATTGCGGTCGTGCATTCACGCCATTCCCGGGAGTCAGAAATATAGCATAGCCCTTTTTGTCTGCCCGCTGCTTTCGGCAGCGCCTCGCTGCCTGTGTTATATTTAGCTCAGGCGCAATCACTGGACTGCCGCGTTGCCACGCCACGAACTTAAGATGAACAAACGATTTGGCGCAATTGCTGTTTCCGTTATTCTGGCTGCCAGCATCATTGGTGGTATGCAGAGCTGGGCCAAGCGGGCCCGGCATGCCTCTTCCGCGCAAGGCGCCATTGCAACCGCCAGTACCGCGGACAATATTGAAAACGATTACAGCGAAGCGGTAACGACTGTTTCCAGTAACTACGCCGGCGATATCGATTACGAAAAGGCCACCCAGGCAGCAATCCAGGGAATGCTCTTTACGCTCGATCCACACTCGGTATATTTTCCCTATTCGGAATTCAAGAAACTCAAGGAAGACCAGGACTCTCGGTTCTACGGAATTGGCGTCACCATTCTGCAGCATCGCGACGGCGTGTACGTCCAGTCAACTGTCGAGGGCACTCCCGCTGCCCGCGCGGGACTGAAGTACGGCGACCGGATTGTTGAGGTAGATGGGAAAGATGCCCGCGAATGGTCCAGCGAGCAGGTCTCGAAGAACGTGCGCGGCGCCCGCGGCGAACCTGTTCGTATCAAGGTCGAAAGAGTGGGCTCGGAAGCCGGTCAGTACTTCAACATCGTGCGTGACTCGGTGCCGCTGCCATCCATTCGCAACGAGTACATGATCCGGCCAGGCACGGGATACATTGGTCTGACCGGAGGTTTCAATCACACGACGGACGATGAGTTGCGCGAATCGCTGGCGAACCTGAAGTCCCAGGGCATGCACCAATTAATACTGGACCTGCGAAATAATCCCGGCGGGCTGTTGGACCAGGCAATCGATGTCAGCAGCGAGTTTTTGCCGCGCGACCAGGTCGTAGTTTCGGTCAAAGGCCGCTCCGAATATAGCCAGCCGATTGTTTACAGATCCAAGGGCAGTGATCCGGAAGACGTCCCGCTCGTAGTTTTGATAAATCGCAACACCGCGTCCGCATCTGAAATTGTGGCAGGCGCCATTCAGGATCACGGCCGGGGATTGATTGTCGGTGAAACCAGCTTCGGGAAAGGCCTGGTACAAAAAGTCTTTCAACTTCCGTTCAATACAGGCTTGACGCTAACCACCGCCAGGTATTACACGCCGTATGGCCGCTCGCTGCAGCGCGATTACTCCAACGGCTCGCTTTACGATTACTACGTCCGTCACGACCCCGAGCCAGCGCCACAGCAACACAGCAGCACGCAGCCGTCTCAACCGGCAAGCGCGGCCACTCCCCCTCCGCGGGCCCCAACAGGTCCGGCCTTTCGCACGGCTGCCGGTCGCGTCTTCTACGGTGGTGGCGGCATCACGCCGGACATTGATATCAAGCCCATTGCCACCACCCCCGGGCGCAGCCGGATTATGGAGGCCGCATTCTATTTTACGCGGGAGCTGGCCGCCGGCATCGTGCCGGGTCTGGAAGCTTATCGCGTGGAAAAGAACGAATTTGGACGAAGTCCGCGAGCTACCGATTTTCCGATCAACGATCGCGTGCTGGAGGCCTTTCGCAACTTCGTCAAGAAAGACCCGACCACCGGATTACAGTCGGCCGAAATTGATGCCGAGCTCGACTTTGTAAAATTGCGTCTGCGTGAAGAGATAATTAGCGCCGCGTTCTCCAGTGATGCCGGCTCGCGTGTGCTGCTGGAAAGTGACCCGCAAACACTCCGAGCGCTCGAAGCTTTGCCCGATGCCAAGCGTCTCGCCGAAAGCGTTCGCAACGGTGAGTCGCACAGCTAGCGTAAATCCGGCATCATAAACATCAAAATCGAACCAACCTGACCGGGAGCATCACTGCCAATGAAGCGCAGGAAGTTCTTGCGACAGAGTATTGCCGGAGGCGCGGCGATCATTGCCGCCACTTCAGATTCAAGGGCCACGAGCAAACCGCCAGCCGGATCGCGAGTAGCCCAATCTGTAACTTACGGTGTCTCGTCAAGATCATTCGACCTTGAAGAAGCGACAATTGCCGAATTACAAGCCGGCATGAGCTCAGGCCGGTTCACCGCACGCTCGCTGACAGAAAAATACCTGAATCGCATCGACGAAGTTGATAAGCGCGGTCCGGCCATCAACGCAGTCATAGAAGTAAACCCCGACGCAATCGACATCGCCGCGGCCCTTGATAAAGAGCGCAAAGCCAAAGGCCCGCGCGGACCGCTGCACGGGATACCGGTGCTAATCAAGGACAACATAGACACCGCCGACCGAATGATGACGACTGCAGGCTCGCTGGCCCTGGTGGGTTCGCACCCCTCCCAGGATGCCTTCGTGACGAAACGGCTTCGTGAAGCGGGGGCGGTGATACTCGGCAAAACCAATCTCAGCGAATGGGCCAATTTTCGCTCCAGCCATTCCAGCAGCGGCTGGAGCGGGCGCGGCGGGCAAACGCGAAACCCCTACGCGCTGGATCGAAATCCCTGCGGCTCAAGCTCTGGTTCCGGTGCGGCGGCGGCTGCCAATCTTTGCGCGATTGCGGTCGGTACCGAAACTGATGGGTCAGTAGTGTGTCCTTCCTCGGCAAACTCGCTGGTGGGAATTAAGCCGACACTGGGGCTGGTAAGCCGCGCGGGAATTATCCCGATCGCCCATAGCCAGGACACCGCGGGGCCCATGGCTCGCACGGTGACCGACGCGGCTATGTTGTTAAGCGCAATCTCCGGATTCGATCCGCGTGATCCCATTACCAGGAATAGCCTTCGTTCGGATTACACCAAACTGCTCGATGCGAATGGGCTGCGCGGCGCCCGCATCGGAGTGGCACGGAAATCTTTCGGATTCAATGATGCGGTGGACAAGTTAATGAATGATGCCATCGACGTGATGAAACGGTCGGGAGCAATCATGATAGATCCGGCGAACATTCCCACCGCGGGAAAATTCGATGAGTCGGAACTTGAGGTCCTCTTGTTCGAGTTCAAAGCCGGCCTCAATAAATATCTGACTGTTCCTGGCTCGCGGGCCCCGGTCCATTCTTTGAAAGATATCATCGACTTTAATGAGCGCAATCGTGATCGGGAGATGCCTTACTTTGGTCAGGACTTGTTCATCAAGGCTGAAGCCAAAGGGCCGCTCACCGACAAGCGTTACCGCACCGCGCTGGCGAAGAACCGTCGCATGTCTCGACAAGAAGGAATCGATTTGGTCATGGCCAGGAACCGCCTTGATGCGATGATCGCGCCGACCGGGGGCCCTCCCTGGACGACCGATTGGGCCAACGGCGATCACTTTACGGGCGGCTACTCCACCGCGTCCGCGGTCGCCGGTTATCCGCATATCACCGTTCCGGCCGGCTACGTGTTTCAGTTACCCGTCGGCGTTTCGTTTTTCGGCCGAGCAAACAGCGAACCGGTATTGATCAAGTTCGCATATGCTTTTGAACAGGCCACCAAAGCGCGCCGGCCACCACAATTTCTGGCGACCGTCCAGTAGGACAGACTATCCAGTCTGTCATTGAGAACAGACCGGGGCGATAGCTGCAGCCGAAGGCGAGGGCGTTTCTTGATCTTTCCTGGCGACGCCCTCCCGGACGGTCGGGCTACCGCACCAATCTGTAGAGCCGCGAAACAATTCGCCGGTTCACGCGTAACATCAGCTCTACACAATTCATTTTCCAGACCGACCTGAGCTCCGGAGTCTTTCGGAAAAACCCATGAAAGGAAATCTCCCCGTGAAAACAAGCTCTCGTGCCACGATCGAGTTCGCATTGCTGTCTGCCGTTTTCTGTATCCTGGCGATCATCGCCGTAGCCGTTCACGCGCAGAATCCAACTCCTTCGCAAAGCCCCACGACAACAGCCAGTCCGACACCCAGTCCAACTCCGACGCCAAGCCCGACTCCTACGCCGGTGAATTGGTCCGAAGACCCGATGTTACGGCGCTTTGTCTGGAGGGGCATCGGTCCGGCCAGCATGGGTGGGCGCATCGATGACATCGCGGTGGTCGAGAACAACCCGTACGTTATCTATGTCGGCTTCGCAACCGGGGGCGTTTGGAAGTCGACGAATAACGGCACCACCTTCCAACCTATCTTTGACACTTATTCAACCGCCTCGATTGGCGACATAGCGGTGGCGCAGTCAGATCCAAACATCGTTTGGGTGGGAACTGGGGAGCCGAATAATCGTCAAAGCTCCAGCTTCGGCGACGGTATCTACAAATCAACGGATGCCGGCAAGACCTTTACAAAAATGGGTCTCGAGGATTCGCAGACCATAGCGCGCATTGTGATTGATCCGAAAGATGCAAACACAGTTTACGTCGCCGTGCTGGGCCACCTTTTTGGTCCGAACAAAGAGCGCGGGGTTTACAAGACTACTGACGGCGGAAAGACCTGGAGTAATGTCCACTTCATCAATGAAGACACCGGGATCACCGACCTGGCGATGGACGCTTCAGACTCGAAAACTCTTTACGCGGCATCGTACCAGCGTCGCAGAACATCATGGGGATTCAACGGCGGCGGCCCCGGATCGGCTATCTGGAAAACAACCGACGCGGGAAAGACGTGGAAGAAGTTAGAAGGAAACGGACTGCCGGCGGGCCCGCTTGGCCGCATCGGACTCGATGTTTCGCGCTCAAATCCCAACATCGTTTATGCCCAAATGGAAGTAGGAGCAAGCCAGGGCACGGGCGGCGAAGAGCCAGTCATCGGCGGACAGCCCACGCCCAGCCCTTCGCCCTCGCCTTCAGCATCGCCAGCCGCTTCGCCGGCTGCTTCACCGACACCTACTCCGCCTGATCCGAAGAAACCAGGGGTGTGGCGCTCGGATGATAAAGGCAAGACGTGGCGCATCGTCAGCAATGAAAACAATCGCCCGATGTACTACAGCCAGATTCGCGTTGATCCGAAGAACGCGGAAACCGTCTGCGTCGGCGGACTGAACTTCAGCATATCAACCAATGGCGGAAAGACTTTCAAGTCACTGCAGCCCGCTATTCCTCACAGCGATCATCACGCCATTTGGATCGATCCAAACAATAGCAACCACATCCTGATCGGCAATGACGGTGGACTCGACGTCAGCTACGATCAGGGCGCAACCTGGGAATATGTGAACACGATTCCGGCAGCACAGTTTTATGCAGTCGCTGCCGACATGCGCAAACCGTACTATGTTTACGGCGGTTTGCAGGACAACGGATCCTGGGGCGCGCCCAGTCAGACGCGTAATCAGGCAGGCATTACCAATGCTGACTGGTTCCGCACCGGCGGTGGCGATGGCTTCTATGCGCAGGCTGACCCGACCGATTACACCATCGTCTATTCGGAGTCGCAGAATGGCGCGATGAACCGGCTCGACTTGCGCACCGGTCGCAGCGTAAGCATTCGTCCGCGCGGCACACCACGCCCGCGCCAGGGAGGTCGGGGCCAGGGCGGAGGCGGAGGAGCCGCAGCGCCAACAGCCACGCCCAGTGCAAGTCCGGGCCCAATCCCGCTGGCATCTCCCGCAGCATCGCCGACTCCCGCCACTGAAGATCCGCTCGCGGCACTTGCCGCAGCGGCAGCAGCGCAGGGCTTTGGCGGCTTAGGTGGCCTCGGCAATGCACCTTCCAACGTGGTGCCGGCGCCGCCGCCGGGCGAGACTTATCGCTTTTATTGGAACACGCCGCTGGTCATGTCACCGCATAACCCGCGCATCATTTACGTGGGTGCGGACCGGCTCTTCAGGTCGCTCGACCGCGGCGACACCTGGACGGCGACGCCGGACCTGACCAAGCACATCGATCGAAATACGCTCTCGATCATGGGAGTGGCAGGCAAAGATCCGATGGCTTCGAAGAATGACGGCTACACCAGCTTCGGCTATATCGTGACTGTAGCAGAGTCACCAAAGCTGCCGGGCGTTCTCTGGATTGGCACCGACGACGGCAACGTTCAGGTCAGCCGTGACGGCGGCGCCACCTGGACCAATGTCTCGAAGAACGTGCCGGCTATTGGCGACATGTATCACATCGCGCGGGTCGAGCCGTCACACTTTGACGCGGCCACATGTTACCTGGCGGTTGATGGACATCGCTCCGACGATTTGAAGCCATACGTTTTTGTGACGCGCGACTACGGCGCAACCTGGGCTTCAATTGTCAGTAACCTGCCCGGCATCGGCAACGTTAATGTGATACGCGAAGATCCAAAGAACAAAGACCTGTTATATGTCGGCACTGAATATGGCCTCTGGATTTCCTTTAATGGAGGCGGAGAGTGGAAGCGATTCATGTCGGGTCTGCCAACAATTCGTGTCGACGACATCCTCATTCATCCTCGCGACAATGACATCATTCTCGGCACGCATGGCCGCGGCATCTTCATTCTGGATGACGTCACGCCGTTGCAGCAGCTCGCCTCCAGCAAAGCAATGGATAAAGACGTGACCTTGTTCGACATTCGACCGGCCACCCTGTGGTTGAATGACGCGCGTCTCAGCCGGGCCGCAACGGGCGCAAAGGTTTTTCGCGGATCTAATCCTCCGGCGGGCGCTGCCATCAGTTATTACCTTAAGTCCGCGCCGTCCGGTGATGTGAAGATCACAATCTCCGACTACACCGGCAAAGTAGTTCGCCACATAAACGGCACGAAGGATATTGGAATCAACCGCGTGCAGTGGAACCTGCGCGGCGATCCACCTCCGCGCCCGGCGAACCTTCCGCCAGGATTCGGTGGCGGCGGTGGAGGTGGCGGCGGCGGGTTTGGCGGCATCTTCAATATAGGCCTGCCCCTTGAACCCGGGGTTTATGTCGTGAAGGTTTCAGTCGGAGGCAAGGAATACACTACTAAGGTAGTGATTGAAGCTGACACGCCGCTGAATCCGTAGGCTGGTACTTCCACGCAAGCGAGCGAACTTGCAGGTATTCAACGATGATGGTGAAGACCGTAAAACTTCCTCATTGACTTGCCGGCAGTTTTCCCATAAAAACAAAGCGCTCGGATTCTTCAGTGAACGTGATCATACCGGACTCGTGTTGCTATGCCTGCTCTTGCTCAACTGCTTGAGAAATCCATTCCCGAACTAAAGGAACGATTTGTCGATCGCTGCCGGCCTGTGCCCCGCGGCCTGGTTGAAGCGCTCGAGTCTGATCCGCGACACGGCGCGCAAAAGCTGGCGAAACAAATTCGCGAGCGATGGCACAAGAACCGCGCCGAAGGACAGCGGCTGCATAATCTTTTGCGTTTTGAGCTGGAGCTCTGGGGCCAGGGAATGAATCTAATCGCCGGTGTCGATGAAGCCGGCATGGCGCCGCTGGCCGGTCCGGTGGTGGCCGGCGCCGTAGTCCTGCCGCAGAATTACAAGTTGCGCCACCTGAATGACTCCAAGAAGATTCTCGATGAAGCAATGCGCGAGGAATTGGCGTGTCAGATCAAGCAGGATGCAGTCGCCTGGGGCGTCGGCATGGCGGAGGTAGAGGAGATCGACAAACTCAACATTTATCACGCTGGATTGTTGGCCATGCAGCGCGCGGTGAACGCCCTTGGCCTGTTGCCTGATTTTGTCCTGGTTGATGCGCGCCGAATTCCGCACTGTGCGGCGCCCCAGCGGGGCATCATCCGTGGCGACATGCTTTCTGCAAGCATCGCCGCGGCATCAATCATCGCCAAGACAACCCGCGACGCGCATATGCTCGAGATGGATCTTTTGTACGCCGGTTATAACTTTGCCTCGCACAAAGGTTATCCGACGCCGGAGCATTGCCGCTTGTTGAAGGAGCTGGGCGCTTTGCCAATTCATCGCCGCAGCTTTGCCCGCGTGCGCGAAGTGCTGGGACTTGATCCGATTCAGGTTGAGCTTTTTGAGGAAAGAGCTGAGGCGGCGGTTAGTTAATGTAACGCAAACTGTTAGTTTGCGGGACATTTGATTTTGTGACCCTACGGGAATGCAGCCACTCATCATCCACGCAAACTAACAGTTTGCGTTACGAAGACCGAGAACGAACCAAGGGAAAGTATTAATGGCTTCACTAGCGGACTACAAGAAGAAACGTCACTTCAAGAAGACTCCTGAACCGCGTCCTGATAAGAAAACTTCTGATACCGGCCGGCTCTTCGTGGTCCAGAAACATCGCGCCAGCCAACTTCACTACGACTTTCGCCTGGAAACAGATGGCGTGTTGAAATCATGGGCTGTTCCCAAAGGTCCGTCTCTTGATCCCTCCGTGAAGCGCCTGGCGATGCAGGTTGAAGATCACCCGGTCGATTACGCTGATTTCGAGGGCGTGATTCCAGAAGGCGAGTACGGCGGCGGCACTGTCATGGTTTGGGACTATGGCGTTTACGCTCCCGAGAACACCAACAATGTTTCCGCGGCCATCGCGAAAGGTGAGTTGAAGTTCGTCGTGTTGGGAAAAAAGTTAAAGGGATCCTTCGCGCTGGTGCGAACCAGGGATCGTCAATGGCTGCTAATCAAGCATCGCGATCAGTACGCTAAGACTGGGGAAATAACTGAGACCGCCCCCTTCTCGGTTTTCACCAAGCGCACGCTGGCGGAGATTGCTGAAGACGAAGGCGGCAATGTTAAGAAGGCTGTGACTGGCGATCCTAAAAAGCTGCCCCGCCGCGCCCGCGCCCAGCGCCGCAAGAAGAAAGCCCGAAAGAGCGTTTGGAACAGCAACCGCTGAGGCTCAGGTTCTTCTTGACCTATCGGTGTTTACAGTACCAACTTCAGTTGGGCCTTTTTCAGCTTCCTAAAAGCCCGACTAAAGTCGGTACTCTAAACACCAGCCCGCGCGAGGCCTTAACTCGCCAGCAGGGCCTTATACGAAAGCTCTCCATTAACAATGCGCGCCGCGGAAGTGTAGGGATGCGGCTCTGACTTGTCTGCCGCCAGGATATGAATAACTGTAATTCCCCGGGCTTTTAGATAATCCGAAATCAAGGCGCGGTGACAGCGCCACCAAACCGCTTCCGCGCACATGACCGCCGTGCGCTGTTCACGAGCAAGTCCCAACAAATCTTCAATCGCTTCGCGAAAAGATTCCGTCTCCATGTAATCCGCATAGCCACGGAACGATTCGTTGCGCCAGGCAATGTTGGTTGAGTCCTTGCGCGCGGGGCGTCGCCCGCCCAGCTGCGGCTGGTGGACGTATTCAATGCCGGCAGCCTCCAGTGAAGCCGCAAGGTTGGCTTTGTTGAATTGTGGATAACGCCGCGACCCCGGATAACTGCGCACGTCGACCAACGTCGCGATCTTGAATGACTTCAGGATATCCAGCAACTCGTCGATAGGCCTCGTCGAGTGCCCAACCGTCCATACTTCGAGTTGTCCGTTATGGATGTCCATCCTTGCGTCGGCAAGTAATCGCAGTTCAGCGGGCGTTTAGAGTACCGACTTTAGGCGGGTTTTTGTGGACGTGAAAAACCCGACTGAAGTCGGTACTCTGAACGCCAACTTCCCCAGGATCTCATGAAACTTGATCGAGTTTACACTGCTGCGGTTTCTTATCAGGTCGCCAGCGGAGAAACCTGGTGCCATGTCGAAAGCGCCCGCCGGTAAAATGATCGTACTGCACTTCGACTACGAGCTTTGGAGCCAGAGGCTGCCACTCGGCTGAACGCTCTGTGCTCCAGCGGCTCGGCCCGCCGGGCGCCTTACCAGTAAAACCCGGCGCCTTGATCAAGGGCTCCAGCTTCTTAGTCAGATTCTTTTTGTCCGCTTCCTTGATGCCGGACGTAAAGCCGACGTGATGGAGCAATCCCTTTTTGTCGTACAACCCCAACAGCAGCGAGCCCACAACTCTCCCCGCCGAAGCGTAACGGAACCCGCCGATGACACAGTCAGCGGTGCGCAGCCGTTTGATCTTTTTCATGCCCGTCCGCTCGCCCGATTGATACGGCAAATCCAGACGCTTAGCGATAACCCCATCGAGCTTGATGCCGGTGCTGTGCAGCCATTCTCTAGCCAGCGCAACATCACGCGTTTGCGGCGACAGGACGATCTGCTCGCTCTTAGGGAAATACTTCCTGGCGAATACCTCGAGTTTGGGCCGCCGCTTCGCCAGGGTCTGCCCGGCAAGCGAGCTCCCGCGCTCGTCAACCAGCAAATCGAAAACTATCAGCTTCGCCGGATGCTCCTGGGCGAGCTTCTTAATGCGGCTGGCCGCCGGGTGAATCCTCATCAGCAATTCATCAAACGAAAAGCCATCCTTGTCCGGAATCACTATCTCGCCATCGAGAACAAAGCGCCCCGGCTTCAATGCCTCAACCAGCGCCACCACCTCAGGAAAGTAGCGAGCCAGAGGTTGGCCCGACTTCGATTGCAGCTCTATCTTCTTCCCATCGCGAAATACCAGGCAGCGAAAACCATCCCACTTCGGCTCGTACTCCCACTCCGGACCCTCAGGCAGTTCCGTAACCGACTGGGCCTCCATCGGCAGATAAGGTTGTTTCAGTGGTAACGACATTCGCCTCTTTGCCTTTTACTCTTTGCTCTTTGCTTTTGATCTTCCTTCAGACTTGACCTTAGTTGTCACGACGCCGACCTCTGACGTAAAACGTCAATAAAAATGGGCCGGCTGAGTCTTCACTTCAAGTGTTAAGTCCGACAAACTTCAGGCAGCTCTGACATGCGTCAACACCTTTGGAGTGCGCTGCCTTGTCAGCGCTTTGGTCCGTTGCGACTCATCGCCCTTAGCTGCCCGTCCCCAAGCTTGTCCCGGCAGAAAAAGCGCGACAAGTCGCCGCACTGCAAAGGAGTTGTCTTCACCCAATGTAACGCTCTAACTTGAACCGCCCTCGCTGTGACAAGAGGGGCTTCCACAGGTCACCCAGCTTCCCGATACGCGCGCGCACGTTGTCGACGCGAAAGTCTTCGATCTTCAAACCCTTCTCAATTTCTTTCCAGGTGACCGGCGTGGACACGCAAGCCTTTGAAGTAGGCCGCACGGAATACACGGAAGCCAGCGTGCGCCCCCAGGCGTTTTGATTGTAATCGACCAGTACCCTGCCCTTCGGCCGCTTGGCGATTCGGTACTCTGCCGTTATCAGTTTTGGATTTGTTCCTTCCAGCACCTGGGCCAGCCCTTTAGCAAAGGTCCACACTTGTTTCTGCGTCGGGCCCCGCACAATCGGAACGTAGATGTGAATACCCTTCGAGCCGGTGGTCTTAACCAGCGACGGCATCTTAAGAGACTCCAATGCCTCATGCACAGTCAACGCTGTTTCCCGCACGTGGTCAAACGAGGCTCCCGGACCCCGGTCCAAATCAAAATGAAGATAGTCGGGCCGGTCAACATCGTCGCAGCGGGCGTACCATTGATTAAGATCGATGCACCCGAGATTGACTACCCACAACAGGGACGCCAGGTCCTGAATCATCGGAAAGTCAACAATGTTTCCTGACGAATGATCGATGGAGCAGATCTCTATCCACGGAGGCCGCGGCGTCGGCGCATGCTTCATGAAAAAGAAGTCGCCCGCCGCCCCATTGGGGTATCGCTTCATGACCATGGCCCGATCCCTGAGGTGCGGAAGAAGCACCGGCGCCACATCAGCGTAGTACTGAAGCAGATCGCCTTTCGTTATTCCCAGCGCCGGCCAGAAAGGTTTTTTCAGATTGGTAAGCTTGACGGTCCGGTTCCCGATTCGCGCTTCGAGTTCCGCGGCATCCCCGGGAATCTTTATTCCCTTCACCGTGCGCGTCTTTGGACCCGCAGACGATTTTGTAAACCTCGAGGGATGGTAATCGCGCGTAGGTTCTTTCATGTTTCAGCTCAGCGACTTACTTTAATCCGCAGCACTTCGTAAATCCAAACTCCGACTCCCAAGTTGTTGCGGCTTTGCCGCCGCACAGTGGGGAAAGGCTGCGCCTTTCCGTTCCGGGCCTTTTCAATGTTTCGAGGCTACGCCTCCATCTGAGGCGCAGCCTCAGATCAGAGAAGAAGATCTCCTGACGGTAAGGCACAGCCTTACCGCACTGTGCGGCGGCAAAGCCGCAAGAGCCCAAGCCGAAAGAATCCAACAAGGGTGCCAGCATCCGCTTACTAGCACAAGCCTGCCCCCTGTGCCCGTGGCTCGGAATTAGGTAAACTACGCCGCGATCCCCTTGAACAGAAAAACAAAATCGGCTAGTCTCTTACGTGAAACACGATTTCACCGCTGCCATTTAGTGAATTTATGAGTAGCCTTCAGGGTTTTCATCCGGCAGTCGCCAACTGGTTTGCCAGGACCTTCCCTGCCCCCACGCAGGCGCAGGAATTAGCCTGGCCGGCGATCAAGGAACATCGCAACACATTAATCGCGGCGCCGACCGGTTCAGGTAAAACGCTGGCGGCTTTTTTCGCGGCCATCGATGAGCTGGTACGCCTCGGTATCGACGGTCGCCTCGATGACACCACACACGTCGTCTATGTCTCGCCGTTAAAAGCCCTCAGCAACGACATTCAGCGAAACTTGCAAGTACCGCTGGCAGGCATTCAGCTGGAGCTGCAAGCCATGGGATTGCCTGAGGTCAACATTCGTACGCTGGTCAGAACGGGTGATACGCCTGCGGCTGAGCGGACCGCGATGACCAAGCGGCCGCCGCACGTGGTCGTCACAACGCCCGAATCGCTGTACATCCTGCTTACCAGCGAAGGTGGCCGGCGGATGCTGCAGACAACTCGTACATTGATTGTCGATGAAATTCATGCCGTGGTCGGCGACAAGCGCGGTTCGCACCTTGCCCTATCAATCGAGCGGCTTGAACAACTGGTGGCCCAACAAGCCGCAAACAATACCGCTAACGAAATCGCAAATCTCAAATCTGAGATCTTAATTCCGCAATCCGAAATCCGAAATCCGAAATTGGTGCGTATCGGATTATCCGCCACCCAACGCCCGATAGAAGAGGTCGCACGCTTTCTTGTCGGTACGGCCAACATTAGAGCTGACGGCACGCCTGACTGCACCATCGTCGACAGTGGACATGCGCGCCGGCTCGATCTGGCCATTGAGCTTCCAGAATCGCCGCTCCAGGCAGTGATGTCGGGCGAAGTATGGGATGAAGTTTACGACCGCCTGGCCCAATTGATTCGGCAGCACAAGACGACGCTGGTTTTCGTCAACACTCGCCGGCTGGCTGAGCGCGTGGCTCGCCATTTAGGCGAGCGCATTGGCGACGAAAACATTGCCGCACATCATGGCAGCCTCGCTCGCGAGCAACGGCTGGCGGCAGAACAAAGGTTGAAAGCCGGCGAGCTCAGCGCCCTGGTGGCCACAGCGTCTCTCGAGCTGGGCATCGACATCGGCGACGTCAATCTTGTTTGTCAACTGGGCTCTACGCGTTCAATTTCAAGCTTCCTGCAGCGCGTCGGCAGATCGAACCATACGGTCGAGGGCTTTCCCAAAGGACGAATCTTTCCGCTATCGCGCGATGAGCTGGTTGAATGTGCGGCGATAATTGACGCAGTCCGTCGCGGCGAACTTGATCGGCTGGAGCTTCCGGAAAAGCCACTGGACATTTTGGCCCAGCAGATTGTCGCCTCGGCTGCGGCCGAAGAATGGACCGAGGATGGGCTCTTTGAAATGGTGCGGCGGGCCTATCCCTATCGCACTCTCGATCGAGAGCGCTTTGATTCAGTCATTCGCATGCTGGCTGAAGGTTTTTCCACCAAGCGGGGGCGGCGCTCGGCTTATCTGCATCACGACGCCGTGAATCATCGTCTGCGAGGGCGCCGCGGCGCCCGCCTCGCGGCAATCACTTCCGGTGGCGCGATTCCCGATACCGCTGATTATGCGGTTGTACTTGAGCCAAACGGTCTGGTTATCGGCTCGGTGAATGAAGACTTCGCTATCGAGAGTTTGCAAGGGGATATTTTTCAACTGGGCAACACTTCGTGGCGCGTCCTCCGCGTCGAGCAGGGGAAAGTACGCGTGGAGGATGCGCACGGGCAACCGCCTTCGATTCCCTTCTGGCTGGGTGAAGCGCCGGCACGCACGCACGAGCTGTCGGTTTCGGTAGCGCGTTTGCGCGAGGAGGTTGCCAACCGGGTGAAAGTCGAGGCTCCCGGTATCAGCGTTGAGACAATTGAGGGCCCGCCCGCTACAGCAGGCGGTTCTGACAAGAACGACTCAAGTTTGCGCCTGGCAATCGGCTCCGCCATCGATTGGTTAACGGAAGAAGTGGGCATCTCGCGCTCAGCGGCTGAACAGATTGTTGAGTATCTTGCGGGCGCGAAGATCGTACTCGGTGTAATGCCTTCGCAGCAGAACCTGGTCCTCGAACGTTTCTTTGACGACAGCGGCAGCATGCAGTTGGTGCTGCATTCGCCCTTCGGCAGCCGGCTGAATCGGGCCTGGGGTCTGGCGCTGCGGAAACGCTTCTGCCGCAAGTTCAACTTCGAACTGCAGGCTGCGGCCACTGAAGACGCAATCGTGTTGTCGCTTGGCCCAACGCACAGCTTCCCTCTCGACGAGGTTTTTCACTATCTCAATTCAAAGACCGTACGACAGCTTTTGTGCCAGGCGCTGCTTGACGCACCCATGTGGAACATTCGCTGGCGCTGGAATGTGACCCGCGCGCTAGCGGTTTTGCGTCGTCGTGGCGGCAAGAAGATCCCAGCGCAGCTTCAACGCATGGACGCGGAGGATTTGCTAACTGCCGTATTTCCCGATCAGGTGGCCTGCGCAGAAAACATCTCGGGCGAGCGGGAGATTCCCGACCATCCGCTGGTGGCGCAGACGGTGCACGACTGTCTGGAAGAAGCGATGGATGTCGAAGCTCTGGAAAAGTTGCTGACGTCGATCGAGCGAAATGAGAAGAACCTCTTTGCGCGCGATGTCATCGAAGCTTCGCCCCTGGCCCAGGAGATACTTAACGCCCGGCCTTACGCATATCTCGACGATGCCCCGCTCGAGGAGCGCCGTACCCGCGCAGTGTTTCAGCGCCGTTGGCTCGATCCCGAAACTGCGTCGGACATGGGCAAACTCGATCAAGGAGCAATCGATCGCGTTCGTGACGAAGCGTGGCCTGAACCGCAGAACGCCGACGAGCTCCAGGATGCGCTGGTCGAGCTTGGCTTTTTAACTCCCGAGGAAGGCGCGGAGTGGCAGCAGTTTTTTTCTGAGCTGCAAAATGATCGGCGGGCCGCGGTGCTAAGTAGGACAGACTTTCAGTCTGTCAGTCGTACAGGAGAGACAGACAGGAATGTCTGTCCTACTTTGTGGATCGGGGCCGAACGGTTGCCACAACTTGAGGTTATTTATCCATCGGCAAAGCTCGAGCCGGCGATTACGGCGCCCGAAAGTTTGGCCCAAAAAGTCTGGCCGTTTGAAGAGGCGCTGGTCGAAATTCTCCGCGGCCGGCTTGAAGGCCTTGGTCCAACCACAGTGGAGAGTCTGACCAACTCTTTCGGCCTGGACAAAGTAGATATCGAAACGGGTCTGCTAAAACTGGAGGCTGAAGGGTTCGTCATTCGCGGACACTTCACTCCCGGCGCCACGGAAACTGAGTGGTGCGCCCGCCGGTTGCTGGCACGCATCCATAGCTACACACTGAACCGCTTGCGACAGGAGATTGAGCCTGTCTCCAGCGCAGACTTCATTCGCTTTCTGCTCGCCTGGCAAAAAGTTGCGCCCGATCATCAGATGGAAGGGCCGGAAAGTGTGCGCGCCCTGATCGAGCAGTTGGAGGGTTTCGAAGCACCCGCGGCGGCATGGGAAGGCGAGCTATTACCCAGCCGCCTGGTGGAATACGATCCGGCATGGCTGGATGCATTATGCCTTTCAGGCGAACTGGTTTGGGCCCGGCTAACGCCGCCTTCAACTTCGCCGCGATCAAGCTCTGCTGAGAATGGAGTCGAGAAAGCACGAGGAACTGCGCCAGTGCGCACCACTCCCATCGCTCTTCTGCCTCGCAAAGATTTCGCCACCTGGAGTTCAGTCTTTCCGAAACCTGCTCCGAAAGAGACCGAGTTCTCGACCACCACGCGCGCTGTCTATGATTACCTCGCCACTCGTGGAGCGTCCTTTTTCCACGACATCGTCGAAGGCACAAACCTCTTGCGTAGCCAGGTAGAGGAATCACTGGGCGAGTTAGTAGCTTACGGGCTGGTCGTTTCCGACAGCTTCGCGGGATTAAGAGCTTTACTGACTCCCTCCAATCGCAAAACACATGCAGGCGCAAGGCGCAAGCACCGCGAGCCCATTTACGACATGGCCAGCGCCGGTCGCTGGTCCCTGCTCAACCGAGTAGGACCGGCATTCCTGCCTGTCACTTCCAATGATCCCGAAGCAGTTGAAAAGATCGCCCGCACACTTCTAAAACGCTATGGCGTCGTTTTCAAAAGATTGTTGGAACGCGAAGGTATGGCCCTGCCCTGGCGTGTACTCTTGCGCATGTACCATCGACTGGAAGCTCGGGGCGAGATTCGCGGTGGGCGCTTTGTAGCTGGAATCTCCGGGGAACAGTTCGCATTGCCGGAAGCGGTGGGAATGCTGCGCTCGATTCGCCGCACCCGCACTTCGACTGAGGAATTGTTTAGGGGCGGTCAGCAGCCGAATGCGCCTGCCATACCGGGACTGGATGTCAATCAGGAGAGTTTGATCTCGATCAGCGCCGCTGATCCTTTGAATCTGGCCGGCATCATCACTCCCGGCGGTCGTATCACGGCGCACACTTCCAACCGCATTCTCTATCGCGACGGCGTGCCCGTGGCCAGTCTCGAAGCCGGCGAGACTCGTTTCCTCGCCGAGCTGAGCCGCACAATGGAATGGAAAGCCAAAGCCGCCCTGCTCCGCAAACCGACTCCGCCGCAACTGCGTTCCTATCTCAGGCGGCCGGCGTGATTCGCAGTCTACTTACTTCACCACGGCAACAATAATCATCTCGTAGGGCAGAACGCCGGTAAATTCCTCGTCACCAACCAGGCTACTGGCGATGGCAAACACCTCGTTCAGGTTAACGCGGGGAATTCCCACCACGTGAAGAGTGTCGCCCTTCTTCAGATTTTTCACAGCTTCTGCCGGCGGACTGCCCTTCGCAAAAACCATTCGCCTGGGATTCTCCATAACCGGTTCGTCCGCGCCCACAGCATAGACGTTCGCGAAGACGAGGTACCCGTCGGCCACTTCTTTCGGCTTGCCGGTTAACTTCATTTCGAACTCAGCGTAGTTATAGCCTGCCTTCTTGGCCGTAATCATTATGGCGGTGTTGCTCCTGGTAATGGTAGCCAGTCGATTGTCACTGTCATCCTCATAAGCAGCGAAGGCTATGTTCGCCTTGTAGCCGCGGTACTCCTTCGTCGGATTAACAATCTTGTTGACTATTGGCAGAAAAGAATCAAGACAATCGAAGCCGCCAAAGTTGACTATGGGATGAAACTCGAAGACATGGTCCGGATTTGTGTCAGTGGGTTTTGGAACTGTCTTACCCTGTGTTTGGTCCTCGCTGCCAGGATGCTCAAACCAGAGTCGCCACACGCCGGTCAAACTCACCGTCTGTCCGGCGTTCGTTCCCAACAGGAATCCCAATGTGTCGTTCTCTCGTCTGCCATTTACGATCTCTGCAACCATCGGCAGCAAAACCACAGAATCTCGTCCGGCGATGTGAATATCGCCATCGTCTGACCCGGTACCAACCGGGTTGGGTTCGTTGTGATGTTTATCCACCCGAAAAGTGGTGGCGATCGTGGCCTTGTCTTTATATTTCTTGACGAACCCTTTGGTGAGCGCGAGTGTGATCTGAGCTCTGCCAATCACCGGCGAGCATGTCAGCGTGCCGATAAGCAGGGCGACCTGGAATCGTCTCATCGAATGCATCTTTGTTCTCCTTTGATCGACCGATCAAGGCTAAGCTTTAGCATGAGCACCTTTCTTCTCAGGAGCCTTTGCTTTTTCATCCGGCGATTTGCCGCTGGAGCGTATGTTCATGAACTTGTTCAGCATATCAAACCAGAATGGAGCGCCGAGCGAGAGGGCCAGTATCGTCAGGATCCAACCGAGCAGCCGCTCGCCCCAGTCTCTCCATGAATTGTCTGTCAAAGCTCCGCGCCAGCCCAGCACCTGGCCCAGCAGTTCCTGCTCTTTGCCGGAAAGCTGATTACCCTCATTCACAGTCACGGTGGGGTTTGTCGGATCGTCCTCGTCCTTATACTCAACTGAGATGCGCGGGCGCGGCTTCTGCGCTCTGACCTTTGCTCCCTCAACGATTGCGCTGCGCAATACCGGATCAGTCCACAGCCGGCGGGCAATGTGGATCGTATCGGCGTTTGCCAGGAGGGTGATTGCCAGGGCGACAATGATGGTCCAGGTCTGGGTGCGGCGTTTATACCAGCCACTGACGCGATCCATTGCGTCGTTGAACCACCCTTCAATAGCATTCTGGGCGGCTGCCACATCCTGCTGCGAGTGCTGCAATAAAGCCAGAAGCGCACTCTTGACATCACCCTCCGGTAATGACCGGACGCCTTGCTCAAAATCGGCGAAGGCCAGTGTGCCCGTCTGCTTCGCGCTCATTAAGTCGGTAACTATCATGGAGAATGTGCGCGCGGAGATGTAGGCCGGATGGTTACCATCCTTCATCATGCTGGTCATCAGCGGATGCCGGTAAAACTCCGCCACGAAAGCGTCGGACCCGCCCTTGTCGTCGCCCATGGGCTGGTTACCAAGCAGTTCCGCAATTCCCTTCTTCAACATCTTTGCGCGCGATTTCGACAAAGTCGCAATCCATTCGTTGGTCGCGGTGCAAAGCATCGCCAGCAGCAAATAGACGAAGATCAAACCGATTACTACATCGAGAATGGCGGAGTTGAAGAGTCCCATGGGAGCCTCCTGGGGTGGGCCGTCTGCGGCAAGGTTGTGAGATCAAGACGATGTGTTGCGAGGACACGCGCTCAAAGAGCCGGACGCTGAGTTCGAAATCGAAGCCTTAATATTACATCAGCGCAAAAAATACAACCCTTTACTGGGATGCCCTCGTCCGCATTGAGCGCGGAGCGCGAAGAAGAACTTGAATGCTTGGAGGAAAGCTCGCACACGCGGCGGTTGCGGGCGAGGGCGCCCGCGCTCCCAGTAAGATCTAGCCTCCTGGTTCGAGAGGGCACTAAGAAGAAAAGCTCAAGCAAGAAGAGGTGAAGCCAAGTCCATTTGGAGTGCGCCGGCAGAGCGAAGCGGCGACGGCGCTTTGGATTGATTTCCATTTCAGATCTCAGATCTGAGAAGAATCCAAAGCGCTGTCTCCCGACACATCGGGATTGCCACCGCACTCCAAATTAAGACCTAGGGCGCGCGTGTTCGTTTGAAGAGCAGCATGAGCGCCGACGCGACTATTCCGATTGAAGACAGCAGCGCTAACCAGAACCATCCGGTCACCTGCGCGGCGATCAGGCCTGACCAACGATCCGCTTTCACATGCTCGTGATTGATCAAATAGGCGCTGAGTAACCCGCTTACCAGGCTCACCAGCGGGAAGAGTTGCCCCTTCGCTTCCCGGAAACGCCTCAGCCCTAATGCGAGAATCGCAATCATAAGCACCGGGACCAGCCACAACAGTTTTTCATTCTGCCGAGCGAGATCGAAACCGCTGAGCGAATCCTTTTCGCCACCGCAACTCACTTGCACCCACGGCAAAAAGAAGCAGATCAAAACAATTGCCGCGGCACTTAGGTTAATCTGGCGCAGTCTGTTCATTACTCGATTAGTTTAGTCACCCTTGCCCAGAACTTCGAGCGCCAGCGGAATTGTGGTTAGGGCCCCGACAAGGAAAAGGGCCCAGCCGACGGCTTTTCGCTCTTTTGAATCGAACTTCTGCGTCAACAGTAATCCGAGGCCGGCGCCCAGCGCAACTCGAGTCCCTGCTATCAACGCCAGTTCGGGCAGTGTTACCTTTCGCTCTTTAAGAAAAGTCATAACATCTCCAATCACAAACTATCGCAGTCTTGTCCACCATTAAAACACTTGCTAATTGCTAGTCAAGGTCTAGTCAAGGTGGTACTGGTTCAGTTTGCAGTAAAAGAAGTTCTAGCCCGAAGGCTCTTTTCCCCTCTCCGCAAGCGGAGAGGGGTTAGGGGAGAGGTGGTCGAAGCCGCAGTACCCCACCCCAACCCCTCCCCACTTGTGGGGAGGGGCACGATAGACAAACTGAACCAGTACCGTCAAGTATGCGCGACGTAACGCTGCCGTTTTCGCTATAATCCTCCAACTACACGGCACATGAAACAGTACCACGAGCTTCTGCGAGAGATTCTGGCCCACGGCCGGAAGCATAACGACCGCACTGGTGTCGGCACGATTTCCCGCTTTGGCCATCAGATGCGCTTCAACCTGCGTGAAGGCTTTCCCATTGTCACTACTAAAAAAGTTCCCTTCCGCTGGGTGGCAGAAGAGCTGTTCTGGTTTCTCTCCGGCGACACTAATGAAGCAAACTTGCGCGCGAAGGGCGTCGACATCTGGGCCGAATGGGCCGATGAACAACATACCAGCCGGTTTGATCGCGCCGCAGGCGATCTCGGGCCGGTGTACGGCTACCTGTGGCGATCATTCGGCGGAAACTATCCGCAAAGGAATGGAGTCGATCAGATTGCGCGCTTGCTCAGCGAGATTGAAACGAATCCAAACTCTCGAAGACTTATTGTGACGGGTTGGGACCCGCTGGTCAGTGAAGAGGTTGATCTACCGCCGTGTCACACGTTGTTTCAATTCAAGGTCGAAGAGGAAAGATTGCATTGCCAGCTTTACCAGCGTTCGGCCGACGCGTTCCTGGGCGTGCCCTTTAATATCAGCTCGTACGCGCTCTTGACGCACTTGATCGCGCACGTCACCGGGCTTCAAGTGGGTGAATTCATTCACACCTTTGGCGACTGCCACATTTACCAGAATCACATCCAGCAGGTGGAACAGTTGCTGGCGCGCGAAGTATTGCCCCTGCCGGCGCTCGAAATACTCGATCAAGAAAGAAGTCTGCGAGGGTTGGAAGGCCTGCTGGAGATGCGTTACGAGAACTTGAATCTGATTAGCTATCACTCCCACGCGAAGATCGCGGCGCCGGTTGCGGTTTAACCTCCCTGCCAAGCTTCCACCCTCTTGACGTATGGACTTTGAAATCATCGGCGAAATCACCCGCGTCGAAGCAATTGCCATTGGGACCGGCGTCCGCAATCGGGCCCGCCTGCGAAAACAATACGGTGGCGGCAGGTGGCGTAAGTTAAAAGGACTTGCCAACGTGCGTCTGCCAAATGGTAGGATACGGTTGGCCGAAGTACACTGGTATGAAGCGCACGGAATTGGCAAGCGGGAATTTAAGTTGAAGCTGCCGTTTCTCGATTAGAATTCAGATATGAGAAAGCCAAAGAACCAGGCGATGCACTTTGCGGTCTGTCTCAATAATGATGGTTACAAAGCCTCGCTAGAAGTTGGCAAGATCTACCGCGTAATACCGGATGAAGAAGCTGAAGCCTACGAACTCATCCGAGTCATTGACGAAAGCGGTGAGGATTATGCTTTCGCCGCAGACCGCTTTCACCCCATTGAGCTTCCACCGGCAGTCCGCCAGGCTTTGATGGTCGCATCGCGAACTTAGCCGTCCAAGTCAACTAGCGAGATTCCAGGGCAACGCCAGCAAACTAACAGTTTTGCGTTATATCAAATGACAGACAGTAATGTCTGTCCCACTATGGCAATCATCGGCATCGTCGCAGTAGATCAAAACGGCGCTATCGGCAAAGGCGGCCGCCTGCCGTGGCATTACTCTGCCGACATGAAGTTTTTCAAAGAAACAACGATGGGAAATACCGTGGTGATGGGCCGGCATACCTGGCTGACTTTGAAAGGGCCGCTGAAGGATCGACAGAACATAGTTCTCAGTCGCGAAAAGAGTATTCCGTCACAGGATTCACTGATCGTTCTCAGCGATATCAAATC
>DASXRU010000147.1:0-16930 GCA_036506395.1 Pyrinomonadaceae bacterium | reverse complement strand
AGCGCCGGTTAAGGGCAACTGAGCGTCTTTGCTTTTGACGTTATCTTTGTTGAAGGCGTAGGCAGTCAGCCGGTTCGCTCCGGCGGCGACTGTAATCTCGTCCTCGAGAGTGACCGCCGGTTTACCATTCAGCACATCGCCATGCCAGACCCTGACCAGCGAACCGTTGCGGAACAAGCGCACGTCACGGGCCCCGCTGCCTTGCGGATTATCTTTGTCCGCAGGTGCATCGGTGACATCGATTCTTACCCGCACAGTGCGTGAGGAGATGTCGGATGCGGCCCCGGCGCCGCCGGCTCCTTCTCCCGTCAGTGATAATTTGACGATCGGCTGACGTCGATCTTTCTTTGAAACGTCCTGGGCCACGCGCGGACGCTTGCCTGCCAGGATGTCGCCGAGCAGGCCCGGATAATAAAACTCATTGAAGAACCACTCGATCGGCGCGACGTTGAAGGTGTCCTGGTTATAGCGCCAGAGGATCTGATTCCAGGAAACCGGTGTACCGTCGAACAGACCCTGGGGCGTCACTACCATCCATTCGCCGCCATCGTCGAGGGAAATCAGTGTCAACAAGTGCTCGCCGGTGTTTGCGTCCCACAGAAAGGTCCCGCCATCATCGCCCGCCGACGCCAGCAGGCTCGAGTCTGGACTGAAGTCGAGCGAATCGATGTTGGATGAATGGCCGGTAAGTGTGCGGAGCTCGCGCTGCGTTGCCACGTCCCAAATCCTGATCGTGTTATCGGTACTGCTCGAAGCCAGCAGGCGGCCGTCACGACTGAAGGCCACCTGCGTAACACCTTTGCCGTGACCCTTGAGGGCCCCGATCTCGCGGCCCGTGGCTACATCCCAAAGCACGACCTGGCCGATGGCTTCGAACTTAATGTTCTTCATCATCTCCTCAGGATCAGTTGGCTTCGCGGAATTTTTCTTTTGGCCCTTTTGTGGCGCACCGCTCAGCGCTGCCAGATCGAGATTCGACTTTGACTCAACACCGCCGGTTGCCAGCGTGCGGCCGTCAGGACTGAACGCGACGGAAGTGACCGTGCGGCCCATCGTGCCCGCAGACATTGCGCCCATCATGTTCGTCACCACCGCAGTCATGTCGGCCATATTCGGAAACTGGGGCATCGTGCCCTGCTTACCGGCCTTTCCCATCTGCGCTCCCATATTGCCGAGTGAACCAGGGTCCGGCATGGCGCCGGGGTTACCCATACTTCCCATTGCGCTTAGTCTTTCCATCGGCGAAGAAGTTAGATCGCGCAACTTGTTGCCGGACGCAGTATCCCAAAGCGAAATCTTACCAAGTGCTCCCAGGGTGGCCAGCAAGCGGCCATCCGCGCTGAACCCCACTTCGGCCGCGCCATTAGCAACCGGTAATGAGCGCAGCTCCCGTCCCGACTTCACATCCCAGATCTTGATCTGGTTCATGTTGCTCGAAGCTTGATTGGCGCTCAAAGGGTTTTGCAGTTGCTCAGTAGTGGCTCCGTAACTCGTCGCTAACATAGTCCCATCAGGGCTGAAAACAGCGCGCTGAACTCCTCCCCCACCGCCCGCCGGGGTCAAGGTTTGCACCTGGCGGCCAGCAGGCGTTTCCAGAATTGAAACGATATTGCTGTTGGGTGAAAAGGTCGCCAGCAGGCGGCCATCCGGACTTGGCACACCGAACCTGCTGTTGTCCGCGGGCGCCGAAGTAATCCGTACGCCGCGACCTGTGCGGAGATCCCAGCGCGTGCGACCCCCTGAAGAAAGGCGAGTGCCGTCGGCGCTGAACGCAACTTTATAGGCCATGTTGGTACGGCCGTTCATGCTGAGGATCTGTTTGCCGGTTTCTGTTTCCCAGAGGATCGTCGGCGTATCAAAGCCTCCGGTGGCAACTCGCTTCCCATCGTCGCTGAAGCTGACAAAGGCATTACCCCCGGCAAAGATTCCGCTGTTGGGAAGTTTCAACGGCGGCAACTCGCGCCCCGTCGCTGTTTCCCAGAGTCTGATTGAGTAACCTTCCGAGAGCGCAAGCAGGCGGCCATCGCGGCTGAATTTAACCAGGCTGTAATCTTTTGTGGTCGGGGCCAATTCGCGCTCCATCCCATTTCCCTTAGAGGCCACGTCCCATAGTTTCAGACGCTTGTCGACAATCCCGGAGACAAGCAAGCGCCCGTCCGCGGCAAATGACAATTCGGGGCTGTTAATTTCTTTGTCCGGAAGATCGACAGAGCGGGCTTCGCTTCCGGATCCGAGATCCCAAAACTTGATCTGTGGTCTTTCACCATCAGTGATAATGGTGGCCAGCTGGTTACCATCAGGGCTGAGCGCCGCGCCACCCCCGCCTCCTGAGAAAGCGGCTATGTTCAGAGAAGTTGAAGCGACCGTTTGCAGCTCGCGTCCGGTGGCTACGTCCCAAACTCTGATTGCATCGCTAATCGTTACTACTCGACCGTTGCTGGTAAAGCCGATGAAGTACATGCCGCCCAACGAAGCGGACATTGAGCCCTCCGGTCCGGACAGTGTTTGCAGTTCTCGCCCGGAGGTTACGTCCCAGATCTTGGCCGAGTTACTTCCGGCCGCCGCCGCTATCAGACGGCCATCCCGGCTGAAGGCGACAAATGGAGACATGCTCATCGCGCTTTGCGTACCGCTCGACAGGTCGCGTAGCTCGCGGCCGGTGGCGGTTTCCCACAGTTTAATAGTGCTGCTGCGAAACGTCGCCGTTGCGATCAGCCGCCCGTCGGGGCTGAAGACAATTCGCGTTGCCCCGAAGAAATTGTTGTAGCCGGTCTGGAGAACGAGTTCCGGTTTGGCTTCTCTCGATTTCTGATCGGCCTGGGAATTGTTTGGGGCGACCGCAGTCTCGAGGCCGAGACCGCGCTTGTCCGGAGGGCTGGCGGAAGGCGCCTGCGCAAAAGTACCGGTTGGACTACCGGCAAGCAGAACAATTGCTAAGCCGAGCCAGACCACCTTACCGATCGGCAACGTCTTCCGCCGGCTCATTGTTTTTTTCATCAGATGTTTCCTCAGCCCACCACTTGATCCGTCAGGCTCTATCTCGAGGCCGTTGAGATCATGGACCCGTATTCTGATTTCCTTCCCGTTATAACCAGTGCGGTTCCGGGAAAGTTCATGCGATCGTTCTGGAAAAATCCTTGCGCGGCGTCTTGAACATCACGCTGAATCCTCGTCAACTGGTCCGGGGGAAGCTGCGCAATCTTCTCGCGCAAGGTGTCAGAGAGCTCAACCCGCACGGGCCAGAATTCCGACAACTTCAACGGGGCGTCAATGCGGAAGCTAAGCACTCGCTCCTTCACGGTCACGGCACCAGCGTCTTCGAGAAGAGCCGCCAATTTCCCTGGCTCAGCGAAGCGAAAGGCGCCCGGCGCGTCTGGATCGGCCGGCGGCGAATCAATATAACGCGAGACAGTATCTGTGATCACTTGAAAGAATGGATTCAGATCAGGGGCCGCCCAAACCACGAAAGCCACGTAACCTCCAGATTTCACTACGCGAAGCATTTCGCTTAATCCGCCGAGCGGATCGGAAAAAAACATAGCGCTAAGCCGGCTAACAGCAGCATCGAACGTGTCATTCTCAAACGGCAAAGAGTCTGATGCGCATTGCTCGAAACGAACGTTTGTTATTCCCTGACGTTGCCCTTCGCGCCGGGCGGACGCGATCATTTCCGCCACTGGATCTGTGCAGGTGACGCGGCCTGCGGAGCCAACGACCTTTGCGATCGTAAGCGAAGGTTCGCCGGCGCCGCCGCCAACGTCGAGCACCGATTGACCACTACGAATCTTCGCATCTTCAACCAGTGCGTCCGTCAGCGGCACGAACATGGCCGTGACTGTCGCGCGATGTTTTTCCCAGAAAGGCGCTGAGCTTTGCCACACGCGCAAAGTTTCGCGCTCGACATCGGCTTTCGTTTTACTTTGACTCAAGCGGAAGGCCTGCTCCTTCCCACGCCTCGAATCCGCCGTAAAGCGGATGAACGTTCTTCCAACCCTGCTCTAATAATCTCTGCGCCACACGGGCGCTGGACATCTCGTGGTTTCAAGTGCAGTAGGTAATCACCGTGCGATCGTGAGGAATTTCTGAAAGATGCTCCAGCAACTTATCGGAAGGGACGCGAATCGCGCCCGCTATTTTCTGGTCAGATTCGGCCCATGCTTTTGCGTTTCGTGTGTCGACGAAAGCAAACTGCTCGCCTCGATCCATGCGCTCTCTTACCTCATCAATTGTGACTCTGGTGGCTTCCATTTCGCTTCTCCTTTCGGTAATCAAAGTCTCAACTATGAATACCCGCAGTCAGGAAGGGGCCCGCCCCAGCGACCCCATCAAAACTATTCGGGTGACGCGGTGTTTAGAGTACCGACTTCAGTCGGGCTTTTGATATCTTGAGAAAACCCGACTGAAGTCGGTACTCTAAACGCCCACTCAACTTACCTACAGGGTCACGCCAGATCGAATAGCAGCACTTCGGCTGGTTCAGTAGCAACCATGGTTAGCGTGCTCTCGTTGCTGGCTGCTGCCCCATCACCCTGCTTGAGATTCGTGTTGTTAAGCTTCAATGCGCCGCGCGCAACTTGCACCCAGGCGTAGCGATCCGGTCGCAGCTGGTGCGTTACACTCATATCTGGTTCGAGGATGGTTGCGTATACGCGGGCATCCTGGTGAATGGTGACTGAGCCGTCGCCGCCGTCCGGCGACGCAATCAATCGCAGCCTGGCTTTCAGGGCTTCCGGGCGATAGCTGATCTGTTCGTAACCGGGCGGCAGTCCCTGCCGCGACGGCAGGATCCAGATCTGCAAGAGATGAACCGCCTCATCGTGGGAAGAATTTTTTTCGCTGTGCGCGACACCGGTGCCTGCCGTCATTCTTTGCACGTCGCCGGGACGTATCACCGAACCGTTACCCATACTGTCTTTGTGTTCCAGCGCGCCTTCCAGGATATAAGTGATGATTTCCATGTCGCGGTGGGAATGCGTGGGGAAGCCGTGACCTGGTTGCACTCGGTCCTCGTTGATGACTCGCAAGCTGCGAAATACCATATGCGCCGGATCGTAATACCGATCGAATGAAAACGTGTGATAGGTGTCGAGCCAGCCAAAATCAAAGTGGCCGCGCTCTTCAGATTTGCGAATAGTGATCATTCCAGTTAGGCAGCGTTCGCGGCTTTGCCGCCTGATGTGCGAAAGGTCTCCGACCTTCCGTGGCAGCGGCTTGTTCATTAATGGGCTATGCCCAGCCGGGGGCGTAGTCCCCAGGTAATCCAGGATCGTTCACGGCGGGGCAAAGCCGCCACCGCACATCAGGCGGCGAAGCCGCAAACGCGCGATTCGATCTGCTTCAAACGTGCCAGCAACTCCGGCAAGTCGTCGCGCGTGTAAATTGGCAGGGCATCTGTTTCCAGATCAATTGCCAAGCCTGCACGCCACGACGCAAACCTGGCGCGCGCTGTTGGTCCGTCGTCCGCGACCGTTGAAACATACAAACCATCAGCTTTCTCCAGCGCATGTCTGGCGGTCGACTTAATCGTTCCTCCCTCGGCGCGAGCGCAGACAAGGACAAAATCAGCGTCAACGAAATTCAGGAAGCTGTTTCCTTCGATCAGGACGCCGGGCGTCTGCACGCGGTCCAGCGCCTCTTCGATTCCCTTTTCAACCTGTTCGTCGGTGGCAATGACCCAGTGCACGTTTGATGCTCCGGCGTCCCAGAAGCGGCCGGTATCCTTGCCGGCTGCGTAGTTCTCCTCGCGACCCGATCGAACCAAAGGCTCATCAGTCAGTAGATTGCTAACGCAACAAGTGTCGGGATCTTTGCCACAAGAGCGGTAGTGGCCGCGCGTCAACTTGATTGCCTCCCAACCCGGCAGCGCTCGCAAGAGTTCGCACATCAACGTCGTCTTGCCGGTATTGGAAGAGAAGCCGCTGATGGCTACGATAGTTGTGCTTCCTTTTTTCATATCTCAGGAGATTTAAAGTTCGTCGTGATATCTCAAACTGCGGCAGAGAAATCACATGAATCAACAAACACCCTCGCCAGTCTCTCCAGACCCGCCGCGTCACCATCGTCGAATCGCGAAAACTTTGGACTATCGAGATCCAGCACTCCGATCACACGGCCTTCCCTGATTAAGGGTATGACCATCTCGGAATTCGAAGCACTGTCACAGGCAATGTGGCCCGGGAATTCGTGCACGTTAGGAACGTTGACCGTTTCCCGCCTGACTGCCGCCGTGCCGCAAACTCCTTTTCCCATTTCAATGCGGACACAGGCCGGTTTTCCCTGAAAAGGTCCCAGCACTAATTGCTCGCCCTTCAGGAAATAGAA
Organism: Pyrinomonadaceae bacterium; assembly: GCA_036506395.1. GTDB lineage: Bacteria > Acidobacteriota > Blastocatellia > Pyrinomonadales > Pyrinomonadaceae > DASXRU01. The sequence continues at coordinate 10,609 of DASXRU010000147.1, read as the reverse complement.
TCCGGCCCAGTTCAAATCCGACAATGAATGATAGAGCAGCGCCGCCAGGTTAGCTGCGTTTGCCATCAGGTCCGCTTCGCCCTGAAGCAGCGCCTGGGCCTGGGCCTCCAGCTCCCGGTAAAGCTCGGACCGGTGACTTGATAACTGCTCCGCTGGCATTGAAATACTCATTTTTGTTTCGCGATTTGAACTGATCTGATGAATCATACTACCTACACCGCAGCCCGTGCTAACATACGAAAGGCCAAATCGGCCTGAACAGTTTTCCAACCGCTTACGACTTTCCGCCAGAGCCAATGCGACGCGCAGTTTCAACATTTACCCTTGTCCTTATTGTTGTCAGCACCTTCGTGCCGGCGCGCTCGTATACCCTGCAGTACCGGGATAGCTCCGGCACTGTGCCAATTCGCTGGCCTGGCCCTTCGATCACAATCGCGTTCTCCACTTCATTGCAGTCGCCTCAGCCGAACATCAAGGCCGGCAGCGATGTTGTGGGCGCGGCGCACCGGGCCCTGCAACACTGGGCCAGCGTCGCCAACATTCATTTCGTCGAAACTTCGTCAAGCGCATTAGCGATTAGTCCACAGAACGCCGGCGATGACATCAGCCTGATTACGGTGGCGGCTGAGAATGCTTCGGTCTTTGGCTCATCTGAAGCACCGGCCCGCACCCGAGTTTTCTTTGACTCCGCCGGCGCGATCACGGAAGCGGACATCGCGCTGAACCCCAGCCAGCCTTTTTCCAGCGACGGAGCCGCCGGCACTTATGATCTTGAAGCTACATTGACGCACGAGGTTGGCCACCTGCTGGGGCTGGAGCACTCCGCGGTTTTGGGCGCAACCATGCAGCCGCGACAAAGCAAGAATGGCGCGTACAGTTTGCCGGCGCTGACCGGGCGCACGCTGGCCGAAGACGATTGCGCCGGCGCCCGCGCCCTTTATGGATCGTCCACAATCACAGGCTCGATCGCCGGTAAGCTCATGGCCGACGCCGTTAATGGGGAACTGTCAACGGTCGTCTTCGGCGCGCACGTATTCGCCGAAAACATCGCGACGGGCAAAGTCGTCGCCGGCAACATTACCCTGAGCACCGGTGAATATCGTATCGACGGATTGTCGCCGGGGGCGTATCGCGTCGTGCTGCAGAGCCTGAGTGGACCAGTGGCCGCTTCTGATATTAACGGGGCGGGCGGATCCTATTCGGGATTGACAGCTACCAAACCGCTCTTTCGTACCACTGAGTTTTCCAATTCTCTCTCAAAGAAAGTGGCGGTCGCTGCCAGTGCGACAACTCCAGTCAACCTGCTGCTGTTTTCAACTCCGCCGCCGGCGCTGGTTCCGCAGGTGATTGGCTTGAACGGAGAGCTTTCCACCACCGCTCTGCCGCTTGAAGCCGGCCAGACCTATACGATCTATGTTGGCGGCGCAGGCGTCGATAACGTGCCCGGCACGAGCATTCGCGTAAGCTCGCCGTTCGTGGAAGTGGACCCTGCCAGCCTGGCCCTGCAGCAGTTCGGCACCAGCTATCCCGTGATCAGTTTCAATGTATCTGTGGCCGCGAACGCGCCTTTCGGCGACTACAGCATTCGCCTGCAGGCAAACTCGGGTGAAGTCGCTTACCTCGCGGGCGCGGTAACCATTGATCCCGGAGTCAATTCTTCCGCTTATACCAACCCGGCGGATGATGCACAATTTTTCGTGCGGCAAAATTACGCGGATCTTCTCGGTCGAAAACCTGATGCCGGCGGGCTCTTCTTCCGGACTAATGAAATCGCGCAATGCGGATCGGATGCCTCCTGCATCAGCCAGCGCCGGATTGAAGTGTCGGCAGAGCTCTTCATGGAACCTGAATTTCAGAACACTGGCGCGTTCGTGTACCGCTTGTACAAATCCGCTCTGGGACGGCGCCCGCTCTTTGCTGAATTTACGGCCGATCGCGCTCGGATTGTCGGATTATCAAATTTCGAAGCTGGTGAAGAGGCGTTCGTCCAGGCCTTCGTTGAGCGGCCGGACTTTCGCCTGAAGTATCCGAGGGGCATGACCGGGCTCCAGTTCAGCAATGCGCTCCTGGCTTCTCTTCAGCAAAGCACCGGTCTGGATCTTTCGTCCGAACGGAGCGCATTAATCGCGATGTATGACGGCAGCGACAGTGGTCGCACTGCGATTTTGCGACGTCTCGCAGACGATCAAACTTTCGCGCGCGCCGAGTACAACCGCTCGTTTGTATTAATGCAATACTTCGGATATCTGCGGCGCGATCCCGATCAGGCGGGATTTGATTCATGGTTGAAGCTGCTTGAGCACAAGCAGCCAAACGATCCTGCCGCCTACCGGTCGATGATTTGCGCCTTTGTCACCTCGGACGAGTATCAATCTCGCTTCGGCATACTGCCGACCCGCACCAATGCTGAATGCGGACAGTAGATTGACCAGCCCTACTACCCAGCTAGCGACTTTCCAACCACATCCGAGTTGACCTCCGGTTTCCGGAACGTCATAAATAGGGTAGTGCGGCCCAAACCCATATCGCAGTTGAAGACAGAACTCTCCGGGTGGGGTGGTTACCCTCGCGGACGCGTGTCACTGTTCGCTCCGGAAACAATTTCCGATGTCGTGCCGCCTGCTGAGGAGAGCGTGATCGCCCGCGGACAGGGACGCAGCTACGGCGATGCAGCAATCTCGACCACAGGGTTGGTTATGCTTTCGGAAAGGCTCAACCGCGTCGTTTGCTTTGACGAGAAAAGTGGGCTGCTGCAGGCCGAAGCGGGAATTACCATCGCTGATTTACTCGATACCTTCGTTCCCAAAGGCTGGTTTCCCTCCGTGGTGCCTGGTACCAAGTTTGTATCACTCGGTGGCTGCGTCGCCGCTGACATCCACGGGAAGAACCATCATCGCGCGGGAACGTTTGGCCAGTACATTACTGACCTGGAAATTGTCAGCCCCAATCGCGCGCGCGTGCATTGCACGCCTGACGACGGCGCTGAATTGTTCTGGGCCACTGTTGGGGGAATGGGGCTCACCGGCATCATCACCCGGGTGACACTTAAGCTTTCCCCAATAGAGAGTCCGTACATGGTCGTGCAGCATCATCAAGGCAAAGACCTTGATGCATCGCTTAGCATGCTTGAAGACAAGAGCTGGGATGATGATTACACGGTTGCATGGATTGATTGCGTCGCCGGACGGAATCTCGGTCGCAGCATTCTGATTAGAGGCCATCATGCAAAGCTTTCAGATTTGCCGCGACGGCTTCAGGAAATCACGGATAACCGGGAAAAGCGCCAGTTCAAACTTAGATTCGGTTTCCCTTCCTGGGCCCTGAATCGCTTTACCATGGCAGCGTTTAATGAGACTTTCTACGCCTGGCAGGGATGGCGAAAGGAAGCCTTCATTGATACTTTCGATCGTTTCTTTTTCCCGCTCGACCGCATAGAGAACTGGAATCGCATGTACGGCAAACAGGGTTTCGTTCAGTACCAGTGTGTGCTGCCGCTGGCGGAGTCCCAACGCGGCTTGCAAGCGTTAATGGAGGAGTTGGCTCGCAGCCGGCGCTCGAGTTTTCTTTCGGTGTTGAAGCGCTTCGGCCCGGCGGGATCCGGCCTGCTCTCGTTTCCCATGGAGGGATACACCCTGACACTCGACTTTCCTGTCCGCGATGAAGGTCTGTTTCCGTTTCTGAATCGGCTGGATGATATTGTTTTGAAGTACGGCGGTTGCGTGTACCTGGCGAAGGACGCCAGAATGCGCCCCGAAACGTTTCGCGCGATGTACCCGCGGTTCGCCGAATGGCAACGCATCAAATCGCGCATTGATCCGGAGAATCGTTTCGATTCCGATCTTGCCCGCAGACTGCGGATAAGCGCGGGTTCATCACGTTAGTCGTCGTAGATACAATCAATGCTTTTTGGAGTGCGGTGGCAAGCGAAGCGCGACACCGCTTTGGATTTTTATTTACTAGCGAAGTAATCCAAAGCGCCGTCGCCGCTGCGCTTTGCCGGCGCACTCCAAAGGAAAAACGAATGAAGATTCTGAAAGACTGCTGGCATCTAATGCGGCCCAGACAATGGGTCAAGAATGGTTTTGTCCTGATGGGAATCCTGTTCGCGAATGCCTGGCGCCAACCGGACATGCTGCGCCGGGCTCTGATTGCCACAGTCGCGTTTTCATTTATCGCCAGCGGCGTTTATGTAATGAACGACCTCCTCGATCGAAAGGACGATCTTAATCATCCAACAAAAAAGCTTAGGCCACTGGCTGCCGGCCGGGTATCGACAATTGTAGCGGCGGGTTTGCTGTCGGTCCTCTTGATCGCCGGCGCCGGCCTCGGCTTTCTGGTGTCGCGCGCCGTGCTGTTGATTCTCTTGACTTATGTGACCATCAATTTCTCATATTCGCTGGGATTGAAGCAGATCGTGATCCTGGACGTTTTCCTCATCGCCGCTGGTTTCATGCTGCGCATTCTGGCGGGCACTCTCGGCATTGGTATCGCACCATCACAGTGGCTATTGATATGTGGTTTCATGGTGGCCCTGTTCCTGGGTTTTGCCAAACGGCGGGCTGAGTTGTACGCGCTGTCCGGAGAAACATCGAGTCACCGGCGGGTGCTGGTTCATTACCAGCCCGTGTTCCTCGATAAGATGATCGTAGTCACGGCCACCTGCGTCATCATGACGTACAGCCTGTACACCATGAGTCCGGTCACAGTGCAAACGCATCACACGGAGTCGCTGATTTACACGGCCCCATTCGTAGTCTACGGAGTTTTTCGTTATATCTACTCCCTTCACAACCAGCAAGCCGGCACGGAACCGGCAACCGAGATATTTCGCGATCCGCACATCCTGTTCTCTATTGCCGGCTGGTTGCTTGTGACGCTGTGGCTGATCTCCGGGCATTGAAACTCAGGCTTCTCATTCACACCTGGCTTAAGCCAGGTGTTACGGGATGTGCAAAGAACAGGTAAACCGTTTAAACGGTTTACAGTTAACCTCGCGGGGTAACCACCTGGCTGAAGCCAGGTGTGAATGAGACAAGAGTCCATCGGCCATTCGCGCATCCACGTTGCAGTTGTCAGTTGAATCCCCTAATGGCAAATGAGAAATGAAAAATCTTCTTTTCAATTGCCTTAAACGAATATGAAGCAGGCCCTATTACGTTATTTGAGGTGTCCTTCGTGCCACGGAGCGATATCAATCTCCAACGCGACATCGGACGACGGCCAGGAGATTCTTGAGGGCGAGCTTTCCTGCGATTCATGCAGCGCGCGCTTTCCCATCGTGCGCGGGGTTCCGCGCTTCGCCAACCTGTTGCAGATCGAGAGTGACAAGGCCGCCACGGCAGCCAACTTCGGTTGGTCCTGGCAACACTTCAGCCATCATGACGAGCGTTATACCGAACAATTCCTCGGCTGGATTGGCCCGGTCCAGCCCGACTTCTTCGAGGGGAAACTCGTGCTCGAAGGCGGATGTGGCAAAGGCCGGCATACTCAACTGGCCGCGCGCTGGGGCGCCCGCGATGTGATTGGCATCGATCTCAGTGATGCCGTGGAAACCGCTTTTGCGGCCACGCGTCACCTGCCCAACGTGCACATTGTGCAAGCGGATATTTACCGCCTGCCTCTGGCGCGAGTCTTCGACTATGCCTTTTCAGTCGGAGTGCTGCATCACCTGCCTGATCCAAGGGCCGGCTTTGTCTCAGTCGCTTCGAAGGTGCGCCCGGGCGGCTACATTTCGGCCTGGGTTTATGGCGCAGAGAACAACGAATGGATTACGCGCTTCGTAAATCCTGTGCGCGAGGGTTTGACTTCGCGCATGAATCGGCGCGCGCTGTTGCACCTTTCAAGACTGCCGGCGGCGCTTGTTTACGCCGCTACGAAGTTACTGTACGGTCCATTGAACAAAACCACAGGGGGCGCTCAGGTCGCGCGGCATCTCTTCTACAACGAGTATTTGAAAGCGATTGCCGGCTTCAATTGGCGCGAGCAACATGCAATTGTTTTCGATCACCTGGTCGCGCCGACAGCCTTTTACCTCAATCGCGCAGAATTCGAGGAGTGGTGGAAAGACATCGGCGCCCGCGACGTGCAAATCAGTTGGCACAACCAGAATAGCTGGCGCGGCTTCGGCCGCATTGGCCCAACGTAACGCAAACTGTTAGTTTGCGACGCGAATACGAAAGCCAGCCACAGATGAACACGGATGAGCGCAGATAGGAAACACCGGAACACCGGAACACGGGAAGACGGGAAGACGGGAACAGGAGACTCCACCCTCCAGCTATCAGCTTCGTGTGATTTCGTGGATTTCATGTGATTTCGTGGATCGTGTGCCGACTCAGGTAAAGAGACGATCCACGAAATAACACGAACGCGTCAAACCACCTCGTGAGTTCTTTCATGACTTGTTTCCTATCCGCGTAAATCCGTGTTCATCTGTGGCTAACTTTCGTGGATCGTATGCTGGCCCAGGTAAAGAGACGATCCACGAAATAACACGAACGCGTCAACCACCTCGTGAGTTCTTTCATGACTTGTTTCCTATCCGCGTTCATCCGCGTTCATCTGTGGCCAGCTTTCGTCTTCCCCAGCCTCTAGCCTCCAGCCCCCAGTCTCTATAAACTACCCTTCATGATTTCCGCTCAAGCAGCGCGTCGCGCCGTGTGGCAGCCTCTGTGGGAAATGCCCAGCAGGCTTAATCTAATCCTGTCGCTCGCGCGCCGGGAGCTCGCGGCGCGCTACAAAGGCTCGGTGCTGGGAATCTTCTGGGCCCTGGTAACGCCCATCGTGATGATTGCCATCTTCACGTTTCTTTTTGCTGGAGTCTTCAAGGCTCGATTTGGCCAGAGCACCTCACCCTGGGACTATGCGCTCTATCTCTTTTGCGGCTTGCTGCCCTGGACGGCGTTTCAGGAGTCACTCCAGCTTTCGTCCACTACCATTGTGTCGCACGCCAACCTGGTCAAGCGCGTAGTCTTTCCACTGGAGACCTTGCCGGTAGCACAGACATTGGCGGCGCTGGCAAATCAAATGTTCGGCACGGTAGCGCTGTTGCTTGCCCTCTTGATAATTCGCCACCAGCTACACGCCAGCGTGATCTGGTTACCGGTGCTGCTCGTGCCGCAATTGATAGCGACGCTGGGTGCGGCCTGGCTGCTGGCTTCGCTGGGAGTTTTTCTGCGCGACATCGTGCAGGGGATCTCCCTGGTGCTGCTGGCCTGGATGTACCTGACGCCAATCATCTATCCGGAATCGATCGTGCCAGCACGCTATCTGTCCGTCATCCAGTGGAATCCCTTCACGCCGCTGGTCCGCTGTTACCGCCGGGTTCTGATCGACGGCCTCCCGCCAGACTGGCCGGGCCTCGCCTACTTCACTGTCTTTGCGATTATCAGTTTTGCGTTTGGTTACTGGTGGTTCGCAAAGACCCGGAAGAACTTTGCCGATGTGATTTGATTCTGGGAGGAGACGGTATTATTTCCAGCTATGCAAGCCCCAGCTTAAGTCCAAGACATAGTTCCAGCCCATTTCGTTCAACTCTCTTTCTCCGGCAAATTGCAGAATTGCTGTGTATTCTCCTTTTGAATAAAACGCTTCTTTTCCGCCAGAATCCTCTCCTCGATAAATTACATTGATCCCTCTTTGAAACTTCCAACCGTGTCTGGCGAGTTCCGCGTCGTAGTGGCGCCGTATTGCGGGATAGCTAAGGTCGGTTTTATATGAAAGGCCTACAACTCGGCGGTCATTCTTGTGAACGAACCGAACGTTAGCCGAGGTAGGAAGGGCACCAGACGGGGGTTGAATAAGATGGAATTCTTTTTCGATTGCCTCCTGCTTTTGTCTAGCTTGACGCTCAGCGGTTGCTCTATCCAAAACTGAGCAACCAGGAAGAAAACATCCTGTAGCAAAGGGAACAAGCCAAAGAAAAACAACCTGCGTCGCGGGAAATTTCTTACAAACTCTAGTCATTCAGTACCGCACCTAAGGGCGAACGCTTCCGAAAATCTGAGGCTCTTTCCGGGTATCTTAGACTTCGTCGTAGAATACAGCTAACTCTTTCGGAAGGCAGACAACTCTTGCAAAGACGAAGCAGCAAATTGGTGGATCTGTACGTCATGCGGGCTGTCGTGCCTTATGCGTTGCTGTCGCTGGTGCTGCTGACCGCAATCCTCTTCGCGCAGCAGGCCAACCGTTTGGCCGATCCGTTCCTGGACGCTCAGCTTCCGCTGCTCTCGGTGTTGGAAATCGAGCTGCACCTGCTGCCGTCACTTCTTCTTTTCACCGTGCCGATGGCCGCCCTGGCAGGCGCCGTGATCGGCTTCAGCCGCATGGGCTCGGACTCTGAATTGGTGGCGCTGCGCGCGGCCGGCATCGGCACCTGGAACGTGCTGCGATCCGTTGTTTTGATGGGCTTGGGCCTCGCTGCGGTAATGGCCTACGTTGCGACAACTCTGACACCGCGCTCGGTGCGCGCGCTTAAACAAGCCGCCTTTAGTGCCGCTCTGTATAAATTGAACTCGCCGGTCGAGGCGCGAGTCTTCAATACTGAAATACCGGGCAGCACGATTTATGTGCGTGACGAAGACAAAGTGCAGGGGCAATGGGGCCGCATATTTATTTATTCTCAGGATCGCAATGGCCGGGTAAACATCCTGACCGCCCGCACCGGCCGCATCGATTTGTCTTCCCAGCATTCTGAGATTGTGCTGAGCGATACCGTCGCGGTGGACATGCCGGCCCAAACCAGCGACCGGGCCGCGCAAATTTCCCTCAATCACTCCGGCCAATTGCGCCGCGAGCTCAGCATGCTAACGGCCAGGCGTAACAATCTGTTCAATATCATGCAGGGCACTGCGCTCGACCCGGATGAGCTGAGCTGGTCCGAGCTGGTGCAGCGAGCACGCGAAGCAAAAGGGTTGGAGAGCACCAAAGCTTCTATCGTTTTGCACCGCAGACTTGTCCTGGCGACGGCGCCCGTACTGCTGGTCCTGCTGGGGGCCGGGCTGGGCTTGCGCGTGAAGCGAGGAGGACGCGGATTCGGTGTGCTGCTTTCAGTGATGGCGATGACCTTCTATTACCTGCTGTCGCTGGCGGGCGAACAACTGGTTCGCGCCGGTCATGTTCGTCCCATCATCGGTATGTGGCTCGCAACCTTCCTGATATTCGTTCTTGGGGTGGTGCTGATCGTTACCAGTGAAAGGCCCAGCCTTAACTGGCTAAGAAAACGGCAGCAGACAAGGACGGGAGATCCCGAAAGAGCGTCTGTTTCCAGCCGCATGGGCCGCAGCTTGCGCGGCGGTTTTCTACGCCTGCTGGACACGAATCTTTTGCGCGGACTGCTGGCCAGCTACGTTACGGCATTCATTGCCCTGCTGGCGCTGGTTTACATCTTCACCCTGTTCGACGTCTGGCGCGTAACCGCGCACAAGGAGATAAGCACGGGTCTGGTTATTCGCTATCTGATCTCGCTCTTGCCGCTGATTAGTATTTCACTGGCGCCGGGATGTATGCTGATCGCGTCGTTAGCAACGTACGCTCTGATGGTGAAGCGCAGCGAAGCGGTCGCCTGGTGGGCCGCGGGCCAGAGCATTTACCGGCTGGCTCTTCCCGGACTTCTTTACGCGGCGGCGGTCGGCGCCGGCGTGTGGTTCGTGCAGGAACGGATCATGCCCCGGGCTAACCAAAGACAGGATGCACTGCGCGCGGAGCTACGGGCTGGAGCTGCAAAGACAGAAGAGCCGCTGGGCCGGCAATGGCTGGCCACCGCTAACGGGCATACGATATATGCCTACGAGTACGACGAAGAAACAGCCGCGTTGGTTAATCCGCAGATTTACCAGTTCGACCAGGAGGACGTGCATGTGCAGCGAATCCTGCTGGGAAAAATAGGAACCTGGGGGCCGGAGGGAAAACTACATATTCAGGCAGTGGACGAGGTCGATGCGATCTCCGCCAAAGTTTCGCATCACGAGCAGGTCGATCTTGCCGAATCAATTTCGCCCGATCTCTTTAAACCTTCGCTGATGAAGTCTTCATATTTGAACTACGACCAGCTCAGGACCTACGTGTCACAGATCAAACAACAGGGTGTACCCTCAGCCAACCTCGTTGTGGCATTGGCGCGCAAGCGCGCGGAGCCCTATGGCGCGCTGGTGATGGCGCTGGTAGGAATTCCGCTGGCTGTTAGTTTCGGTCGCCGGGGCGCGTTCGCAGCTCTGGCCTCGGCCATCGGCATCAGTCTGGTGTTCCTGGGAATGGTTTCGGGATTTCAACAGTTGGGAGCTAACGGATTTCTACCGCCTGCGGTGGCGGCATGGTCCCCGGTTTCAATCTTTGGCATGCTGGGTCTGTACCTTCTTTCTCGCGCGCGAACATAAAAGGCTTGCTGAAAAACCCATTCGAGAGAGTCGTCCTTTTTGGAATGCGGCGACTTGTCGCCGCACTCCAAAGCCGGGTCTCCGGAGGGACTTTTTAACCACGATGTCCGCTCTCGGAAGTCTCTTTACTGCTAAGTTTCTGCTATCTGAAATCGGAGCAATCGTGAAGCATAAGGCCGATGACATCTACTATTTACGCATGTTAGCGTACGTACCTGGCGCCTCGGTCCAGAGGT
>DASXRU010000146.1:0-50485 GCA_036506395.1 Pyrinomonadaceae bacterium | reverse complement strand
CTTAGCCGCCGCACAGTGTGGTAAGGCTCTGCCTTACCGTTGAGTCTCTAAAACTAACTGGAGGCTCCGCCTCAGTTCATGAAGCGTAGCCTCAGATAAAAATACCTCGTGCCGGAAAGGCGAAGCCTTTCCGCACTGTGCGGCGGCAAAGCCGCAAACCAAACCTTACTTCTTCATCAATTCCAACACCGCGGAGGTCATCGCTTTTATGCCGGTGCGAAGAGTGGCTTCAGGCTCGGGCACAAACAATGCGGAATGAAGCGACGGCAAGGGCGTTCCGGTTTCCTTGCTTTGCCGGACTTTCGCAGGTGCAACCGCTCCCAACCAGAACATTGTTGCCGGGATCTTCTGGTCAAGACTGAGATAGCCAAAGTCTTCGCTTACCATGGCGGGCGGCACCTTGATGACGTTCTCCTGTCCCAGCACTCTTACGAAAACGGACGCCAGGCGCTCAGTTAACTGCGGTTCGTTGTAGGTGGCGGCCGTTACTTCACTGTCACTGACCTTCACGATGGGCGCGAGATCATTTGGGATGCCGGCGGCGAGCGCAATGCCCCTGGTTATGCGTTCAATGGCCGCGAGCACCGTCTTTCGCACTTCGTCTTTGTAGGTGCGAACCGTCAATTGCAGTTTAACTTCGTCGGGAATGATGTTGTGCTTGCTGCCGCCGTGAATTGAGCCAATGGTGACTACGACCGGATCGAGCGGCGAGTTTTCGCGACTGACAATTGTTTGCAAAGCCATGACGACCTCCGCCGCAACCACAATAGGATCTTTTGTCGTATCCGGCTTGGCGCCATGCCCACCGACGCCGCGGATCTTTATGTCCACCGACGTTGAACTGGCGAGTGCGTAACCTGGCGTGTAGCCCACCGTTCCCGCCGCCAGCTCCGAGCTGTCATGCAGCGCGATGGTGTAATCAGGTTTAGGAACCTTGTCGTACAAACCGTCTCGCAAAACGGCCCGGGCCCCATCGATGGTTTCCTCTGCCGGTTGCCCCAGAATGATTAAGGTGCCGTGCCATTGGTCTTTTAACTCGGAAAGCATCTTTGCGGTGCCAAGCATGTTTGTTATGTGAATGTCGTGACCGCAAGCGTGCATCACGCTCACGTCCTGGCCGGCGTCATTCTTTGTTTTCACTTTGCTCGCGTAAGGAAGACCGGTCTTCTCATCAACCGGCAGCGCATCCAGCTCCGTGCGCACCAGCACAGTTGGGCCCGCGCCGTTCTTCATCACAGCCGCGACACCATACCCGGACCATTCAGGATGCTCGTATTTGCCGATGCGCTCAGTGACGGTGTACCCGAGGGAGCGCAACTGACTGGCAAAGAAGGCTGAAGTCTTTTCTTCATGATGCGACAACTCAGGCGCTGCATGCAGCGATTTGTAAGTTGCCACCAGCGAAGCAAGGTCGCGATCGATCATCGCATCGAGTGACTGCTGGGCGTTAACCCCCGCAGCCGTCGCAGTCAAAAGAATGAGCAACAAGATTCCCATTCGCATTTTGTTTGGCATAGCTAAACTCCGATTAGGTATTCGAATCATATTCAATTTGATTGCGCCCCGTTGCTTGGGGAACAGCGAGCGGTAGCGACCTCGTGAAAACTATGGGTTCAGCGCCAAAGGCGCGAAATGTGAAAGCCTGGGCCATCGGCCCAGGTGAGCGCTTGAACCTCCTTAGCGCTGAAGGCGCGAAATGATGTTGAAGGCAGCACAACTACTATGTCTTCGGTCGCCACTCCCTATTTCGCGCCTTCAGCACTTCCAAAATTCTTGGAGGCTTACCCAGGGCGTTGCCCTGGGCTATTCCATTTCGCGCCTGTGGCGCTGAGAACCGGAATTCCCACACGGTCAGTACAGCGAGCGGATACGGCCTCACTCTATAACAGAAAATGCTTTGCGCGGCGATTAATTAAGTATTGAGTCTGGCAACCGCTTGCTGCCACCTCAGCAGCGCGTACTGATGCGGTTTGACCCCTGCCCTTAGTACAACAAGCGGTCCCGGTGAGGTCAGTACCACCACGCGGTAGCGGGTGGGTGCGTCGCATTTATGCTCAATCGGCCTATGTCCCATTCCAGAACCCACCCGCTACCGCGTGGTGGTACCGACCTCATGGGACCGCACCTATTGCTTATTTTGAGGTCTAGCGCTTTTGCTCGTCAGTTGATAAAAACGATCCACGAATTCACACCAAATTTCACGAAGAAAGTTTACTGTTCTTTAGTGATTTAGTGGATCGTTTACTTCTCCTTAAATCAGGACACTACCCTCCCGATCAACAAACTTGCATATTAATCAGTTTCGAACTTGGAGGCTCGGCTTTACTGGGAGCGCGGGCGCCCTCGCCCGCATTCTGCTGCAGGTGCGAACTTTTCCAAACATAGAAGACCGTAGCGTTCGTCATTCTTCGCGCTTCGTGCTCATTGCGGGCGAGGGCGCCCGCGCTCCCAGTAATACGCGAAGCTTGAGACCTAAGCTGCATCAGTACCGCGAACTTGCCAAGCCTCGTCGCGTCTATGCTATCTTGTCATCCCTCAGTGCCCGCGTAGCTCAGTGGATTAGAGCGCTCGCCTCCGGAGCGAGAGGTCGCAGGTTCGACCCCTGCCGCGGGTACCATTTAACTCAAGAACTTCCGAAGCGAATGCCCTCCAAACCTCATGTAAAGGGTTTACATATTCCTGCAAGCTAGGTATAAATACTGGACAGCCTGAACCCCCCAAGGCTCGAGGTTTTGCTTACCCTTAGGCATTACAGAGTCCCCCCGGTTTCACTCCACATGGTCGACGACCGTGCTGAGTCTCTTCTTGCGGTTTAGAACTATATTTGCGCAGTAGAAATGTATCGGCCCGGCCATCGGGCTAGCTACTCCGGACCTGCCTCGCTCAGATTCGAAAGCAAACTCGAAAGGAAAACGATGCGAACCCAAACCCTGGCAACTGATTCCCTGAACACCAAGTTATTACTGAAGGTCCTGGTCGCGTACAAGAAGGGCGACTTCTCTGTCCGCTTACCGGGCGAATGGACCGGCGAGGCGGGCAAGATTGCCGACACTCTTAACGACATTATCGAGTTGAGCGATAAGACCGCGAAAGAAGTCGAACGCGTTAGCCGCGTGGTCGGGAAAGAAGGAAAGATAATGCATCGCGCGGCGGTGCCCGCGGCGTCCGGGTCCTGGCTCAGACTGGTCGATTCCACCAACTTGCTTATCGATGACATGGCGCGACCAACGAGTGAAATGGCGCGCGTGATCGGCGCGGTGGCGAATGGTGATCTTTCAGAACGCATGACGCTCCAGGTTGATGAGCGCCCTTTGAAAGGCGAGTTCCTGCGCACCGTTAAGATCGTCAATGCGATGGTGGACCAGTTGAGCTCGTTCGCTTCGGAAGTGACGCGTGTGGCCCGCGAAGTGGGAACCGAAGGCAAGCTGGGCGGCGAAGCGCAGGTCAAAGGAGTCGCCGGCACATGGAAAGACCTGACAGACAGCGTCAACTCCATGGCCAGCAACCTGACCAGTCAGGTGCGCAACATCGCAGAAGTTACCACCGCAGTCGCCAACGGTGACCTTTCCAAGAAGATCACAGTCGATGTTAAGGGCGAGATTCTGGAACTGAAGAACACTATCAACACGATGGTGGACCAGTTGAACTCCTTTGCTTCGGAAGTTACCCGCGTGGCCCGCGAAGTGGGTACCGAAGGCAAGCTCGGTGGCCAGGCCGATGTGCGCGGTGTGGCCGGAACCTGGAAGGACCTGACTGATAACGTGAATTCGATGGCCAGCAACCTGACCGGCCAGGTGCGCAACATCGCCGACGTAACCACGGCAGTAGCCAACGGCGACCTCTCCAAGAAGATCACAGTCGATGTTAAGGGCGAGATCCTCGAACTGAAGAACACCATCAACACCATGGTGGACCAGTTGAACTCCTTCGCTTCGGAAGTTACCCGCGTGGCCCGCGAAGTGGGTACCGAAGGAAAACTGGGCGGTCAGGCGCAGGTAATCGGCGTCGCGGGAACATGGAAAGACCTGACCGACAACGTAAATTTCATGGCCGGCAATCTTACCGGTCAGGTGCGCAATATCGCGGAAGTTACCACCGCCGTCGCCAACGGCGACCTCTCCAAGAAAATCACTGTGGACGTTAAGGGCGAAATTCTGGAACTCAAAGACACCATCAACACCATGGTGGACCAGCTTAACGGGTTCGCGTCGGAAGTTACCCGCGTGGCCCGCGAAGTGGGTTCGGAAGGAAAACTCGGCGGACAGGCTGACGTTAAGGGAGTTGCCGGCACGTGGAAAGACCTTACCGACAGTGTGAATTTGATGGCCGGCAACCTTACCGGTCAGGTACGCAACATCGCGGAGGTTACCACCGCGGTGGCGAACGGCGACCTTTCGAAGAAGATCACGGTCGATGTTAAGGGCGAGATTCTGGAACTGAAGAACACCATCAACACGATGGTGGACCAGCTCAACGGATTCGCCTCGGAAGTTACGCGCGTGGCGCGCGAAGTTGGAACGGAAGGAGAGCTCGGCGGCCAGGCCGACGTGCGCGGCGTGGCCGGCACCTGGAAAGACCTTACCGACAGCGTGAACTCGATGGCCGGAAACTTGACTGGCCAGGTGCGCAACATCGCCGAAGTAACCACGGCAGTTGCGAACGGCGATCTTTCAAAGAAGATCACCGTCGATGTTAAGGGCGAGATTCTGGAACTGAAGAACACCATCAACACGATGGTGGACCAGTTGAGCTCCTTCGCCTCGGAAGTTACCCGCGTGGCCCGCGAAGTAGGAACGGAAGGACGGCTGGGAGGACAGGCGCAAGTGATGGGCGTGGCCGGAACCTGGAAAGACCTTACCGACAACGTCAATTTCATGGCCGGCAATCTTACCGGTCAGGTGCGCAACATCGCGGAAGTTACCACCGCAGTCGCCAACGGTGACCTTTCCAAGAAGATCACAGTCGATGTTAAAGGCGAGATTCTCGAACTGAAGAACACTATCAACACGATGGTGGACCAGTTGAACTCCTTCGCTTCGGAAGTTACGCGTGTGGCCCGCGAAGTAGGTACCGAGGGCAAGCTGGGTGGCCAGGCTGATGTGCGCGGTGTGGCCGGCACCTGGAAGGACCTGACTGATAACGTTAATTCGATGGCCAGTAACCTGACGGGCCAGGTGCGCAACATTGCGGACGTAACCACGGCGGTGGCCAACGGCGACCTTTCCAAGAAGATCACGGTCGATGTTAAGGGCGAGATTCTGGAACTGAAGAACACTATCAACACGATGGTGGACCAGTTGAACTCCTTCGCTTCGGAAGTTACGCGTGTGGCGCGCGAAGTCGGTACCGAAGGAAAACTTGGGGGAGAGGCCGATGTGCCGGGCGTGGCGGGAACATGGAAAGACCTGACCGACAATGTGAATTCAATGGCGGTTAATTTGACGGATCAGGTGCGCGGCATTGCCCGCGTCGTTACCGCCGTGGCCAACGGTGATCTGGAACGCAAACTAACCGTGGAGGCCAAGGGGGAAATTGCCGAACTGGCCGACACCATCAACAACATGACCGACACGCTGGCTACCTTTGCCGACCAGGTCACGTCGGTCGCGCGTGAGGTGGGTGTGGAAGGCAAGCTCGGAGGACAGGCAAACGTTCCCGGCGCGGCAGGCACCTGGCGCGATCTAACCGATAACGTAAACGGTCTGGCCGCGAACCTGACAACGCAGGTCCGCGCCATTGCCGAAGTTTCCACGGCTGTGACTAAGGGCGACCTGACGCGTTCAATTACGGTCGAAGCCCAGGGCGAGGTCGCGGCGTTGAAAGACAACATCAACGAGATGATTCTCAATCTCAAGGAGACGACGCAGAAAAACATGCAGCAGGACTGGCTGAAAACCAATCTTGCCCGCTTCACTCGAATGTTACAGGGCCAGCGCGACATGACCACGGTCGCCCAGATGGTGCTTTCCGAACTAGCGCCGCTGGTTGACGCTCAGCAAGGGGTCTTCTACGTAAACACCAGCCCGAACGGGCAACCGGTGATGAAGCTGCTGGGAGGTTACGCTTATAAGAAGCGCAAGAACCTGGCCAACGAATTCCACGCCGGCGAAGGTTTGGTGGGCCAGTGCACGCTGGAGCGCGAACGGATTCTGGTGACCAATGTGCCCAGCAACTACGTCTACGTCG
Source organism: Pyrinomonadaceae bacterium (assembly GCA_036506395.1). Taxonomy (GTDB): domain Bacteria; phylum Acidobacteriota; class Blastocatellia; order Pyrinomonadales; family Pyrinomonadaceae; genus DASXRU01. The sequence continues at coordinate 44,299 of DASXRU010000146.1, read as the reverse complement.
CATCGGGACTTGGCGAGGCCCCGCCTCATAACATCGTCGTGCTTCCGGTGCTGTTCGAGGGTGATGTAAAAGCTGTAATCGAACTCTCCACCTTCAGTACCTTCAGCGATACGCATCTCACCTTCCTGGACCAGTTGACCGAGAGCATCGGTATCGTGCTGAACACGATCGCCGCTAACACTCGAACCGAAGACCTGTTGCAGCAATCGCAATCGCTCGCGGCTGAACTGCAAAGCCAGCAGGATGAGCTAAAGAAGACCAATGAGCAGCTCGAGCAACAGGCTGAGTCGCTGCGCGAGTCTGAAGAGCTGTTGAAGAGCCAGCAGGAAGAGCTGCAACAAACCAACGAAGAGTTGCAGGAGAAAGCGGCGCTGTTGGCCCGGCAGAAAGCGGAAGTGGAGGCCAAGAACCGCGAGGTCGAGGAAGCCCGCTGGGAGATGGAAGAAAAGGCCGAGCAACTGGCGCTCACTTCGAAGTACAAGTCTGAATTCCTGGCCAACATGTCGCACGAGCTGCGCACTCCGCTTAACAGCATGCTGATTCTTTCGCGACAGTTGGCCGAGAATACTGACGACAATCTCACCGAAAAGCAGGTGCAGTTCGCGGAAACCATTCACACTTCAGGAGCTGACCTGCTTTCATTGATCAACGACATTCTCGACCTGTCCAAGATCGAATCCGGGATGATGGGCATCGGGGTTTCTGAAGTTTCGATTGATGAGATGACTGAACAGTTGGAACGCAGCTTCCATCAACTGGCTAAGGACAAGAACCTGGAATTCGTGATCGAGCGGGCCGAGCAATTGCCTCCGACGGTGCGCACTGATGATAAGCGCTTGCAGCAGGTCCTCATGAATCTGCTTTCAAATGCTTTCAAGTTTACTGAGAAGGGCAAAGTGATTCTCAGAATCGAGCCGGCGCCGGCGGACGAGACTTATCATCTCGAATCGCTGAACCGGGCCGAAGACGTCCTGGCCTTCTCGGTAAGCGACACCGGCATCGGCATTCCGGTAGAGAAACAGCGAATCATTTTCGAGCCCTTCCAGCAAGCAGATGGCACCACCAGCCGTAAATATGGAGGCACGGGCCTGGGTCTTTCCATCAGCCGCGAGATAGCCCGGTTGCTTGGCGGCGAGATTCGCGTACTCAGCACGCCCGGCGAGGGGAGCAACTTCACGTTTTATCTACCGCGCAACTACGTGCCGGCGGGAGCCACCAGCGCACCGCCGCCAAGCCAGGCCCGAATCAGAGACGTGAAAGAGATCGAGGCCGCCTGGACCCCGGTGGAGTCCTTCGACAGCGAAGCCATGGCTTTGTTGTCCAGCGAGTCTGCCGCCATTCTTGACGATCGCAACGACATCCAAAGTGGAGACCGCGTCGTGCTAATCGTCGAAGACGACATTAGCTTCGCCGGCATTCTGCTGGATCTGGCGCGCGAAAAGGGATTCAAAGGCTTGGTTGCGACCAGCGGCGCACTGGCGCTGGTGATGGCGCAGAAATACAAGCCGGCGGCAATCACACTCGATATTCGCCTGCCCGATCGCGACGGATGGACGGTGCTGGATCGGCTGAAGCACGACCCGGAGACCAGCCACATTCCCGTGCATATAATCACGGTTGAGGAACAACGCCAGCGAGCGCTGCAACAGGGCGCCTTTACCCACTTGCAAAAGCCCGTCACTCGCGAGGACCTGGGAAAATCTTTCGACGACATACGTGAGTTCGCTGAGCGCCGGGTGCGAAAATTGCTCGTGGTAGAGGACGACGATGTTCAGCGCATGAGCGTGGTGGAATTGATCGGTAACGGCGACGTCAAGACGACCGCCGTGGCAACCGGCCAGGAAGCCCTGGATGTTCTCAAGGACGAGAGATTTGACTGCATGGTGCTCGATTTGAGACTTCCGGACATGTCAGGTTTCGAACTTATCGAAAAGCTGCAGACGGATCTCGGCCGGTATGACCTTCCGATCATCGTCTATACCGGAAAGGAATTGACACGGAAGGAAGAGCTCCATCTAAAGAAAGTGGCCGATGCGATCATCGTCAAGGAAGCCAGCTCACCGGAGCGGTTGTTAGCCGAAACGGCTTTGTTCCTGCATCGGGTCGAAGCGAACTTGCCCGAGCCCAAGCGGCGCATGCTGGAGAAGTTTCACCGCACCGATCCAGTGCTGGCCGGCCGCAAGGTCCTGGTGGTCGATGACGATGTGCGAAATATCTTCGCCCTGACCAGTGCGCTGGAAGCGCACAACATGGAAGTGGTCCATGCTGAGAATGGCCAGGAGGGCATAGATCTATTGCGGTCAACTCCCGGCATCGAAGCCGTCCTGATGGACATCATGATGCCCGAGATGGATGGCTATGAAGCGATTACCGCGATTCGCGGCATGGACGAATTCAAACAACTCCCAATCATCGCGCTGACGGCCAAAGCGATGAAAGCCGATCGCGATCACTGTTTGGAGGTTGGCGCCTCGGATTATATTTCGAAGCCGCTGGACATAGACCAACTGCTGTCGCTCCTGCGCGTTTGGCTATACCGGCCGGATGAAATTACATGAGCACAGCCGTGGCCCAGGTAAATGAGCTGCAGGACATCGAGATCGAATTGTTGCTCGATGGGCTCTACCGTGTCCATGGCTTTGATTTCCGTGACTATTCGCGCGCTTCGATAAAGCGGCGAATACTTGAGCTGATGCGGACGGAGAAACTTGAGACAGTGTCGGCCCTTCAGAACCGGGTCTTGCACGATGCCGCCTGCCTGGAGCGTCTCCTGTTGGGTCTTTCGGTGCATGCCACCGCCATGTTTCGAGATCCCAGCTTCTACCTGACATTCCGCAGGAAAGTTGTGCCGCTGCTGAGGACTTATCCGACGGTCCAGGTTTGGATAGCAGGCTGTTCTACCGGCGAAGAGGTTTACTCGCTGGCGATCCTGCTGCAGGAGGAAAGCCTTTACCCAAAGTGCCGCATCTACGCTACCGACATTAGCCAGGCCGTCTTGCGGAGGGCGCGCGATGGAATCTTTCCCCTGGCGGCGATGAGAGACTACACTAACAACTACCATCAGGGTGGCGGCAAGCATGAGTTTTCTGACTATTACACCGCGCAGTACGACAACGTGATTTTCAGCTCGGCGCTGAGAAACAACGTAGTCTTTTCCGAGCACAATCTTGCTACGGACGGTTCCTTCAACGAATTCCAGGTGATCCTGTGCCGCAACGTCATGATCTATTTCAACAAAGATCTTCAGGCGCGCGTTCACAATCTGCTCTACGACAGCTTGAGCATGTTTGGAGTCTTTGGGCTGGGCAACAAAGAGAGTTTGAAATTTACGCCGCGGGCCGAGTTCTATGAGCACATCAATGAGAATGACAAACTCTATCGAAAGGTAAAGTAGGTGGCATTCGAGATCGTTGTCGTGGGCGCTTCCGTCGGCGGGCTGAAGGCCTTGCAGAGTTTGCTTTCCGGATTGCCGCCCGGATTTCCTTTGCCTGTGGTCATGGTGCAGCACCGGGGAAATGATTCCGACATCGGCCTGTGTGAATACTTAGCCCGCAGCAGCAGCTTGCCGGTCAGGGAACCGGAAGACAAAGAAGCGGTGCTGCCCGGCCACGCGTACCTGGCGCCTCGTGATTATCATTTGCTGATTGAGAAGCGAAGCTTTGCCCTGTCAACCGATCCGCCGGTGACTTTTGCGCGGCCGTCGATAGACGTGCTCTTTGAGTCGGTGGCGGACGAATACGAGAAGGGCGTCATCGGAGTGATCCTGACGGGCGCGAACCGCGATGGAGCGCGTGGCCTGGCGAAGATAAAGGCGCGGGGCGGACTAACACTGGTCCAGGAGCCTGCTTCCGCCACTTGCGCAGAGATGCCTCAGGCGGCCATTGACCTGTCCGAAGTGGATTGGGTTTTGCCCTTGCAGGAAATCGCACCATGTCTCAATGAACTGAGTAACTCCACCCAAGGCGGCCTACCTGCGCCGGGACGCGGGTCGATTACCGAGCACTATGGAATCTGAATCACAGATCAATATCCTGATGGTTGACGACAGCCCAACAAACCTGTTGGCGCTTGAGGCAATCCTGCAGGGCCCGGAGAGAAATCTTGTAAGCGCCGCTTCCGGCGACGACGCTCTGCGGTATCTACTCGATAACGAAGTTGCTGTGATTCTGATGGACGTTTACATGCCCGGCCTCGATGGATTGGAAACCGCCGAGATGATCAGGGGCCGGGACAGATCACGCAATATACCCATTATCTTTCTAACCGCCGACAGCACTGGTGGGCGCCACTTGAGCCGGGGCTACTCCCTGGGCGCAGTTGATTACATTGTTAAGCCAATCGAGCCGGACATCCTGCGATCAAAGGTCGCGGTGTTTGTCGAGTTATTCAAGAAGACTCAGGAGATAGAACGTCAGGCCCAGTTGCTCAAGGAAAAGAACCTCGAGCTGGAGAACGCAAACCTGGCCCGGCTCAATATGCTTATCGACCTCGGTCACAAGTTGGCCGCGGAACATGACCCATCGCGAGTGTTAGAGAATTTCTGCCGCTCAGCCAGGCAAATTGTTGAGGCGGAAGAGGCGGGCGTCGGTGTTATGAATGGCGACGGCGAGACACTGAGCTATTTCTTTAGCTGCGCCTGGAATGAAGATAGCGCCACAGGTTACAGGACCACAGTTCCCAAGTCCGCGGAGCGTGCTTTGAAAGATCTAACAATCAAAGGCCGTCCGCTGCGGTTGAATGAATCTGACGATTTACTGCACCCCAGGAGGAAAAACTCGAAGGTCGTGCATTCATTTCTAGGCGCTCCGATTTTGTCGGCAAGCAAAGTCAGGGGTTGGATTTATTTGCTCAACAAGGTCAATGCTAACGACTTCACTGAGGCCGATGAGCGGCTGGCCGCAACGCTTGCGACTCAGGTTGCTATCGCTCACGAGAATGCGCGGCTTTACAGTGACGCCCAGCTACATGCCAGCGAGTTGCAGTCGGAAATAGCAGAGCGGAAACAAGCCGAGGAGGAACGCGCGCAACTGTTGTTGAGCGAGCGGGCGGCGCGAGCCGAAGCGGAGCACGCAAATCGCACCAAAGATGAATTCCTGGCCACGCTTTCCCATGAGCTGCGAACTCCGCTATCGGCCATTCTCGGGTGGAGTCATCTGGTCCGCTCGGGAAAACTCGACAAGCCTCAGATGTCTCGGGCTTATGAAACTATTGAACGCAACGCGCGGGCGCAGTCGCAGTTGATCGATGATTTACTCGACGTTTCGCGCATCATAACAGGCAAACTCCAAATCGAACCTGAATCAGTTGATCTCGGCTCGGTGATTCAAGCTGCAATCGATTCGGTTCGCCCTGCGTTCGAGGCAAAAGCCATCAAGTTCGAAACCCAGATGGAATCGGGAGGCTGTTCAGTTCCCGGCGATGCAAACCGTTTGCAGCAGATCTTCTGGAATCTTTTCAGCAATGCCGTCAAGTTCACGCCGCAAGAAGGGCAGGTTCGCGTCCAGGCAAAGCGTCGAGGTCAGCGGGTCAACATTTCCGTTAGCGACTCAGGTATCGGTATAAGTCCGGAGTTCCTGCCCTACATTTTTGACCGCTTTCGGCAGGCTGACGGCTCTACCACAAGGATACATGGGGGATTGGGATTAGGGCTCTCCATTGTGAAACACCTGGTTCAAGTTCACCAGGGCAGCATCGAAGTCAAAAGCGAGGGGATAGACAAGGGCGCCACTTTTATCGTCAGCTTTCCCTGCGCGGCAGCAGCGCCTGCGCGGACCGTAGATAACGCTCGCAATGATGGGCTGAAGAATCAGGGATTACCCGTCGGGTTTTCCACCATATTGAAGCAGCTGCGCATTCTGGTAGTTGATGATGAACCGGACACCTGCGAGTTACTAGCCGCTATTCTGACGGGATGCGGAAGCGAAGTGAAATGCTGCGAATCGGCAGCTGAGGCAATCAAGGCTGTCCGGAATTGGAAACCGGATCTCCTGGTGAGTGACATTGGCATGCCGAATGAAGACGGTTACAGCTTGATCGAGAAATTGAGGAAGTCGAGATCGAAACAGGCCCGGCAAATTCCCGCCGTCGCGCTCACCGCCTATGCAACCAACGACGACCGGGAGCGCGCGCTGGCAGCGGGATTTCAGCTCCATGTTGCCAAGCCAGTCGATCCTGAAAAGCTAGTCCGATCCGTCGCCACTACCATGGGGCGCAAAATCTAGTAGTAGTAGGACGCTCGCATTCACAGTGACAGAGATTAACCAGTTTTAGCTTGCCTTCTCGTGGCGCCGGCCTAAGACTTCAATGATGACTCGCGAAACCGAAGAATCCAGGCCCCTGAATCCCACGATAATGGTGGTAGAGGATTTTGAGGATACGCGACTGATGATGAAGTTCTGGCTCCAGAGAGAAGGATACCGTGTAGTGGAAGCCGCGGACGGTGAACAAGCCATCCAGGCTGCTTTGCGCGAGGCGCCGGATTTAATCATCATGGATGTCGAGATGCCGGGCATGGATGGGCTGGCCGCAACCCGTCGCATGCGCCAGCATGAATCACTGCGCCACGTGCCCATAGTCACCGTGTCTGCCTATACTGCGGATGAGTATCGAACGGCGGCGCTGGAGGCGGGAAGCACTGACTATGTTTCGACCCCCTTCGAGCCAGCGGCGCTGGGAAAATTAATAGAGAAACTACTATCCGCGAAATAGTATTCGTCCAGCTTCGGCCATTTCTGATCGCGATGAATCTCAAGACCACTTCAGCTTTGCTTCTACTCGTGTTGATTTCCGCAGCCGGCGTAGCCGCACAGGAAACAACGTGCACACTTAAACTCGAACAGTGGCCCGCGGCCGCGGAACTGCGCGGCTTTCGTCTGGGCATGACCATGGACCAGGTAAAAGCACGGGTGCCCCCGGTCGTATTTGGACCCGCCAATCAATTCAGTCTCTCCAAGACAAGCATCAACCCTGACTTTGATCCGAAATTTGACAAGGCCAGCTTCGAAGGCGTGCGCACTGTCTCGCTTAGTTTTCTGGATGGCCGGTTGATGGAACTGTGGCTGGGCTATGACAGCTCGTTCAAGTGGCAAAAGCTGGACGACTTTATTGTTGGTTTCAGCAAAGCAATGAATCTGCCGCCGACGTGGCAAGTGAAGGGGCGGGGACAGCAGATTACCTGCCAGGGCGTTGAACTCTTTGTCTCGATGGTGGCCGGGAGTCCCAGTATTCGCATAACGGACACCACCGCTGAGCAGGCTTTAACGAGCCGGATGGAAGAAGCTGCGAACGCGGAAGAGGAAGCTGAAGCTGCTCAATCGCTCATCATTGGCGACCAGCACACCAGGCTTTACTATCCCCCGGATTGCCCTGGTGTGAATGACGTCAGCATTGCGAACCGGATAGTTTTCAAAAACATTGACGAGGCGCAAAAGGCTGGTTATAAACCGGCCAAGAACTGTCCATAGGGCGCCTTCCACTCAGCTTTTTGGAGTGCGGGGGCAAGCGCAGCGCGACCCCGCTTTGGTTTTGTCCCTGCAAGGAATTCATCCAAAGCGCCGTCGCCGCTTCGCTTTGCCGGTGCGCTCCATACAGCGACCGGTTTCCAGCTTCCGCGCGCCCTGCGCGATCATAAGACCACGGTCCGATTGATAAGGGGAGCTCCCTCACAAGCGAATATCCTCAAGCGCCCACAAGGCCAGCCGCTTGTTAATGAAAACTCCTCCGGAGTGATCGCATTTCTCGTCAATTGATGTCAGTGGCTGAGGAAAGTCAAACGGACTGATTTGCAAATTTATCTGCCGCCAGTCACCGGTGCGGATATCGGTGTTTTCGCCAAAGGAAGTAAAGGTAGTCGTTAGCAGATAGCTGGATCCGCTCTTCTTGAAGTTCTGAATTGCCGCGACGATATCCGCCACAGAGAAATGCACGAGAGTGTCCCGGCAGAGAATCACATCGGCCCGGGGAAGCACGTCTCTGGTTATGTCAAGATTAACGAAGGTGCGGGTGCTATTGCCGTATGCCTGCTGATTCCTGAGGACGATGTCCGTGACGATATCCACCCCGGTGTAATATACCGAATCCAGCCTTATTTCTTTCAGCCAATTGAAGTCTCCGCAGGCAGCGTCCAACAACCTTTCAGCCTTGATTCCTTTCAAGAGCGCGGCGACCTCATCTCTGAAAACCGACGTACGGGCCACGCTTGAACCCGGCCCCGACACTGATTCACCGTCGCCCCAAACTCTCCGCTCATAGATATCGGAGAAAATATCTCTCATGGACGGCGAAGGCTTCGCCATTCTTTTAAAGACGGATTTGAATTGCGCCAGCCGGCCCATTGAAACCTATGTCTTCCGGCTTTGCAGTCGCAGTCTGAGCAAGGCGCCCAGATGATTGTAGGCGGGCAATAGAATCTTATGCTTTAGCGCTCCGTAACGGGAAAGCAAACGCGCTCCTCTTGAGTCGAAGAGCTTATCCAGTTCGAGTTCCCTCTCCGCTAATCCGCCGGAAAGCTCACGCAGGTACGAAGCCGCGGCCCGCTGCTCAGCAATAATATCGCCATCGGCTGTGCGATTGTGTTCTTCGATAACCTCCTGGTAGATGGAGAGTAGCTCATCGAGTACTGCGTCGCGACCGGCGGTTGTACGAACACATCGCGAAACCTCAGCGGCATCTGCCGGGTCATAGCGGGCGATCTCGCGGCAAAGAATCTCGATGTCTACAGGCTCCTGTAACGTCCGAATCCCAAAATTGAGCGGGCGGAGGCGATCCAAATTGCCTGTTGTGACCATAGGTCCAACCCCTCTGGGGTCGCACAAGATGACCGCTGCTCCTGTGGCCAGCGCTTCCAGTGCCGATCGTCCTTTGGCAAAGGCTATATCGTAATTTCCCAACACAGCTTCTGGTTCGGCGCAAACGTTGCCAGAACACTTTCCAAAAACATCGAGCGCGATGCCTTTCCGGGCACAGGCTTCTCGAATGACCGCCAATGAGTTCTGTTCGGTGGCATTGTTGCTGAGAACGACGGCGCGGCGCGGACGAAGAGGAAGCGGCCCGCGAGATTTGAACCGTTCGAGATCGATAAAGTTGAGTAATACGCGGGTGCGGTCTTCAGGAATGGCTCGCTCGAAAACCATCCGATCTCGACATACATGGTCCACGGCGACATAGCGAAGGATCCGTGGAAATCGCGGCGGAAGTTCTTGCCATGGAATCCATCCATGGCAAAAGTAGATCGCCGGGACGCCAGGAAAGCGCAAGAGTGCCGTCATCGTTTCCAGGTGATGTTGCCCATGAATTACATCAGGCGGCGACGCCATCGCGTCCAGATCAGCAATGACCGGAACTGTGGCGGCTCGGATTTCCTCTGCCACTTCTCCCAGCCTGGTGCTGTACGCAATAGGTGAATGGCCGCGGTTGAGTAACCCAATCGCCAGATCCCTTACGTAGAGCTCTGAACCAGCACGTGAGGCAAGAGAGTTGTTTGTAATTAATATCCTCAAGCGATTCTTTGGCCGACTGGCTCGGCGTAATCCCAAAGCGCGTGGGCCAGGGGTAGAATGTGTTCGCGATAGCGAAGCACCTGTTTGTAGTGTCCGGCCGCAACCTGTCGCTCGCCGTAGATCTCGTAGTAGGGTGTGTTAACCAGGTTGTTGTCCACAAGACCACGAGAGGCTCGACGCAGGCACTCAGTCTTAAGACCCGCGATGCCGGTTTTCTTCAGCAGGCCATCAACCTCAGCGGCCAGTTCACAATAACCGCGTGCCACTTCAAGCTTCCGCGATAAATCATCGCTATTGAGGTCCAGCCATACCGCGTCCGCGAGTGTTTCTGCGGCGTAATCACCCAGCTCGCTGGTTAGCAGGACATCGAAATTGGCTATGACGCGACCTTGGCTGCGGCTTGCGATCTCTATCGCACTATTAATCATGAAGCGACACAAATCATGGGCCGGATTATAGCCCTCAATTGCATCACCAACCACGTAATCAATCTTTTGATTCACCAGAGCGGTGGCAAGCTCTTGAGTAAGGTTAGAGAAAAGATCTATTTCACCGGCCATCAAAGCAGAATAGATCTGGCGATCCGTGAGGCGCCCGTAGATGCAGCCCCTGCCGGCCTTGATTTGCTCAAGAACCCTTGTTGTAGAATGCACCCTCGATTCACCAAAGCTTCCGGAGCCGTCCGTGAGAATGAACACAGTCGGGCGTGCCAAACGGAGCCAATGGTAGACGCGCAACTCGTGGCCGGGATGAGCGATTACCAGGGCAGCCAGGCCCTCAGGCAATGAAGGTGCGACATCGTTGTTGAAAGGTTGCACGATATGTAATGCTAGCACGTTAATTCCATTGGGGTCTCCAGAAAAACAGGTGGATAGCTAAACGACAATCGCCGGCGCAAGCTTCATTTTGAGAGGAGGACAAATGTTCAAAGAGTTCAGAGAATTCATTGAGCGCGGTAGTGTGATCGACCTTGCCGTCGCCCTTATCATGGCGGTCGCTTTCGGAAAGATTATCACTTCGCTTGTCGATGGGATCATCATGCCGCCTATCGGTTTGCTGCTTGGCCGGGTGGACTTCGCAAACCTGTTCTTCGTCCTGGATCAGTCGAAAGGCGTGCCGGCTTCACTCGCCGAAGCCAAAACCAAAGGCATTCCGGTCATTGCCTACGGCGCGTTCATAAACGAGATTATCGCTTTTCTGATCATTGCTTTCGTGGTCTTCCTGATCGTGAGGAAGGTGAACCGAATAAAAAGCAAACAAGCAACCGACGCCGGACCAACCACCAAAGATTGCCCGTTCTGCCTTTCAACTATTCCCTTGAAGGCGACCCGGTGCGGACAATGCTGCATTGATTTGCGGGCGGCGTAAAGCAGCGGGGCGTTTGGAGTACCGACTTTAGTCGGGCTTTTGATATGTTGCGAAAAACCCAAGGCATTGCCAATTGCCAAGTGCCAAGTGCCGATTGGCTGTCTCGGCAAAAGCCAATTGGCAATCGGCAATTGGCAATCGGCAATGTAAGCGGGGTTTGAGCCGCCTTATTCTCTTCGGCGACTGGCGCCTGTAACTGCGGCAACTTCCCTTTCAGTCGAGTTCCCCATCATATGCGTGAGTGCTCGCGATGTGAACACTGTTACGAAGACCAAACGTTAGTCTGTCCCGACGACAGCACAAATACCAAACATACTTTGCCGGGCGGCACTTTGCTCGCTGCCCGTTATCGCCTGGAAAAGCGTCTCGGTCGCGGGGCGATGGGCCAGGTCTATCTCGCCCGCGATGAGAACCTGATCACTCGTCGGGTGGCGGTAAAGACCGTGCGCCCGGATCTGCTTGATGACGAAGGCATGCAGGAAGGAGAGGCTGTCGCACGCTTTGAGCGCGAGGCGCGCAGTGCTGCTTCCATTCGCCATCCCAACGTCGTTGATGTAACGGATTTTGGAAAAAGTCCGGACGATGTCTTCTTCATGGTGATGGAATATGTCGAAGGTGAAACGCTTTATCAACTCTTACGCCGGGAAGGAACTCTCAGCCTGCATCGCGCACTCGAGTTTCTGCGTCAGATTGTAGCCGGCGTAGATGCCGCCCATGATGAAGGGATACTTCACCGCGACCTGAAACCGGCGAATATCTTTATCTTGCAGAAACGCAAGAAAGACGGCAGCCTGACGGGCGATGGATTTGTAAAGGTCGGAGATTTCGGTCTTGCCAAGATAGTTGGCGAGGCGGCTTCCGGACTGACATCCGGCAGCGGCCCGGCATCGCGCGGGATTATCGGCACTCCGGAATACATGGCTCCCGAACAAATCCAGGCAGGTACGAAGCTCGACGCCCGCGCCGATATTTATGCTCTGGGTGCGATCGCCTACCACATGCTCGGCGGGCGTCCGCCGTTCACGGGAGACTTCACGCAAATAATTGCGCAGAAGTTGATGCAGGATCCGCCTTCTTTGACCAGCCTGCGTTCGGACATTTCCGCCGAAGTTGACAGCGCGGTGAGGCATGCGTTAGCGAAAGAGGCGGATGGGCGGCCGGCAACGGCCACCGAGTGGCTTCAGGAATTCAGCGCCGCTGTAAATGATACCGCCGCGCTGGCCGAGGAAACCGAGTCGCGCGTTGTCATTCTCGCCCCGAGCGGAGCGGAAGTTTATGTTGACGACGAACGACATGGGAGCACCGGCCGCTCAGGGAGGGTTATCCTGACGTCAATCCCGCCGGGCCGGCACGTGCTGCGCGTGGCTCAGGCGGGAGAGAAAGACGACGAGCGCGTGATTGAGATTCGGGCCGACGGGGACGAACAGATCATTCAGGCTCAGTTCAAAGGAGCTCCCAGCGATCAACTTTCTCCCTCACGCGGCGGCAGCCTGGGTAGCAGCGCCGGTCGCCCGGGCAGCACACCCGGCGTAGTTGCTTGCGCAAAATGCGGATCGCGTTTTGCCGCCGGCGCGAAGTTCTGTGGGCGTTGCGGGAATACAACATTTGAAGAAGTCACGGTCGAACATCATGTGGAGCGCGGCAGCAAAGAAAGTCCGCGGCCCGGTAGCACGCAATGCACCCGTTGCGGCTCGGTCTATGCCGCCGGCATCAAATTCTGCGGGCGATGCGGCATCGCGATTTCAGCCGCTCCGCTTGCCTGGAAGGCGCCGCAACCGGTGCAACTTCTCTGCCCCGCTTGCAATACCAGCTATCCTCCGGGCACGAAGTTCTGCGGACGTTGTGGCAAATCCGTCAAAACTTGAGCTCGGTCACACTTCTCGTATAATGTCGCCGTAGTTTTCCCGGCACGTCCGACAAACTTCAGTTTGTCCTTCTTTTCTCAGTTGAAACCCTCGTCACTTATGACGGCCGCGGAATAACGGTCGAACGGAATCGAGTCTAAGACATGAAGCGCTGCCCAAATTGTAACCGGACCTTTACTGACGACGCACTGAGCTTTTGTCTCGAGGACGGTACGCCTCTATTGGGCGTAGATGCTCCGCCGCCTGCTTATGATCCTGGCGCCACGCTCCAATACCCGGCCGCGCGGGACACAGACCCGCCACCGACGGTCGCTTATCGTCCGGAGACGCCACTCGTTAACCAGATTCGTCCCGCGCCCGCGTGGTCGCCAATGCCGAGTCCGCAGCCGCGCAAGCGTAGTGTGTGGCCCTGGATAATCGGTGGCGTCGCAATTGTGGGCTTCATGGGCTTCGGACTCCTGATTCTGATCCTGGCGCTGGCGAACATGGACACGAATTCGAACAACCAAAACGCGAACTCCAATTCGCGGCCGGCCAATCGCAATCTGAGCGCGAATTCGAATGCCAACGTCTCGAATGAGAATACGAATGACGAGACAGCGGTTGCTCCCGAATTCAAAGACGACTTTTCCACTGAAAGTTGGGGGACGGGAACCTATTCGTACGGCGACATCTCGTACAAAGACGAGGAGTATCACATGCACGCCAACAAGGGCGGTTATATCGTGATGTATGGACCTAACAAAAACTACCAAACGGAGAATGCCACCGTACGCGTTACCACGCGCAGCGTGGACGGCATCTCACCTGATTCCGGATATGGCCTGGTGGTCCATGGCGAGAAATCCAAAGACAAGAAAGAACTCGAGGATTATGCCTTCCTGATTTTCACTGGCGCCAACCCCGCCTACGAAATCGTCCAGCACAGAGGCGGCACGCAAACCACTGTGGTTAGCTGGACTAAATCGTCCGTCATTCGCAGCGGCACCAGTACAAACCAGCTCGAGGTTCGCACTCAAGACAAGGTGCTGACCTTCTACATCAATGGACAATACATGACGAGCATCACGGATACGGCCGGCTTCCTTCGCGGGCTGGCCGGCTTCTATACCAGCGACGCCAACGAAGTAGCGTTTGATGATCTGGAGATCAGCCGGACTGGGCAGTAGCCGCAGGCAGGGACCGTGAACTCGCTTTCCTTCTGCGCAAAACGAAAATGCGTGTGACCTTGAAAGTCCTGGCTGGCCCGTACGCTGGACGCGCATTCACTTTCGACCAGCACGACACGTTCCTAATCGGGCGTAGCGATACTGCGCATCTCTATCTTCCCGAAGACAAGTTCTTTTCGCGGCATCATTGCCTGCTCGAGATTGCGCCCCCGCGTTGCTTTCTGCGCGATCTGGGATCGACCAACGGAACGTTCGTAAATGGTCAGAAAGTCGCCGAAGCTTTCCTCCGCAGTGGCGATCGTATCCAGGGCGGCGAGACTGTGCTTTCCGTGGAAGTCAGTGTGGAGCAGGAAGCGCCGCAAGCAGAGGAGATTACGGCGCCGACTCTGCCTACGATTATTATCGTCGAGTGTCTGAACTGCGGCCGCCGCGAAAGCGCCGAAGCATCCGCCGCCGATGAACGGCTGAGCTTTCTATGCGAGGAATGCCGCGAAGAGTTGCGCCGCCAACCGCAGCCGGTGCCAGGCTATGAAATGATCAAGCTGCTGGGACAGGGCGGCATGGGCACCGTAATGCTGGCACGAGATCAGCATTCAGGTCGCGCCGTTGCGATCAAGACGCTGCTGCCGGAAGTTGCTGTCACCGATCAGGCCTTGCGGCGATTCCTGCGCGAGATTGACGTTGCTGCTGCTCTGGATCATCCCAACATCGTTCGCTTCATAGATCGCGGCACGCACAAGGGCGCGGTCTATCTGGTCACTGAATATGTCGAAGGCGCAGACGCCTCCAGACTTGCCGACGCGCGTGGCGGCAAACTTCCTTTGAATGAAGCCATTGACATCGTGAAACAGGCGCTTGAAGGCCTGGCGTATGCACACTCCAAAGAATACATACACCGCGATATCAAAGACTCAAACATTCTGATTAGCGGCGCCTGGCCCGGGTTGAGCGCGAAGCTCACCGATTTTGGCCTCGCTAAAAGCTTCACCCAATCAGGCATGAGCGGCATCACCATGGCAGGCGATATGGCCGGGACGTTTACCTATATGCCGCCGGAACAGTTGAAAGATTTTCGCAACGTGCGCCCCACGTCGGATATCTACGCGATGGGTATGACCGCGTATAGCCTGCTCAGTGGCCAGTCGGGTTTGGACATCGATCCGCGAGCGAACGTTGCCGAAACCATAAAAGCCATTTTCGAAAAGCCGGTGGTCCCTCTGCGCCGGCGTGTGCCGGACATTCCCGAACAGGTGGCCGCCATCATCGAGCGCGCTCTGGTAAAAGATCCCGCAGAGCGCTGGCAATCAGCCGCTGCCATGCGCACCGCCCTGTTGCACGCGGCTTAGCTTTTTGGCCATCGTCAAGCAAAGCAATCATCCGCGGAAACCTGCGAAAAGGTCCTCATGCAGTTTGAAATGCATTGATGCTTCCTGGGCTCCAGCCGTCTTCAGACGGCTTTCCCGAAAGGTTGATAGACCGGCGCTTTTTAGCGCTGGGGTCAGTCGAGCAGGCGGACCATTAGCGCGCTTCCAGCGTGCTTGGAATCAGCAGCTTGAGCATCGCGGCCAAAGCCCGCAGAGGTAAGCCTGTTGAAACGGGCTTTGGGATTCTGGCGCGTCCTGACCCGGGCGTTAAAACGCCCGGTCTAGTAACCCTGCGGGAAAGCCGCCTGAAAGCGGCTAACGAATGCTCGACTCTCCCGCCGCAGATCTCATTGCCTCTACTATTACACTCTGAAAATGCAGCAGTACTCGCCAAAATTAATGCTTTACATCCCAACAGGTTAGGCCCGATAATGCTTGCCCCTTGCGGGCCCGAAAGGAGACTGACGATGCGATCTATCTGGAAAGGCCACATTCGTTTTCTGCTGGTTGCCATCCCCGTGCGCATTTACAACGCCATTGAGACCTCGGAGAAGATCCAGTTCAACCAGTTGCACCGGGAAGATTTTGGTCCCATCGGCTATGATAAGCGCTGCAAGAAGTGCGAACAGATCGTCCCTAACGACCAGATCACCAAGGGCTACCAGTACGAGAAGGATCGCTATGCGATCGTCGAGCCCGACGAGATCGCCAAGGTAAAAATCAAGACGAACCGGGCCGTGGATATTGTTGGTTTCGTCGATGCCTCGCAGATTCCCAATACGTTTTATGACGCGCCGTACTATGCCGGTCCGGATGGGCCGGTTTCGGAAAAGCCTTACGCGCTGCTGCGCGAGGTTCTGAAGCAAACAGGAAAAATAGGACTGGGAAAAGTTGTCCTGCGCGATCGCGAAGATCTGGTTGCCGTTTTTGCGCACGAGAATGGCCTGGTCTTGCAGAAGCTCCGTTATCCCAACGAAATCAGGAAGATGGAAGACGTGCCAGACCTCGAAGGCGTTCAGAAACTCGACAAACGAGAATTGAAGATGGCTACCATGCTGGTCGAGCAAATGGCTACCGACATTTCCGAAATCGAAATGGTCGATCATTACCACGAAGCTTTGCAAAAGCTGATCGACTCCAAGATCAAAGGCAAGAAGGTGGTGGAGTTCGAAGAGATTGAAGAAATCCCCAGAATTGATATTATGACTGCGTTGAAGAAGAGCTTGCAGCGGTCGTCACGCAAACCTATGGTCAAGGCAGTTAGTAAGACAAAGAAGAAAGCGCCGCTGACGCTGGTTAAGCCTAAGGCGGTCGCCGCGCGCAAGCGGAAGGCTTCCTGAAAGAGGCAAAGGGCTAAGGGCGAAGGGCACAACTTTACCCTCTTAGCTCTTAGGCTCTTGGCTCTTTGCTCGTAGTTACTGATGACTGAGAAAAGGAATAAGGTTCTCTCATTTCCCTCACCTGCTCCCGCCAAGGCAGATTATCAACGCGTCAAATCAAGCTACTCGGCTCGCGAGATCAAGCAACTCTTTGGCTTGAGCGAGCGGACGATTCGCCGCTGGACCGAACAGGGCATCATTCAGGCCGCGGCAGGACCTGCCGACAAAGATTTCACCTACGACTTTCAGGCACTGACCCAGTTCCGTCGCGTGCGCGAGCTGCGATCGCAGGGGCTCAGCCTCAAGCAGATCGAGTTTGAGCTGCAGGGCCAGTTGAGCTTGTTCAGGGCCGCAACCGCGCCCATATCGCATCTGCTGACTCCGTTCGAAGAAGCGCTGGCGCTGCACGAACAAGGCGATTCGAAAGCAGCAGAGTTTTATGCCGAAGCCATCAGCGAGGGCGACAACGTCGCCGAGGCGTATTGCAATCTTGGGATTCTTGAGCTGGAACAGGGAAACGCGGCCAAGGCTCTCGACAGCTTTACCCTGGCGCTGAAGGACGAGCCAAGGCATCTGGAAGCTCATTACAACCTGGCAAACCTCTACTACGACATGGGTGATCTGCGCCTGGCCCGCCTGCACTACGAAGCGGCGGCACAAATCGAACCTGCGTTTTCTTCGGTTCATTACAACGTGGCGCTGGTTTACCACAAGCTTAATGACTGGGACGCGGCTTCGCGCTCGCTGCAAAGATATCGGGAACTCGAACCGGACGACGCAGAGGTGGCCGGCTTCAACGAGCTGCTCCAACTCCTCGAATCGAGCCGGCGCGGAAAGTAGGACAGGCATTCCTGCCGGTCATTCCCGAACGGGAATTAGCACCGGCAACTTGAGGGTGAACTCCCAACTATTTGGCTCTAGCGTCGAGCGAAAAAACTAACCAAAAGAACGTTTCCCATTTTATAATGGGCGCCTCTTCCCGGTTCCGTTAGTCAGTAGTTCAGGATTTAGAATTTTCCAAGGATGGTTCCCCCTGTGACAGCAAAGTGCCGTGTGCTCTACGTTGACGATCACGAAGATTCCGCGTTCATGTTCAAACAGCTTCTTAGCCTATCGGATTATGAAGTCAGCGTCGCCGTAACGATGGCAGAGGCGCTGACGCGTGCCAAAAGCGAAGAGTTCGATCTGTATGTGTTGGATAAGAGATTACCGGATGGTACGGGCGTCGATCTCTGCCGGCAGCTAAACCAGATTACGCCGGACGTTCCGGTAATCTTCTACTCCGGAGATGCCTATGAATTGCACCGGCAGGAGGCCTTCAAAGCGGGCGCGCGCGCCTACGTCACGAAGCCTGCCATCGATAAGCTAATCGATACCGTGCATCAACTGCTTTCGGAAAGAGAGTGCGCCACCGCAAACGCATAAGCTAGTACAACGATCGGGCCCATGAGGTCCGTACCAGCGCGCGGTAGCGTCGTGCTATTGTCGATTGCCAATTGCCAAATGCCGATTGACTCTCTCGTGAAAAACCAATTGGCAATCGGAAATTAACAATTGGCAATGTAAGGTTGCTTCCTTGACACCTCAAAGTGGGCACGTATAATTTTCTTCTCCTTGTGGGCCGATAGCTCAGTTGGTAGAGCAGCTGACTCTTAATCAGCGGGTCGCAGGTTCGAGCCCTGCTCGGCTCACCATTTTTTCCATGTGATACGCCACAAGCTCTATCAGCGCCGCACTCTCGGGGGGTGAGTCGCCATCGCTTCAAGACGGCGCCGACGTGCTGCCAGATCATTTATCTGTCGGGCCTATTCCCGATTCTGTTTCGCCTGGGCTTCAATCCTTTGCTGCTGCTTCTGCACTTCATTGAGCAGCATGGTATCCAAAAGGTGATAACGCACGGTCTCGGGTTTCCCGTTTACATACTGCACTAACTCCGGGTAGACCTTCGCGACTTCTTCCGCAATCAGCCCGTATTGCCGCGACTGATGTCCGGCGGCGTACTCGGGTTTGTAAAGGAAAGTCACCGGTCGCAATTGCATCAAGCCGGCACTGACGCTACCCATGTTGCGGATGTCTTTCTTATACCGTCGCGAGGACGAGGTGGTGCCCCAAAAACGCCTCGGCCTGGAGGTCTGATGAATTGATCTTCCTCTTCGCTACGCATAGGTAAAAATGAGCTAAGTGCCGGCTCGAACCGCTGTCAAAATCGTGAGGACCGCGGAGGATAAAGATTGTTTGTCGATTATCCCCAGGACGGCAAAAAAGGTAATCCCAAAGCTGTTTAGTTACTGATGCAGTTTGCCCATCCGGATTGCGATAGATGCGGTCGTTCTAAAGGGCAAGCGCTCATACTGCATCAGTACTGGTATTTGGGTGAAATTCAGGTTAAACCTCTTGAACGTTCGAGCCGTATTACATCATCCTGGCTCCCCGCCCTTAAGAAGGAGAAAATATCATGCGCAAGATTGCCTTGATGCTCGCTACCGTAGCGCTTTTCGTGGCGCCCGCTTCGGCGCAAACCGTCGATGAGATTCTTAGTCATTACTTTAAGACTGTCGGCGGCATGGAAAAGATTCAGGCTGTCCAGACGCTGCGCCGCACGGGCAAATACATCGGCGGCGGCGGGTTTGAAGCGGTGGTCGTCCGGGAAAATAAGCGCGGCAACTCCGTGCGGGAAGAATTCTCGCTGCAGGGCATGACGGCAATTAACGCCTATGACGGAAAGACCGGATGGAAGATCGCGCCCTGGAGCGGAAAGAAGGACCCCGAGGCGCTGGGTGAAGAAGAGATGAAATCTATTCTCGAAAGCGCGGATTTCGATGGGCCGCTCGTTAACTATCAACAGAAGGGTAACAAGGTCGAGTTCATCGGCATGGATAAGTTCGAGGGCACCGATACATTCAAACTGAAAATCACTGAACCCAACGGCGATATCTACGTCTACTATTTGGATACCGACTACTACGTGCCGATCAAGATCGATACCAGGAGACTCGTGCGTGGGGCCGAGCGGGAATATGAAACGACGTTGGGCGACTACAAGGAAGTTGCCGGCTGGTACCTGCCATACTCGTTCGAAACCAACACGAAGGGCAGCCAGGACAAGAGCAAGATTGTCTACGAAAAAATAGAAGCCAACGTGTCGATCGATGATAGCCGCTTTCGCATGCCGGTTGTGAAGCCTCCGCAAAAACCGTAACACGCAAACGCCCGCGGCTCTGCCGCTTGATGTGCGGAAAGGCTCCGGACTTTCCGTTTGGCACCCTTAGTTCTGAAGAAGGCTGCCCCTTCAAACTATGAGGCGGAGCCTCAGAAATCAAAAAAGGAATGTTGCCGGTAAGGCGCAGCCTTACCGCACATCAGGCGGCATAGCCGAAGAGAAAAACATTTCTGAACTTAAGAGGGTTTCTCGATGAAAACAAAGTCAATGGTTCGCGTTTGCACGTTAGCGCTGGCGCTGGCAAGTGCCACAAGTGCCCAGACACCGTCAGTCAAGTTTGACTCCGAAACAATCTCCGGGCTCAGCGCCCGGAATATCGGCTCGGCGACGATGAGCGGGCGCATTGCCGCGCTCGACGCGGTGCGGGAAGGTCAGCGATTGACCGTATTCGTCGGGGCGGCCAGCGGTGGCGTGTGGAAGTCGGTAAATGGTGGCACGACCTTCAAGCCGGTTTTCGATAAGCAGCCAGTGCAATCCATCGGCGCCCTCACCATCGATCCCCGGAATCCGAAAGTCATCTGGGTAGGAACGGGGGAAGCCTGGACGCGCAACAGCACCTCAATTGGCGACGGGGTTTACAAGTCTGTGGACGGTGGCGAGAACTGGATGAACATGGGGCTGAAAGACTCTGAGCGCATCGCCAGAATTCTGGTTGACCCGACCAGCACCAATACAGTTTATGTCTGCGCCCCGGGAAAACTCTGGAGCGACAGTGACGAACGCGGGCTCTACAAAACCAGTGACGGCGGCAAGACCTGGACGAAAATTCTGAAAGGAGCAAACGCATCGACGGGCTGCTCGATGATTTCGATGGATCAGCAAAAGCCCCAAACGATCTACGCCGGTATGTGGGATTTTCGCCGCAAGGGCTGGTCCTTTCGTTCCGGCGGCGAAGGACCCAACGCTTTTAGCGGTAGCGGCTTGTTCAAGAGCACTGACGGCGGCGCGTCGTGGAGCGAACTTGATGAGAAGCGCGCCAATGGCCTTCCTTCAAAGCCCTGGGGTCGCATCGCGGTAGCTGTCGCCCCCTCCAAACCGAATGTTGTCTATGCCTTTATTGAAGCCGAAGTACCCAGGAATGGTCTGTATCGCTCTGATGACGGCGGCAAGACATGGACAGCAGTGGATCGCAGTCAGAACCTGCTCTGGCGCCCATTCTATTTTGCCAACCTGATTGTTGATCCTAAAGATGAAAACAAGGTCTACAAACCCAGCGGGCCGCTAATCGCCAGCAACGATGGCGGCCGAAGTTTCAGCAACATCTCAGGCGGGGCGCACGGCGACTTTCATGATCTCTGGGTCGATCCCAACAACACGGATCATCTAATCACCGGGGATGACGGCGGCATCTGGTACTCGTATGACGGCGGCAATCGCTGGTGGAAAGCTAACAACCTTCCCGTCGCGCAGTTCTACCACGTGAGCCTGGACATGGATACGCCTTACCACGTTTACGGCGGACTGCAGGACAACAGTTCGTGGGTGGGCGATAGCGCCTATCCCGGCGGCATCACAAACGATCGCTGGGAGAACATCTATGGCGGCGACGGATTCTGGGTGTTTGTCGATCCTTCCGATCCGGACTATATCTATGCCGAGTCGCAGGGCGGTTACATCGGCCGCATCAATCGCAAGACGCATGAATCCCGCAGCCTTCAGCCGCTGCCGAACTACAAAGAGGGCAAGCTCCGCTACAACTGGAACACGCCGATTCAAGTCAGCCCCACCCGGGACGGAACGATCTACATCGGCGCGCAGTTCCTGTTTCGCTCCCGCGATCATGGTCAGACGTGGGAGCGCATCTCGCCTGACTTAACCACCAACGATCCAGAGAAGCAGAAGCAGGAGCAGTCGGGCGGTGTGACCATCGACAATTCCTCCGCCGAGATGCACACCACAATCTTTTCGATCGCTGAGTCGCCAAAGGACCCAAACTTGATCTGGGTTGGCACTGACGACGGTAACGTACAAGTCACGCGCGATGGCGGCAAGTCCTGGAACGATGTAGTGGGAAACATTAAGGGACTGCCAAAGAACGCCTGGGTTACGTCAATCGAACCAGGCCATTTTGATGAGGGCACCGCATACGCCAGCTTCGATCTGCATACGTTCGGCGACATGCGGCCCTACGTTTATAAAACGAGCGACTTTGGCCAAACATGGACACCGGTTATCGCGCCGGCGGCCGGGGTCACCGGCTATGCCCACGTGGTCAAGGAAGATCTGGTAAACAAGGATCTTCTTTTCGTCGGCACCGAGCTGGGACTCTGGGTTTCCCTCGATGGCGGCAAGCAATGGGCGCAGTATAAAGGCGGTGACCTGCCGAACGTAGCGGTTCGCGATCTGGCAATTCATCCGCGGGACAATGATCTGGTAATTGCGACGCATGGGCGAGGCATCTGGATTATTGACGACATCACGCCTCTGCGCGTTCTGACGCCGGAAAATCTCGCGAAAGAAGCCGCGTTCATCGAAGCTCGTCCTAACGTGCAACGACTTCCGGCCGGCGGCGGATGGGTGAACGGCGATGCTGCATTCACCGGAGACAATCCGACCGACGAAGCTGTGATCACTTACTATCAACAGAAGCGCCACATCTTCGGCGACTTAAAGATTGAAGTCTTCGATCAGGAGGGAAAGTTTGTGACCACGGTTCCCAGCAGTAAGCGCCGTGGTCTCAATAGGGCCACCTGGTCCATGAGATTAAAGGCCCCGCGCGTGCCCACCGCAGCCACCGCCGCCTTTGGCGCGTCTGTCGGCCCGCGAGTCTTGCCCGGCACGTACACCGTGAAGATGACGAAAGACAAGAACGTCTACACCACGCAGTTGCAGGTCGGGATGGATCCGCGTTCAAAGCACACGATTGAGGATCGCAAGGCGCAGTTCGATCTTTCGATGAAGCTCTACAACCTGCTCGGCGACATGACCTTCGCGGTCGATCGAATCAACGGGGTGCGCCTGGCACTGGATGCGGATGTCGCGCAACTGCCGGCGAACGATCCGCTGGCAGCGCGCCTGCGCGCGGCATCGGCGCAGGTTGATGAGTTACGCAAGAAGATCGTAGCTACAAAGGAAGGCGGCGCCATCACCGGCGAAGAGCGGCTGCGGGAGAATCTCGCCGATCTTTACAGCAACGTGATCAACTACGAGGGCCGGCCATCACAAACCCAGGTAGAGCGCACCGATGCAATTGCCCGCGAGTTGGCCGACATTGTGCGGGACTTCGACGCGTGGCTGGCGAAGGAAATGGCGAACCTGAACGCAGCTCTGTCAGCCAAACGTTTGCAGCCTATCAAACCTTTGACGCGCGAACAGTGGGAGCAGAAGTAAAGCACGTTCGAGCCTTTCCACCGTCGACCATTAAAATTCGAGATCAGCAGGATCGTAGTAACTGCCGTTAAGCACACGCAGACCGGTGGCGCTGCCAGCCACTCCCGTAGGCACTCCAAGCGCATCGCATGGTACGATGCCCGATCAAACCAAAGGCAACCCGGGTGCTGATGAAGTATGCCCTGCTGAATTGCGTTAGGTGCGGTCCCGATGAAGTCAGTGCCACCACGCGTTAGCGGGTGGGTCCTGGAAAGGAATTGAGGCTGCTTGAGCCCGCCCGTCGGGATTCGAATTCTTCCGCACGTCGCAAACAACTCTGAACTTTCACCGCATGACGAAAAAACTTCAAGTGGGTCTCATTGGCTGCGGGAGTTGGGGACGACATATCTTGCGCGACTTGTTAAGCCTCGGCTGCGACGTGACCGTAGTTAGCAACAGCGAGACGGGGCGACAAAACGCGCGCGACGGCGGCGCGACAGAGATCGTGGAATCTGTCGGTCATCTTCCTCTTGTCTCCGGTGTGATCGTGGCAACGCCCACCAGCACACACGCAGAAGTCATCGAATCGTTGCTTGAATTAAATGTGCCAATCTTTACGGAGAAGCCGCTGACGGCCGACCGCGAGAGCGCATTCCGGTTGGCCGGCCAGGCGCCGGACCGCCTTTTCGTGATGGACAAGTGGCGCTATCACCCCGGCATCGAGATGCTGCGGGATATCGCGCGCGCGGGAGAACTGGGTCCGGTGGTGGGCCTGCGCACGACCCGGGCGCAGTGGGGCAATCCACACGCCGACGTCGATATATGCTGGATACTAATGCCACACGATCTTTCAATCGCTCTGGAAGTGTTCGGCAAAATTCCCATGCCCCGCTACGCCGTTGCCGAAAAATCCGGTAATCAGTTGACGACCTTGCTGGGCATCCTCGGAGGCGATCTCGACAGCCCGGGCGAGCCATGGTTAATCGTCGAGGTGTCGAGCCGCCACCCGCAACATCACCGGGAGATTCGCCTCCATTGTCGCGACGGAGTTGCGATCCTCGATGATGGATATAGTCCGGGTATATCGGTGACGCGCTCCGAGAATCTCCGCGGGGGCCAGCCGCCGGCGAGCGAGCTGCGCCCGATCTCTCAGGAACTGCCTTTGCTGCGTGAATTGCGGGCCTTCGTAGAACACTTGCAAGGTGGCCCACCCCCGCGCAGCAGCGCCGCCGAGGGCGCACAAGTCGTCAACGCTATTGCCGGGTTACGTGAACTCGCGGGTCTCGACAAAGAATAGTTTATTGGTTCGGAGAGCCTATGCCCGTCGTCGCCACTGTGCTGATTCCTACTTTCAATCATGGCCCGACTCTGCGGCATTCGGTCGGCAGTGCGCTGGAGCAGACGGTTAGTGATATCGAAATCTTTATTGTCGGGGATGGCGTGCCTGACGTAACCAGAGAAATCGTGGCCGATCTCATGCACCACGATGAGCGCGTGCGTTTCTTCGATAATCCGAAGGGGCCGCGCACCGGTGAAATCCACCGGCACCGGGCGCTGGCTGAAGCGCGCGGCGAGATCGTTTATTACCTCTCAGACGACGACCTCTGGCTGCCCGATCACGTGGAGACGATGCGCGACCTGCTCGAGGAAGCTGACTACGCCAACGCCCTCATGCTTCACCTGGATGCCGCAGGCAAACTGGGCGTGGCGCCACTTGACCTTTCATATCCCGGCGAACGGGAGCTGGTCGTGATGGGACGCAAGGGAACTTCTTTGTCCAGCATGACGCATACACTCGAGATGTATCGCCGCTTGCCTTACGGTTGGCGAACTACTCCACAGGAAATCTTTACGGACTACTACATGCAGCAGCAGTTTCTGGGCGAGGCCTCCTGCCGCGCGGTCAGCAGCATGCGCCCGACGATGCTTAAGTTTAAAAGCGAGGATCGTGCCGGTTGGACCCTGGACCAGCGAGTTTCTGAACTCGAGGAGTGGCGCCGGAAGTTCCGCGACCCTGCAGAGCGCGAGAAGTTTGTTTACCAGGTTTTGGATTTGCTCGTGCGCGAAGAGGTCGCGCTGCGACACCGCTTCGAAGATTCGGTTGGCTTGCGACTATACAGACTGTTTTCGGATTTACCCCTGGTCGGGCCCTGGTTCAGGTTTGTCGCCCGCGGCGGAGCGATTCAACCAGCTCCCGCAGCGAAGGCAGCCCCGCATCACGCGCGGAGATGACCGGTGCCGTCATGGGCCAGTTTATTTCCAACTCCGCATCGGCCCAGTGGCAACCAAGTTCATCCTTCGGGTCCCAGTATTCAGTGACGGCATAGAGATGCGCGGAGGGCTCAGGGAAATAGAAACCATGAGCAACACCGGGAGGAATAGTCAGGGCGTGAAGTTTCGTTCCCTGCATTTCAACCAGCGCAGACATGCTTTCGGTGGGCGAACCGCTTCTCAGATCGCGCAAACCGATCACGGCGCGACCGCGCAGCAGAATCAAATAATCGGCATGCCTGGCGTGGACGTGTACGCCTCGCAACACTCCTGCTTCCGATTCAGCATAGTTCCACTGCACGACTTCCATTCCGGTGTCCCAGGAAGCGCGGAAGAGTTCGGTCAGCGAGCC
Source organism: Pyrinomonadaceae bacterium (assembly GCA_036506395.1). Lineage (GTDB taxonomy): Bacteria > Acidobacteriota > Blastocatellia > Pyrinomonadales > Pyrinomonadaceae > DASXRU01. The sequence continues at coordinate 18,505 of DASXRU010000146.1, read as the reverse complement.
GCGCTCGTCATGACATGTTTGCAGTGAACGCCGGATCACTCCCTGGGGCAAACTCCCGGCGCTCGGGGATGCCTGCCAGCTTGCGTTCGAGGCAGCTAACACTTCTTTGGAGCTGCTGTCATGCATCAATCTTGAAGCTGCGTGTTCTTTCATCCGAATCGAGATTCCGCCGGTCAGTTCCTGCCTACCCCCAAGGCGTCCGCCACGCGATTGATGTAGTTGAACCAGGAAGCAATCAGCGTAATCTGGAGAATGCCTCGATCGTCGAATCCCACTCCCCGCAGGCGCGCGTGGTCCTTCTGGCTAATTCCCGTGGCATCATGAGTCAGTTGCGCCACATAATCAAGCATCACCCCATCCTGCTCTGAAATGGGAGCAGTCCTGAAGTCCTCCTGGAGTGCTCGTACCAACTCTTCATCCAATGTGACTCGACGCAGAAACTCTGCGTGGGATTCGATTCAATAATGACAGCGATTCGCCACAGACACGACCGTGGTGATCATCTCGTGTTGTCGCCTGGTCAGCGGGAGATCTGGTGACATCAAGACGCCGAAGGTGGCAAACGCATGGTAAAGAGCGTCGGGAATAAGACTGTGCGAGGCGACAATATTTGAAGTATCGCCATCGGGCGTGGGATGGATCGGTGTGGCATATTCTGCCGGATAGAATTCACGCTGCGCCTCGATGGCATGCCGTAACTTCTCGTCAGCTTCTGCGGGTACTGTTTTGATCCAGGTCATAACAACTTCCTCTATGTGCTCATCTACCGCGAAGCGGTTGCGCCCTTCAGCCCAGGGTTGCCGCCGCGGCTACCCTGGGTGATCGAACTCCCATTCGCCTCAACCCCGATGGGACGCAACCCCATCGGCGTTGCGGCCTCTTTCATCCGTCTGTACCCAACGTGGCCGCCGAGCGGCAACGTCAGAAAACCATTTCTTCTTCTTCACTCATCACCCATTGCACATCACCTTCAATTGACCTTCAGTTTGCGTGCGCTGCCGTCGTCTGTGACTGTGACCACCCCATGGATTCCGCTGCCTGCCTTGACTACGAAGCTCAGCTTTCGTGTGCCGGGATCATAGCGGCCGGTTGGCGTTCTTATGGTCACAATGTACCCGCCGGCTACCTGCTCGGCGTTCACACTCGTCCGGCGAAAATCTCCCTGCTTGTACGCCGGACTGAGGCCATCGTCTTCGTAGAGAATGGTTGACGCCGAGCCATTATCATCCGGATAAATACTGAACGTCACCGGGTCCCCTGGTTTTTCGCCCACGTAGTTCATCGCCGGGCCGGTGGGGATGATGGCTCCGGCCCTCACAAACATGGGCACAATTTCCAGAGGGGCATCGGCCGCTATCATAGTTCCGCCTTCGTACTTCTTGTTGGTCCAATAGTCGTACCAGATGCCCTTTGGCAGATAGACCAGGCGCCGCGTGACATCGGGTTTGACCACCGGCGCCACCAGAAGATCATTTCCAATCATGAACTCATCATCAAGATTGTAGGTGCTGGGATCGTCCTGATAATTGAGCACCAGCGGGCGAAACACCGGCACGCCGGTTCGATGCGCCTCTTCCAAAGTTGTGTAAAGAAAAGGCAGCAATTGATATCGCAGCTTTAAGTACTTGCGAATGATGTCTTCATAGTATTTCCCAAAGCGCCATGGTTCCTGATCGTAACCGTCAATGACCTTGTGGTTGCGACAGAAGGGCGCGAGGAAACTTATCTGATAAGCGCGCACCAGCAACTCGCCATTGCCGCGACCGATGAATCCACCAACGTCACTGCCGACAAACGGCTCGCCCGACAGGCCCAATGTGGTGAACATCGGGATGTTCAGAGCCAGCGCGTCCCAGGTGCTGTTCGTGTCGCCGGTCCACATCGTCGAATAGCGCTGAATGCCGGCATAGGCCGCGCGCGTAATCACATATGGGCGCCGCTGCGGTTTGAGGCGTTCGAGTCCCTCGTAAGTAGCACGTGCCTCCAGGAGGGCAAACACGTTTCGGTTTTTCGCGTGCGTTGATTTCTCTCCTTCGTCATAGCTGATGACATCCATCTGGTTCTTGCCAGTCTGATCTACAAAATCAGCCGGCTCATTCATATCGTTCCAGATTCCCGCGACGCCGTTGTCCGTGTACGCGCGATGCAGGTCGCCCCACCAGCGCCGCGCCTCCGGTAATGTGTAATCAACAAAAACACTATCGCCAGGCCAGACTTTGGGAATGAATAGCTCGCCATTTTTTCGATGTTGGAAATAGTTTTTCTCCATTCCCTGATCGAAGACGTAATAGCGTTGATCCTGCGGCGCGAGCTCCGGTTTTGACGAGATTGATCGAGTTGACTCGGCGGCAGTTGATTGGGCCGCACTCGATCCTGCCGGCTGATACTTAACGCCCGGATCGACAATGGCTACCACTTTGACTCCCTGCCGGCCGAGTTTCTCCGTCAGAGCGGCCGGATCCGGAAACCGTTTGGGGTCGAAAGTGAACACCCGATGCCCGCTCATGTAATCAATGTCGAGGTGCATCACATCCAACGGCAGATCGCGCTCCCGGTATTGGCGCACGACTTCTTCAACCATCGTGTCGGGGTAATAACTCCAGCGGCTCTGTTGATTGCCCAGCGCCCACAGCGGCGGCAACGGCATGTGCCCGGTGAGGTCCGCATAGCGATTGAGGATCTTTTTGATCGAAGGCCCATAGAAAAAGTAGTAATTCAGCTCGCCGCCCTCAGCCCCAAACCATGCGCGCTGTTGCGACGAGCGGCCAAAATCAAAGTAGCTGCGATAGCTGTTATCAAAGAAGATTCCATATGCGGCGCCATGCTGTAACCCGAGGTAGAACGGGATGGTCTGATAGATTGGGTCTTTGCCTTCGGTGTAACCTGGCGTGTCGGAGTTCCAGTTCACAAAGGAGTCGCGCCGCTTGTCGAGCCGCGCGGCCTTTTCCCCCAGGCCATAGAAGTGTTCGTCAAAGCCAAACTTTTTTGACGCGGCGACAAACATCCCCGCTTTCGGATCAAACATTCTTTCGGCCAGCGCGCCTTTGCCGTCATACGCCATCGGCTGCTCGTCGGCGTTGATTGGCTCGTGCGTGCCTGCTTCGCGAAATTCGATCAGGAGCGGCGAGCGGCGTACCACGACTTCGATTTCATCTGTCGCGATCGTAATTGCCTCTGCTGCTTCGCTAAGACTCCAGCGCGGGGTCTCCCAACTCTCCTTGGCGATGGCCCAGGAGTGATCTCTGGCGGAAATCGGCTTTGTGAATGAAGCTCTGACCCGAATCAGATCAGGCGCCAGGAGGGTCACCTGCACTTGCGAGTTGTCTCGACAGGTGAAGGTTACTGCTTTGTCCGACTTAACGAAGTTGACGACCGGGCCGATCTTTTCGAGGCTGGTTATGTCCTGGGCGCTGGCAGAGATCGACGCCAGAGAAAAATAACAAGCGAGCGTTAGCAGTCTTTTCATTTTAACGATCTCATTCACACCAGGCTACTAATTGAGTTTAGGTCCCAAGCTGAACCTATTACTGGGAGCGCGGGCGCCCTCGCCCGCAACGAGCGCTAAGCGCGAATATGGAAGACAGGGTCTACTATATTTTGACAGTTTACGCCCGCAGTGGAATGCGGGCGAGGGCGCCCGCGCTCCCAGTAATAACCACGCACACTCACGTCGCGGTCCTATGAAGTCAGTACCACCATGCGGTAGCAGGTGGGTCCTCACTAGCAGCCACTCATGCAACGACCCACCCGCTACCGCATGGTGGTACTGACTTCACCGGGACCGCAGCCAGAGTGTGGCTGTTTGGTCATGAGAGACTGAAGTAATTCAACGAATCACGCTCGAAGGAATCACATTAACGTTTTGAGACCGCAGTGCGATAACGACGAGTGACAACGTCCGGGGTCTCTGTAATACGGTTCTCCTGCAGGTTGATAGCCAGACGGATAAATTGCGCCATGGACCACGCCAGAGGCGTAGCCGATCCGGTTCCTGATCCAAAAGAAAACTCGGCTCGGGGACTTTCACTGCGATCCCAAACCTGTTCGGGAATCATTCTTCCATGGTTTGCAAACAACATCATCGCGTCAAGACGTTTTCGCGCGTTGACCAGGTCCCTATGCGCGATCTCGTATTCGCCTCGTTCGCCGTTTAGCAGAGTCCATAAACGCCCCAGGCCGTTGCGGCCGTCGTATGGTCCGCCGTCGGGACGTTCACCGTATGCGTCGTGGTTATAGCGATACCAGGCTTCACCAACGGGCGTCTTCACTTTGATCAACTGATCGATTAGTGCCAGCGATTCTACAATCAACGGGTTGTCAGCGCGTTTGATGCCCAGCCGTACCAATTCGAGAAAACCCGCATCGAGGATGGCGCGTTCATCCGCCACACGGATGCTGCTGTTGATTTCGATCTTTGCGCCGTCATCCGGATTATCGTTCTCCGTAATCCGAAGATAGTAGTGTCCTTCTCGGTTCCGGCCTTTTGTCGCCGTCCAGTGTTCGACATTGCCTGTCCAATCGTCGGCAGTTTTCAGGTACGCATTGGCTGATGAGCTGTCGCGATTGATTTCAGCGATTTTAGCCGCACAAACCAAACCGGCAATCTCCGCGGCGATGGTGGCGGGCGAGTATCCCGGTTTTTCTTCCCAGCGATCCTGATCGGTGGCGGGGCCTTTGCGAATAATGAAATCGGCCGCGGGCTTGATGTGTTTCAGCCAGGTCGCCCGATCATCGCGCCGAAGTTGATAGGCCAGTATCAACGGAAACGCGATCTCGTCCATCTGCACTGCACCGCCAATTGAGCGTCCATCAACCCAGGAGTTTTGGGGGAAACTTCCGTCCGGTTTCTGTTGTATGTTGAAGAGATAATCAAGCGCGCGATTGGCGCCCGCTCGATCGCCCATCGCCAAAAGAGCGGTGGCCACATGATAAAGGTCGCGCGACCATACCGCATGATAGCCGCTGATGGTCGGCTCGTTAGCGTTTGGCCCGCCACCCCACGGGATTGACGGCGAAGCGATAGTCGCGCCGCGATAGGTCTTGTCTTCAAGCGCCTTCAAAACCATTGCCGCCATGTTGAACTGGCGTTGGTATTTCGCTTCGACGCGTCGCAGTGGTTTCAGATACGCATGCCAGCCTGCTTCGTATTCGCGGCGAACGTTTGCGAAGCCTTTAGCCAGTGAAGCGCGCGCATTTGTTAGGGCCTCGCCAGAGCTGTTGCCAAAACCGAGCGCCAGAGTAAAAGCCTCCGGCTTGCGAATCTTTGCGACCTGCACAACATTGCCGTTCTCGGCACGCTGATAGGTTTCGGTAATTCTGCCTTTTCCTTTCAATTGCACGAGGCCATCGGTTGTTCCTAAGAAGCCATTTGTTGTCTGTTCAAAACCACCGCTCGATACCAGTGCTGAGGCGACGTTTCCATCAGCAGCTACCAGCGCGTCATTAGCGCTCCAGGCAGTATCGTGCATACCGCTGTTGTTGAGCGAAGGATCATAATAAAGGTAAAGGCTGTACGCATCGCGGTTGCCGGACACAAAGCGAACATCGATCAGAACCGAAGGCCGCTGCGGATCCGTTGCATAGGTCTTTGTCAGCGTGTACGTGTTGTTCTTGTCCGTGTTGATTTGCCGAAATGACGGAGCGCGACCATCGAGCACTCGAAGTTCGTGCTTCATATCTTCGCTTTCGCCCTGACATGCCGAGGTGCTGCAAACGATCAATTGCAGTGCTTGCGTGTTGGGCAGATCAAGCCGCGGGTAGTAGACCTCCGTCATCACGCCATTGTTCAGCGTAAACCAAACCTTCGAAGCGAGTGTGTTGGAGCTGCCGAATCCATTCTTTGCGGCGCTGGGCCAATGCGCGTCTATGCCGGGCGCACCTGGAGCGAGCCTGTTAGTGGTCTGCCCAAACAAAGCGGTGCAGCTTGACAATGAAATTATCGATATAAGGATGGGGCGAAACATGACTTCTGATTTATTTTGTGTAACGCAGGCTGTTAACTTGCGCTAGACGAATAGGCGGATGGAGCGAAACTAAAACCCTCGTACTGATGATGCTTGAGTTGAATAAGTGGCGCGACTAACTAAAAGCGCCAAAGGCGCGAAATGTAAAAGCCTGGGCCAACGGCCCAGGTATGGTTCGTTAAGGATTCCCAAGCGCTGAAAGCGCGAAATAGGAATATTCGTCCTTCTTATTATTTCGCGCCTTCAGCGCTCTAGTTTAAAAAGATCACATCTTTCCTGGGGCGATGCCCCAGGCTTTTTCATTTCGGGCCTTTGGCCCTTAGGCCCCGCTCGCGCGCTACAGGCATATGCCAAACTGCATTCAATACCTAAGCGTCAGTTACGTCTGCGTCCGGCCATATCCAGACCGACAGCGGTGACCAGAATCGCACCCTTGATAATCATTTGCGAGTAGGGTTGGACCCTCATTAAAGACATACCGTTGTCGAGGCTCGCCATGATAAGCGCACCCAGAATCGCGCCAAACACGGTTCCCCTTCCACCCATCAGACTCGTGCCGCCAATAACGCAAGCCGCAATGGCATCCAGTTCGAGAAGTGCACCCGCGTCGGGCGAGGCGCTGCCAACGCGAGCGGTGTAAATTATCGACGCCACTCCGGCAAGGGCGCCCATGATGCAGAAGACCGCGAGAATGTGCTTGCGTATGTTTATGCCAGAAAGGCGCGCTGCCTCGGGATTGCCACCGATAGCGTAGAGATAGCGACCGAAGGTGGTGTTCTGAGTCAGGAATGCTCCGCTTAAAGCGATGGCGATCAGAATGATTACCGGTATGGGAACACCCTCATAACTGTTCATGGTGTAAATGAACCAGAGGATGACTGCCGACGGCAGCGCGATGCGCAAGGCCGTCAGCCCGAAGCCAGGTACTTCCAAATGATGGCGGCGGCGCGCGCGATTGCGAGCGATGGTCATCCAAACCACAGCAGCTATGCCGAGCGCTGCCAGTATCCAGCCGGCGCGCGGGTCAACATAGTTTTGTCCAATCGCTTTGAAACTCTGGAGCCGGAGAGGAATTGTTTCTCCTCTGCTTAATCCGAGAATGACTCCGCGCCACGCAAGCAGACCTCCCAGCGTGACGATGAAAGCGGGAATGTTGAAGTAGGCAATCAAAGAGCCTTGTACGGCGCCGATCGCGATCGCGACGGCGATACCGGCGGCCAGTGAAGGAACCAATCCATAACCCCACCAGCCCTGCCCAATCGCGGCAATGCCCCCGGCCAGACCAACCACCGAGCCAATTGACAGATCAATCTGCGCGGTGACGATCACCATCAGCATTCCCACTGCCAGCACTCCGGTCACAGACGTCTGCCGCATAAGGTTGGAGAAGTTTCGCGACTCGAGAAAGATGTGACCGGTGGAAAAGTGGAAATAGATCCAGATCGCGATTAAGGCAAACACCATCGTGTAGGCACGGAGAACGTCGGTGGGAATCTTGAATTTTCCAATGGTGGTGACCGGCGTGATCGCGTCCGTGTCCGGCAAGGGTATTAGGTCTGAAGTTGCCGGCGGCCGTTCAATGCCAGGCTCGTTTGCGGGCATGGTCATAAGAAAAGAAGTTGTTCTTTAGATGCGGGACCCGGTCCCGCGCTTTAAGCGGCGCGCTTAACCTGTCCGGTGGCGCAAGCCATGACCCCCTCGGGCGTAGCGCCGGCGCGAGTGAACTCGCCGGTCATGCGTCCCTCATGCAAGACGATGACGCGGTCCGACATTCCCAGAACCTCGGGCAGTTCCGACGAGACCAGCACGATGGCCAGGCCGCTCTTCGCAAGCTTATTAATCTGCGCATAGATCTCCTGCTTGGCGCCGACATCGATACCGCGCGTAGGCTCGTCGAGAAATAACACCCGCGGGTTCGTCAATAACCATTTCGCCAGCACAACTTTCTGCTGATTGCCCCCCGACAATGTGCCGGCAATCGTAAAAACGGAATTGGCTTTGACGCGCAGATCCTTCATGGCCCGCTCGCCGGCTGCCGACTCCGCATCGATGCTGGTAATAAAGCGACCCGAGATTTGTCGCAAGCCGGCGAGCGTCATGTTTTTGAGAATAGTTTGGTCCAACACCAGACCAAAACGCTTTCGATCCTCGGTAACAAACCCGATGCCCTGCTTAATTGCTTCCGCCGGATTGCTGATGTGAATAGGCCGGCCCTCGAGCTTGATCTCGCCTGAGACGCGACCGGCGTGGGCCCCAAAAATCGCCATCAGCAAATCGCTGCGGCCGGCGCCCATCAAACCCGCAATCCCCAATACTTCTCCGCGTCGCACCGAAAAACTGACGTTGTCTACCAGCTTCTTGCCGGCCACTGCCGGATCCTCTACCGAAACATTTTCTACTGCAAACACAACGTCGCCCTGGGCATGATCCATCACCGGAAAGATATCGCCGACCTCTCGTCCTACCATGCGCGCAATGATCTGTGGTTCGGTCCATTCGCTGGTGGCATTAGTGCCTACAGTTTTTCCGTCGCGCAAGACCGTGATGAGATCGCTAATCCGGAACACTTCATTCAGCTTATGCGAGATGTAGATCATGCCGACGCCACTGGCGCGGAGTTTGTTAAGAATGCCAAACAAGGTTTCGACTTCCGTATCCGTCAGTGCGGCAGTAGGCTCATCAAGCACAAGAATCTGAGCTTCGTGGGAAAGCGCTTTGGCAATTTCGACCAGTTGTTGCTGACCGATACCAAGATTGCGAATAGGCGTGTGGGCATCGATGGACAGATGCAGGTTAGCGAGTAACTGGCGCGCCCGTCGATAAAGTTCCTCCCAGCGAATGACGCCAAAACTTCGAGGCTCCCGACCGAGGAAAATGTTTTCACCAACTGTCATCTCCTTCACCAGCGACAACTCCTGGTAAATGACCGCTATGCCCGTATTTTCTGCATCCCGCACACCGCCGAACCGTTGCTCGTTCCCATTAATCAGGATCTCACCACCGTATTGCGGATGGGGATACACCCCGGCGAGCACCTTCATGAGGGTTGATTTGCCTGCTCCATTCTCGCCCACCAAAGCATGAATTTCGCCCCTCTGAAGAGCCAGGCTGACTCCGTCAAGCGCACGAACACCGGGAAAACTCTTCGTTATGTTGCGCATTTCGAGGAAAGGTGTTTGATCAGTGGGCATGTTGTGATTTGGATGTTGGTCTTTGGTCTACTTGCCTGGTTACCCGGAACTACTCAGAAAGATTTTCCATTTGTCATTTCTCATTTCTCATTTGCCATTATCATTTATCACTTGCTGTTTACTGGGCGGTCGGGAGCTAAGCAGTCTTGATTTTCCCTTCGTCATTCTCCGATGAGCCTTCGTCGTTTCAAAGCACGACTAGCGCAGTAAATGGCAAATGAGAAATGACAAATGGAAAATCTTCCGTTCTGCACTCTTACCCACTCTCAACCTTATTGCTTGGGGCATTTCTCCGGTGGCAACCCGGAGCAAATCTCCGCAAGCGTATGGTATCCATCTTTCACTACTGTGCTCAGGAGATTGTTTCGATCGACCGCAACCGGCTCGAGCAGAATTGACGGGACCTTCTTGAAGGCATTGTCGATGGTCTCAGTGGTTTTCACCTCTTCGCCGCGGGCAAGCTTCACTGCCGCGTCAACGGCCCCGTAGGCAAGCGGCTGGATTGGTTTGTAGATCGTCATCGTTTGCTTGCCCTCGACGATGAGTTTCAGCGACGCGAGATCCGCATCCTGACCGGAAACCAAAACCTTACCAGCCAGGTTCTGGCCCTCGAGCGCCTGTACCGCCCCGCGCGCGGTGCCGTCATTCGACGCCACCACCGCATCGATCTGATTGTGTGCCCGCGTCAGAGCATTCTCGACGATATTCAAAGCGGCGCTTGCCTGCCACTCTTTTGCGTACTCATCCGCCACGATTTTTACGTCGCCGCGATCCACGGCCGGCTTGAGCACGTTCATCTGACCCTGGTGCAACAACAGAGCATTGTTGTCAGTGGGCGAACCGCCGACGATGACAAAGTTAGCCGGTTTCTTGTTCACGTGATCGAGCAAATACTGCGCCTGCATCTCACCCATCTTTACGACCTGATGGGAGATGTAGAGGTTGACGTCTGAATTCTTGATCAGGCGATCGTAGGAAATTACCGGAACGCCCTGGCGATGCGCCGCCTCGACAATCGACGCGGCGATCTCGCCGTTGTGGGGCGCGACGATCAGCACGTCAATGCCCTGCGTCAGCATGTTCTCGGCCTGCTTGATCTGTTCACTGTCACTTCCGTTGGCCACTTGCACGTTTAGTTCGGCTCCGATTTCCTTGGCGTGCTTCTCGACCAGATCTTTATCCCGCTGCCAACGCTCTTCCTTCAGAGTGTCCATCGAAAAACCAATCTTGATTGGCTCGTTCGGGCCCTTCGCTTTTCTTGGCCCACCGTTGTTTGTTTGCGTGCCGGAGACACAGGCGCCGGCAATTAGCGCGAAAGAAAACAAGAGAACTATCAAGGTTGAACGTCGCATGTCATACCCTTTCCCTTCTGCGGTCTAATCAGATTAATTACGAAACAGGCAGCCCGGGCCATTGCCTGCAGTGCCGGGCACACGTTACGCAGCCCCGGTATCGTTTAGCGAAACAGGCCATCGGCTCCCCGATGCTGGAGACTGTCTGACAGTGTGCCGAGCATCGCAGGTATGGCTGAAAACTACGGATCCAATTGGGGCCCAAGCTTATCAGAGTCCACCCGGTAAATACATATTGAAGTTTCAGTTTTTTGGTGGTATTAACAATCTTTCCCTCCGTGCGTTGGCGTACATACAAGCCCCTTTCCCCGGTGTAATGTGCGGCAGCGATAAACAACTTGGAGTCTCCCCGTTTGCAAGGGTGGATGTGTCCATCACCCACGCTCTGCAACCATTTGGGCGTTTGACGGAAGAACTGTTAGATCCCACGGGCCTCAGGAGGGCCTTCCAATGAATCGAACTACATTCAGTTTGGTCCGCGTCATAACCTGCGGGCTTTTCCTAATATTTGCCGTAGGGGTGGCCAACGCTCAATTCAAGGCCGGCATTCAGGGCACAGTCACCGACACCTCGGGCGGCCTTGTGCAGGACGCGAAGATTACGCTGACAAACACCGAGACCGGCAAAACCCAGGAGACCACTTCGAGCAGTGAAGGCTTTTACCGATTGTCGGGTTTGCCACCCGGCAAGTACAAGCTGACGGTGGAAAAAGCGGGATACAAACAGAAGGTCTTCGACAACGTGGTGGTCAACGCCGAGGCGGTGCAGGGTATCGACGTGCCGCTCGAAATTGGTGAAATAAGCGCAATCGTTACGGTGACGGCTGAAACTGCGACCGTGCTGGAAACAGAGAACGCAAATGTCGATCGGGCAATTACAACTCAGGAGGTCCGGACCCTACCGCAATTTGGGCGAGATCCTTACGAGTTAACTCGATTGACTCCGGGAGTATTTGGGGACTTCGCTCGTGGTGGTGGCGGCGGCGCCGTAAATCTGCCCAATCAATCAGGCCCAGGCGGATCGAATAGATCAATTTTTCAGACAGAGAACCAACCGCAGATCTCCGCCAATGGCCAGCGCATCTCGGCAAATGACTTTCAGATTGACGGCACCAGCGTGAACAGTCTGACCTGGGGCGGCGCGGCTGTCATCACGCCGAATCAGGAATCTGTTAGAGAAGTGCGCGTGATAGCGAACAATTATTCCGCCGAGTTTGGCCGTAACTCAGGCGCGCAGGTTTTGATAGTGTCACAGGCCGGAACTAACCAGTTTCATGGAAGTCTGTTTCTCAAAAATAACAGCCCGGGCTTGAACGCCTTTAACAAGTATGGCGGAGTCAATAATGCGCCGCATGTACGGAACAACCAGCGCTACAACCAGTTCGGCGGCAGTCTCGGTGGTCCGATTTACCTGCCCCGGTTTGGTGAAGGCGGCCGTTCTGTTATCAGCGGCAAGAACCGCGCGTTCTTCTTCGCTTCCTACGAAGGCTTGCGCAGCAATACCAGCGGCACCTTCAACGCGTGGGTAGAGACACCTGACTTCAGAAACCTGGTTCAGGCTGTGCGTCCCGGCAGTATCACATCGCGTATCCTGGGAGCTCCGGGCATTGAACCTCGCATCATCAGCGTTATTCCGGTCAGTTGTACCGCGGGTGGCTTTAATGCCGGTAATTGCCGGCAACTTTCCGGCGGATTGGACATCGGTTCACCGGCCGGAGCGACCGGCCAATACCTCAATGTTGGGTCAGCAGGGGGAGGGTTTGATAATATTCCCGATATTCAGTTCGCACAGATCGCCGCTCCCAACACCAGTCGCGGAAATCAATACAACGGTCGTATTGATCTCAACTTGACTGATAAGGACTCGCTTGCTTTTAGCGGTTACCTCTCGCAGTTTACCGGGTTACAAAGTGATATCGGTGGCCGAAGCCGGCCAATGGGAGACGTGCGCACCAAGCCGGAAAACTTGTTTGCGATGGTCAGCTACACGCGCACTATCTCGCCAACGACTATCAACGAAGCGCGCTTCAACATTACCCGGTTTGCTTTCAACGAGCTGCAATCTTCACCAGATACGAATTTCGGTCTGCCGCGTATCGAAATTGAAACTCTGCCTTTCGATCGCATCAGATTCGGCCCGCCATGGTCCGAGACAACGCCGGGTGTTTTCCAGGAAAAGACGATGGAGTTTCGCGACACACTTAAAACAAGTATAAGCAATCACGCCTGGGCTTTCGGCGGAGAACTTCGCAAGGAACAGGACAACAATGATTTGCTCGGTGGCGCCCGTCCCCTTTACACATTTGGGGGCCTATTCAATTTCGCCAACGGCACTCCGCTCTTTTATCAGATCGACGCCGATCCGCGCACTGGTGGACCACCTGACACGAAGCGTCATTTCCGCACCGGAACACTCGCTTTCTTTGCTCAGGATGATTGGAAGTACAAGCCCAATCTGACATTGAATCTCGGATTGCGGTGGGAGTACTTCTCCCCGTTAACCGAGAAGGACGGGAAGATTAGTAACCTCGCGCTCGGTCCCGGACTGCAGGGTTTGACTGCCGCCACCATCGTTAAGTCCAATCAGCTATATCCACCTGATCGCAACAACTTCGCGCCCCGGGTTGGGTTTGCCTGGAGTCCAAGAAAACTTATCGGCGTCACCACCGAGGACAAGCTGGTGGTGCGGGGTGGCTTTGGTATCGCCTACAATCGCCTGCCTGATGTGCTCTTCGCCAACTCGCGTGGCAATCCACCGTTCATGGCTCGTTACGGAATCTGCTGCGGCACCAATAATGAATTTAGCCAACCATTCGCAGGTGGACTTATTCTGTACGCGCTCGGAGCGAACAATACTCCGTTCAGCTATCCGGCCAATCCGGCGCTGATCCTTACCTTTAATCCAACCACCGGGATCCCAACCAACAGCACCGGCAGTGTCGAGATTTGGGGCGCGCCCGCCAAGGTGCCGACTCCGTATGTTTACACCTACTCGCTCGAGGGCCAATACGATCTGCCGGCCAAAATGCTGGGGACCGTGGGCTACCAGGGCAGCGCGAGTCGCAAACTCGTTCGCCTGGTGAACGAAAGGTTCATCCTTCCCAACCCGGACAATTACTTCGCTTCCAATGTTTTCTTCCCAACCCCTGATACCACGGCAAGCTACAACGCGATGCTGGTGTCGCTGTCGCGCCGTTTTTCCAAAGGCTTTCAGTTTGGCGCGAACTATCGCTGGGCCAAGAGCATTGATATTGTTTCCAACGAAAGTCCGACGGCCTCCACCAATCCGACTTACCCTCTGGACGTGCGCCAGGAGCGTGGCCCATCAGACTATGACGTGCGACATAACTTCGTGGCCTCGGCGCTCTGGGAGTTGCCGTTTTTGCGAGGTCGCCACGATATAGCGGGCAAGATTCTGGGCGGTTGGGAGCTCAGCACGATTGCTACTTTCCACACTGGTTTTCCCTGGACACCGCTGATCGGCCAATGCGTCAGGACCCTTGGTCCATCAATTTGTCCGGCGCGGCCGTCCTTTTATCGTGGTGGCGCTGGCACCAGCACTTCAAACGACGCCTTTATCACCGGCAGTAATTTCCCCGGTGGTGGAGCAGCATTTTTCGATACTTCCGATCCGGCCGGCCGGCTGCCGGGCATCGGCCGCAACTCCTTCCGCGGTCCGAAATATCGCGACATAGATTTGACCGTTGCCAAGAAGTTCGGTATGCCGGGTTTCCTCGGTGAGGGAGCGAACTTTGAAATCAAGGCAAACCTCTTCAACGTCTTCAATTTCCTTAACCTGCAGCCATTCGGTTTCAATACCGACAGCACCATTGTTACCAGCCCCAGCTTTGGCAAGGCACTGGGGGGACTTTCGGGCAGAGTGGTGGAGATTCAGGGACGTTTCAGCTTTTGAGTAATCACTGAAGTATTCCGCGGGTGGGTGACCACAGTGTCTCCCATCCGCATTATTTTAGGAGCGCCTTAGAAAGTCTCAGGCGGTATCGAGGGCGATGGAGAAGCCGAGGGATTTTGTGCGTCATCGTCTTCGATCTCTGTTTCGCCACCAGAACGGGCTTTCCGTGCTTCGTCAAGCTCTTTGAAAACTGTCAACTCGCGTTCCGCTTCGTCCTTTCGTTTCAAACGCGAGAGCGCCATGAAGAGCTGGTAGTGAACGCCCGGGTTGTTCGGCTTAAGCCTAGCAGCATGTTGCAGCAGCGGCAGAGCTTGATCGTAGCGGCGTGATCTCACGAGCAAGCGCCCCAGATCGTAATTCGCATAGAAGTGTTTGTCATTTATCGCGATGGCGCGGCGCAGGATAGTTTCAGCTTCTGTCGTTCGATCGCGCTCGAGCACTACGAAACCTAGTTGAGCTAACGCGTTTACATTATCCGGATCGAGCGCCAGGGCTTTTCGCAGCTCGACTTCGGCGGACGCGTAATCAGCACTTGCGCGCGCGGCCACTCCGGCAAAGTAATGCGCCTCAGGCAGATTGGGAAACCGCAGCACCCCGCGGCGGAAAACTGCCGCAGCCTGATCTCCCTGGCCCAACAAAATGTAAACGCCGCCGAGACGCGCGTAATAGGCAAACTTGGTCGGATCCTGCTCCAACGCGCGTTTGTAGAAATCAATCGAGGCCCGAGCTCGCTGGTTCTTTCTCAGCGCCTCGCCGAGCATAAAGTTCGCCTCGGGAAAGTTTGGCCGGAGCGTTACGGCGTGGTCCCATAAGTCCGGCGCTTGATCCTCGTGTCCGTTGGACCATGCAATTAATCCGAGATAGTAATAGGGCTCGGCAGCCTTCGGCGAAAATGTTAACGCTGATTGGAACGCGTTCGCCGCATCGTCCACGCGCTTCAGGTTGAAGAGACTGAGGCCCAGATTGTAACGAACTTCATAGCTATCGAGGCCCAGTTGGACGGCGCGCTCAAGCAAGGGCGCCGCACGAGCGTAATCCGCTCGAGCGACGTACTGTAATCCCAGATTGAGGGTTGCCTGAGGATGATCGGGAATTCGTTGCCGGACCAATTCGAAAGCTTTGATTGCCTCTTTGGAGCGCCCGGTGCGGGCCAGCAGGACTCCCAGGTTCGCCAGGAACGACATGCCGTCCGGATTGAGACGCAGCGCTTCGCGGTATTCTCGCTCGGCCCTTTTGAACTGACCCCGTTGGTCCAGGACTATTCCGAGCAGGTTGTGTGCATCTGCGTTGCGCGGCGCTGTGGAAATCAGTCGTCGCAGAATCGGCTCAGCTTCGTCAAGCTTGCCAAGCTGGAGCAACGACGCGGCTTCGCTCAATCCACTTGCCACGGAGGCGCTGGAATTGGTAGCCGCTTGAGCGGTTGATGACGCGTGACGTCGTTGGGCTACGATTCGGGCCGGCGCGGACATTGCGATTATGGCCAGCACCAGCGTAGGCAAGACAATAGTTTCGCCATAGGACCGTCGTATCATTAACAAGGCTCGCATTGATCAACTTCCGGGACGAAGATTGGAAGTATATAGCAGCTATGCAGCGGTAGAGTACTCTGCAAAGCCAGACACTGATGCAGTTCGGCCATTTGCCTGAGAGAGCGTTTACTGACAGCAGGGCTGAGGGCCAAAGACCCGAAATGAAGAAGCCTGGGGCAGCGCCCCAGGAAAGATGTGATCTTTCTAAACCACAAGCGCTGAAGGCGCGAAATAACAAGAACGAGATATCTATTTCGCGCCTTCAGCGCTTGGAATTCTTAACGTACTATACCTGGGCCGCTGGCCCAGGCTTTTACATTTCGCGCCTTTGGCGCTTTTAGTTGCGCGTTGCACGGTCTACTCCAACCAAACTGCTCCGGGCCCAAAGCCAACATAGTCGCGCGCGTTCCAAGAGGACGGAAATGTACCGAGGTAAAACAAACCGCAATCTGTTGATTCTGGTAGTCGTTATTATCGTTTTGATAGCGGCTCCATTTCATTCGCACTCCCAACGTCCCAGGGATTTTGAAAGAGAAATTAATGCCCTGCTGGCGCGCATGACGCTGGCAGAGAAACTCGGACAACTACAGCAACTCGATGGCGAAGGCAACGGAAACTTTCGCCCCGAGCATTTGGATCTGATTCGCAAAGGTCTCCTGGGGTCCACGCTTAACGTGCGCGGGGCGCAGCGAACTAATCAGCTCCAACATGTGGCAATGGATGAATCCCGCTTAAAGATTCCGGTCCTGTTAGGCTTCGATGTGATCCACGGGTACCGTACAATTTTTCCCATCCCACTGGCTGAGGCAAGCAGTTGGGATCCAGCCCTGGCGGAGCGCTCTGCCAGTATCGCCGCCCAGGAAGCGCGCGATGCCGGAGTGCGTTGGACCTTTGCGCCGATGCTCGATATCGCCCGGGATCCTCGCTGGGGTCGAATTACCGAGGGCGCGGGCGAAGATCCTTATTTGGGTGCGGCTTTCGCCGGCGCGCGGGTCAGGGGATTTCAGGGCAGCGACTACAGCGCTCCGAACAAAATCCTGGCTTGCGCCAAACACTGGGTGGCCTATGGCGCCGCGGAAGGCGGGCGTGATTACAACACCACCGATCTCTCCGAAAACACTTTACGCGAAATCTACTTCCCCCCTTTCAAGGCAGCCGTCGATGCCGGCGTCGGCACGGTGATGAGCGCCTTCAACGACATCAACGGTGTGCCCGCTTCGGCAAATCCGTTCACACTTACCAAAGTGCTGCGGAATGAATGGAAGTTCGATGGTTTCGTCGTTAGTGATTACACTTCAGTCAAAGAACTGATCAATCACGGGCTGGCCGCAAACGACAAAGACGCCGCCCGCGCAGCGCTGAACGCCGGCGTTGATATGGAAATGGTCAGCCGCCTTTTTAATCAACACGGCCCGGCACTGCTAAAGGAAGGACAAGTATCGCAAGCTACCATCGACCAGGCAGTGCGGCGTATTCTGCGTATCAAGTTTCGGCTGGGATTGTTTGATCATCCATACACTGACGAAGCGGGCGAGCCTAATTCTCTTCTCAAGCCCGAAAGTATCAGCGCTGCTCGCGAAATTGCTGGCCGTTCGATGGTCCTGCTGAAAAATGAAGGCCAACCCCTGCCGCTTAATAAGAACATTGGATCGATGGCCGTCATTGGGCCACTGGCCGATGACCGGCGCGCGCCACTGGGGTGGTGGGCCGGCGACGGCCGCCAGGAAAATACAGTGACCCCACTAGCGGGTATCCGAGCAAAGGTTTCACCGCAGACCAAAGTTAGGTATGCGAAAGGCTGTGATATTCAGGGAGATTCTACCGAAGGGTTTGCTGAAGCAGTGGCGGCGGCGCGCGACAGTGATGTAGCAATCGTCTTTGTTGGTGAAATAGCCGAGATGGTCGGCGAAGCTGCGTCGAAGAGTTCACTCGATCTGACCGGCCGCCAGATGGATCTCGTGAAAGCTGTGCACGCGACTGGAAAGCCTACTATCGTCGTGCTGGTAAACGGACGTCCGATGACTGTGGGTTGGATCGTCGAGAAAGTTCCGGCAATTCTGGAATCCTGGATGGGCGGCAGTCAGGCCGGCAACGCCATTGCCGACATTCTGTTTGGCGATGTGAACCCGGGCGGCAAATTGCCAGTTACGTTTCCCCGCACCGTGGGCCAGGTGCCCATCTACTACAATCACATGAACAGCGGCAGGCCTCCCGAGGCGAACAACCGGTACACCTCGAAATACCTTGACGCTCCCTGGACACCACTCTTTCCGTTTGGTTATGGGTTAAGCTATACGCAGTTTAAGATTACGAACCTGCAACTAAGCGCTCAGAGTATTCGGGCAAACGGCAAACTAACTGTCAGCGTGGCTGTCGAGAACGTCGGCAACCGCAGCGGCGATGAAGTGGTTCAACTATACATTCGCGACGTGGCGGCCAGCATGACCCGGCCCGTAAAAGAACTGAAAGGCTTTCAGCGCGTTACGCTTCAACCCGGTGAGAAAAGACGCGTCGAATTTGTCTTGACGGGTGAACACCTGGGATTTTGGAATCGCGAG
>DASXRU010000145.1:0-21209 GCA_036506395.1 Pyrinomonadaceae bacterium | reverse complement strand
AGGGCCGTCTTCAGCGGCTCAATATCAATGCGGGCAATGGACGCGGGCTTCACCATAACTTTGATGAAGCCAGGCTTGCCGCCCACGATCGCGCCAAGCATTACCTCGCCCGGAGCAAAGAAGGAAACTGTGCCATCTTCGCCGGCTTTCGCCAGATCGAATGGCACTGCAAACCAAACAGATGGCTTTTCGTTGAGAGGATTTCCCGATGCATCTTTTGCCACCGCCGTAAATTTCAGTTTTTGACCAACGGAAAGATCCGGATTTGTGGGGGTAATCTCAATAGTCTTGACAGCGGCCTGCGGCGCAGCGCCGACCGGCGACTGGGCCATGGCAGCGACAAAGCCCATCGCGGCAATAACCGCAGGCAGACAGACAGCGATCAAGAGTTTTCTTACTAACATTAATTAATTCTCCCGGAATGATTAACTTTGCTTTGAAGCGGACGCAGGCCAATATTAGTCAGTGATTGCGTGTGGCGCAAGTTGCTGTTGGCTAAAGTGCACGATGAAATAGCCGCACTCAGGAAGGGGGCATGCTCCCGCTCTTGATCTGTTTCCTTTCATCTCTCCGAACAAGGAATGCTAGACAGATTTTCCATTCATCATTTTCCATTTGTCATTTTTCATTACTTTTCACTCATAATCCGTAACTAGGTGTTAGGTAGCAGTTCAATGACAAATGAAAAATGAGAAATGACATATGGAAAATCTATCTTCGATCTCATTCTCCTGACTGCAGGCATCGGGCGGAAGCAGCGGGGGCATGCCCCCTTCCTGACTGCAGTTTTCTCAGCGCGCTCACTTGAATAGCCGATGCCCTTGCGCCATTATTCAACTAAGGATTCACAGATGGCTAAGATCGGGCAGCGCTTGCCGCAAAACGTTCCGGGAGATTTCTACGTCGACTCGACCTGCATAGATTGTGATGCTTGCCGGCAAATCGCGCCTGAAACCTTCAGGGAATATGGTGATTTGTCGGTTGTCTATCGACAGCCGGCAAGCAAAGAACAGCAACAGCGCGCCTTGATGGCCTTAGTGGCTTGCCCCACGGCTTCGATCGGCGCCACGGAAACGCACGATTTTCGCGCCGGTATCGACGCATTCCCTTCACCTGTCAACGAGGACATCTACTTCTGCGGTTTTACTTCTGAGTCCAGCTTCGGGGCCTGGAGTTATCTGATTGTTCGACCTGAGGCAAACGGAGGCAACGTGTTGATTGATTCGCCGCGCTTCGCCACCCAACTTGTCAAACGAATCGCCGCGATGGGCGGCGTGCGCAAGATGTTCCTGACACATCGCGACGACGTGGCCGATCACGCTCGGTTTGCCGGAGAGTTTGGCTGCGAACGGTTAATGCACGTCGACGACGGGGCGAAGCGACTCGGTATTGATCATGTGATTCAGGGAGAAGATGTCTTCCGCTGGGACGACGATTTGTGCGTGATTCCTACGCCCGGGCACACCCGCGGCCACATGGTGCTGCTTTACAAAAATAGATTTCTCTTCACCGGCGATCATTTGGCCTGGTCGCCCACGCGCGAGTCATTAACGGCTTTTCGCAGCGTGGCATGGTATTCTTGGCCGGAACAAACGCGCTCAATGGAAAAGCTCCTGGACTATCGCTTCGAGTGGGTCCTGCCCGGCCACGGGCGAATTCATCACGACAGCCCGGAAAACATGCGGGCGCATCTGAAGCGCTGCATTGAGTGGATGAAGCACGTGTGACGCAAGCTGTCAGCTTGCGCGCAAACTAACGGCTTGCGTTACATGAGGGTAACTAAATGACCAGGAACCAAAAGATTGCTGTTGGCTGCGGTATCGCGCTAGTGATCGGATTGTTTCTTGCGATCTTAGTGGGCGTATTCGCTTACTTCGTTTGGCGGCGGCAGAACCCGATGGTTGTCTACAACTCAAATTCCAACTCCAACTACAACGCCAATTACAATCGAAACCTCAACAGCCGATCCACAAATTCTGATTCTTCCAGCCTATCTGAAGACGAAAAGCACAGGCTATTTCAAGCCGCCGGCGCAACCAAAGACAACGAGTTGATCAATCGAGCGCTGAGGAAGATGGGATTTGTGAAATCTGATGGCTCAGTGTCAGCCGACTACCAGAGGTTTTTAGGTGAACACATTCGCTGGGGCATGAAGAACCTGTCATTCGTCAATTCCGTCAACACGCCGGAGAAGGCCCGGGCCTATGTGGAAGCCCACCTGAATGATTAAACAGAGCGATGAAACGGTTCTACTTATCGTTGATTGTCTTCCTCGTCCTGGATGGTTTTGCTCTTACTATCCAGGCTCAGTCTGGACGGGTAAGGAATGAAACACGAGCCCCTTCAGATACTGGTCCGTTTTCCGAGTCGCTCAATAAGCCGCCTGAGCAGAAAATTACGAAGCAAGAGCAGGACACATTCAGGCCAGGAAGCGTGCGAATCGATTGGCCCGCGCTCGTGAATGGCGAACGGATCTACCGACCCAGGGAGGTAGACAGCAAGGCAATCGTGATTAAGAAACCCGCAGCGGTTTTCGTGCAGGAGGCGAGAAAACGGGCGATCGAAGGTACGGTGGTGCTGCGCGCCATCTTCAACGCTACCGGAAAAGTAACGGACATAACCGTGATTTCCGGCGTGTCTTATGAATTGACCGAAAGCGCTATCAAAGCTGCGCGCAAGATCAAATTTCAGCCGGCTTTGAAAGACGGGAAGGCCGTTTCGATGTGGGTGCAGCTCGAGTATCAATTCACCCTCTACTAGATAACCGTTGCTCGATCTAGAAACGGGCGCGCGTGCGGTTTCGCGCCCGTTTTGTTATTTTGACTTGTTCAGTTGTCAGTCGTTAGTAGTCAGTTGGAAATTTAGCTTCTCTTAACTGACTATTGACCACTGACCGTTAACTGCTGAATTGCTAATGGATCCTTCCCGCATCCGTAATTTTTCGATCATCGCGCATATCGATCACGGCAAATCGACGCTGGCAGATCGTCTGCTCGAGCTCACCGGCGCCGTCACCGGACGTGATATGTCCGAGCAGGTGCTGGATAACATGGACCTGGAACGCGAGCGCGGCATCACCATCAAAGCACACGCCGTGCGCCTGGATTACAAAGCCAAAGATGGCAATGCTTACGTTCTGAATCTGATCGACACGCCGGGCCATGTCGATTTCTCTTATGAAGTGTCACGCTCCCTGTCAGCCTGCGAAGGAGCGTTGCTGGTCGTTGATGCTTCGCAGGGAGTTGAGGCCCAGACGCTGGCTAACACTTACCTCGCAATCGAAAACAATCTCGAGCTGATTCCCGTCATCAACAAGATCGACCTTCCGGGTGCTGAGCCGGAAAAGGCCATTGAGCAAATTGAGCATCTGGTCGGGCTTGAGACGCACAACGCGGTTTTCACCAGTGCGAAAACAGGCGAAGGCGTGCTCGAAGTGCTGGAGGCGATAGTGCGCGACGTGCCGCCGCCTCAGGGCAATGCGGCAGCCCCGCTGAAGGCTTTGATTTTTGATTCGTGGTACGACTCGTACCGTGGCGTCATTGTTCTGTTCCGCGTAATCGACGGCTCGATCCGCACCGGTATGAAGATCCGTTTCTTCAACACCGGCCGCGACTACCAGGTGGAAACGCTGGGAGTAAATCGCCCCCGCCCCACGCCCATTGGTGAACTCGGCATAGGTGAAGTCGGCTTCCTGACTGCGTCAATCAAAGAAGTGGCCGACGTCGAAATTGGCGACACCATAACAGAAGCGGCGCGCCCGACGACGGAACCATTCCCCGGCTTTCAAAAGATCAAGCCGATGGTTTTCGCGGGTCTCTATCCCATAGACACAAACCAATACGAAGAGCTGCGCGACGCGCTCGACCGGTTGCGCTTGAATGACGCTTCATTCTTCTACGAGCCCGAATCGTCCACCGCGCTCGGGTTTGGATTTCGCTGCGGCTTTCTCGGCCTGCTGCACATGGAGATCGTGCAGGAGCGTTTGGAGCGCGAGTTCAATCTCAGTCTGATTACGACGGCGCCCAGCGTTCGCTATGTAGTGACGACCACGGACGGCAAGCTTTCGGAAATTGATTCCCCCGCAAAAATGCCCGACCCGGGCCGCATCGTAAAGATCGAAGAGCCCGTGATTCGGGCCGTCATCCTGACGCCTGATGATTATCTGGGCGGTATTCTGCCGTTACTGGAAGAGAAGCGCGGGGTGCAGAAAGGCTTCGAGTACATCGCTGCTAACCGAGTAATGCTGACTTATGAACTGCCGCTAAACGAGATCGTGATGGATTTCTACGATCGCCTGAAATCCGTTTCGCGTGGTTATGCTTCCCTCGATTACAACCTGGCAGGTTATTGGGAAAGCGATCTGGTAAAGCTTGATGTGCTGGTGGCGGAAGAACCGGTTGATGCCCTGTCGCTGATTCTTCATCGCAGCACGGCGCAGGCAAAAGGCCGTTCGCTGACCGAGAAAATGAAGCAGCTAATTCCGCGCCAGCTCTTCGAGGTGCCGATTCAGGCGGCCATTGGCAACAAAGTAATTGCCCGTGAAACCGTGAAAGCCCTGGGCAAGAACGTAATTGCCAAGTGCTATGGCGGGGACATCTCGCGCAAACGCAAGCTGCTTGAGAAACAAAAGGAAGGCAAGAAGCGCATGAAAAAAGTCGGGCGCGTAGAAATACCTCAGGAAGCATTTCTGGCGGTATTGAAAGTGAATGAGTGACGCAAAGATGTCAGCCATCCCGGCGCTATTGCCAAAGAGGCAACGATTCACGAACACACACGAAAACAACTAAACCAGAGTTCGTGTTATTTGGTGTTTGATTCGTGTGTTTTGGTGGATCGTTTCCTCTGTCGCGAACATTCGGTTGTGTTCGCAACATGAGCCAGAATTATCTCGACAAAAATGAAGCTCCGAAAACTTCTCCTCATCGTCCTCGTTCTGATCGCCGGACTGTTGGTATATCTCCTGGCGTGGCCGGTCCCTGTAGCCCCCCTCGCCTGGACGCCGCCGGCAGCGCCTGCACTGACGGGTGTCTATGCGCCTAACTCCAAACTCTCGGCCATAGAGAAGCTTAATCTCGAATCCGGCTTTGGGCCGGAGGATGTAGCGATTGATTCCCAGGATCGAATCTACGGGGGAGTCGCGGATGGCCGCATCATGCGCTTCCAACCAGATGGCACGCGTCCTGAGGTTTTCGCCAACACGCAGGGCCGACCGCTGGGATTGGTATTTGACTCTTCAGGAAGGTTAATAGTCGCTGACGCGCGCAAAGGCTTGCTGGCAATCGATCATGATGGCAACGTAACCACTCTATCAACCGAGGCCGGCGGTGTTCCCTTCCGTTGTACGAACGACCTGGACATCGCTGCTGACGGAACTATCTACTTCACTGATGCCTCAAGCAGGTTCGCATTGACGGAACTGAAGGAGGATATCGTTGAGCATCAAGGGAATGGCCGTCTGCTCGCTTATGCTTCCGGCACAAAAACTACGCGCTTGGTACTCGGCGATCTTTATTTCGCTAACGGCGTCGCAGTCAGTCCGGATGGCTCATTTCTTCTGGTAGTCGAGACCGGAGCGTATAGAGTTCGTCGCGTTTGGCTCAATGGTCCGCGGCAAGGACAGTCTGACATTTTCATAGACAACTTGCCGGGCTTTCCCGACGGCATCTCTTCGAACGGGCGCGATACTTTTTGGCTGGCGCTGGTTACTCCACGCGATCCAATTCTTGATCGTCTGATGCCGCACCCATTCCTGCGAAAAGCTATCCTCCGCCTGCCGAGTTTCCTCCAACCGGCAATCAAGCGCTATGCATTCGCGCTGGAACTAGACATGAGCGGACGCGTTGTAACTAACCTCCAGGATCCTTCACCGCAATGCTTCGCGCAGATTGCCAACGTAGTGGAGCACAAGGACGCACTCTATTTCGGCAGCATTGGAGAAGCTGCAATCGGCCGCCTGCCTTTGCGTTTCGCGCACTGACTCCTCGTGAAAATCGGAGTATCTTCGACAGCTCGGCAGCTGCATACTTAGTTGTCACTGTATATTTGCTAACCAGTTCAACCCGAACAATCTTTGATTGGGCGTTTCTGCCAGTATTAGCAAGGCATCATTCAAGGGAATGGCCCCAAAAGCTCTTAATCCCAGTTATGCTTGATACTTGGTATCCACTCCACCAGCCCACCCGCGCGCCCATTACTCGACTCATTAACCCAGGCTAAACCCACTGCCTACGAAACTTGACGGCTTCTGATCACTGATTCCGACTCGTGGCACAGCTATTGAAATAGCATTCGGCAGATAGTTGATAAAACGCCTCTGACTACGGACGAGCAGGAGCTTGCCGGATGGCGCCCTGAACCTGGCCTCGCAGTACTCTAGGTTCTACCCCCTGACGGTTTCGGCGGCGATGACCGGCAGACTCACTAGTGGGAGATGACCATGATTAACCTTCTTTCGGCAGCCACCGCGACACCCCCGAACCAGTTCAGCACGACTGAAATGGTGGCCTCGCTGATGCACAAACTTTCCCCTGAATTAATCAACACCATATGCAGCCTCGGCGTCGACCGGCGCTATTCCACCATCGATAACTATCCGGACTATCTTTCCGGGGCCCCGATGAGAGTCAACAGCTCGACCACGCGGATGGCTGTAAACGCAGCAAAGAAATGCATTCAGGAGTGGGGTGGGGATCCATCAAGAATCGGCCTGCTCGTCGCGGCCACTAACACGCCTGACCAGATGCTTCCCTGTCTTGCTTCGGAAGTCATGGGCCAGACGCACGGGATTTTTTCGCGCTCGATTCGCACGGTCAGCATGCAGGCCCAGGGATGTTCTGTGATGCTGAAGTCTATCGAAGTTGCGCAGTGGTATTTAGCCGCCAACCCAGGGCAGTTGGCTATGGTGCTGATGTCGGAAGCGCACACGCCTTTTGCCGCGCCGCTCAAGCGCGACGAATACTACGGTTATCGCGAAACGATCCGCCAGCGTAAGGAGGAAAAGTTACATGAGGACGCCTTTGAACAACAGCGGTTGGATACCACCTTCGTCATACAGTCAATGTTGTTTGGTGACGGAGCGGTTGCGTTGCTGGTCGGCGCGGAAGAAGGAAAGCCGGCTTTTGGTCCAATCTCTCATCTGACCAACGATGACCTCGACGACGTGAATCTGCTTACCATGACGGCAAGTAGTACGCACCCGTTACTGCTCGGGAAGCCGCAGTATTTCATGCGACCCAACGTCCCGAGCCGTGGTGCGCATTATGCGGTTACTACCGTTAATAATGTCCTGGCCAATCCTAGTTCGCCGGTCTCCAATTTGAGTCAGGTGGATGACTGTCTCATTCATACCGGGAGCAAGAAGATTCTGGACGGCGTTTGTTCGCAACTCCATATCGAGAAAGATTCCGTCAAGGTGCATGGCTCGTATGAAGTTTTGAAAAACTACGGCAATCTTTCCAGCGCTTCCACGGGCTTCATGCTGGCGGAAAAGGCCGAGTGGACTGGCCCGACGATGGTGGTTGGTTTTGGCGTAGGCTTCGCCGCCAGCGCTGGTGTGATCAGCCTGAATTAGGAGCGCAGGCCTCTTGCCCGTGATGCTGGCGAATGAGCACGCCGCGAACAGTGCCTCGCGACACTGGATAGAAAAAGCGGTGACAAGTCCCCGCACTCCAAAAGTTCGCAGAAAGAAGTATTCATGAGGAACTCCGAAACAACTGCACCAGAACGCTTGCCCAGCCAACCACCATTGGGGCGACCGTCTGACGTGGGTCCTCTGGTAATAATCTACACCGGCGCCCGCAAGGCTTTTAAAGCACCAGACTGGATCATTCGCACCGCGACCAGACCAGCGGCAGCCTTCGGTGCCTGAGATCAAACAGGTCCAGAAAAGCCCAATCGCAATCAATACTTATCTAACTGCCTTCAACCCAGTTCGGCTCTGCACGCCCTCCCGATTCTTGCGGTACTCCAATTAAGCCCGCCTTTCAGAACCCGATACCTCCCACTCAGACTCGATCCGGTTGCGGGGCTCGGATGCGCTCGCCTATAATTGCGCCAGCCTTTCCTTCTTATGAATGAATCGAGACTGAACGCACTTTAACGCGGTGAAGCCGCTGGTTTGTGTTTTCTGACGGTTAATCAAGAGAGCGAATCCATGGCCTACCTTAAACCTGAGCGTCCCGAGAAGGTCACAGCGCCTTCGTTGAAAGCCAGCAAAGAACGCGGTGAGCGTCTGGTTTGTCTGACAGCCTACGACTATCCCACCGCCAGGATCGTTGACGAAGCCGGGATCGACATCATTCTGGTCGGTGACAGCCTGGGCAATGTCGTGCTGGGCTATGGCAATACGGTACCGGTAACTCTCGATGAAATGTTGATGCACACGAAGGCGGTGCGCCGCGCCGTGCACCGGGCTTTGCTGGTGGCCGATATGCCCTACGGCTCGTTTCATACCGGCGCCGACGATACGGTGCGGGCGGCCTTGCGTCTAATCAAGGAAGGTGGTGCGGAGGCTGTCAAGCTGGAAGGTGGACAGAAACGCGTTCCTCTGGTGAAACGTCTGGTTGACGAAGAGATCGCGGTCATGGGCCATATCGGACTGACGCCGCAGTCGGTGAACAAACTCGGCGGCTATCGAGTCCAGGGCAAGACCGCCGTGGCGGCTCGCAAGCTTCTCGATGATGCCTATGCTCTGGAAGAAGCCGGTGCTTTCTCGATTGTCCTGGAGCTGGTGCCGCGCGAGATTGCCCAACTGATTACGGAACGAATCAGCATCCCGACCATTGGAATTGGCGCCGGCCCGCATTGTGACATTCAAGTACTGGTGATCCATGATCTTATCGGGCTGTCATTCGGCAAACTGCCCCGTTTCGTTCGTCAGTATGTGAATCTGCGCGAGACTACTACCGAAGCCATCACCCGCTGGGCTGACGATGTGCGCAACGGAACCTATCCCGCGGACGAAGAGTCCTACGGTCTTCCTGCCGAAGCTGCCGCTGAACTAAACATCGAAACAAAGAAGGAAGCCAAGCTCAAATAGACCCGTGATAGTCAGTTGTCAGTTGTCAGTTGTTAATGAAGTTGCAGTTGTAACTGACCACTGACAACTAACCACTGACCTTTGATCTTATGGAAATCATAAATCGCCGCCAGCGCATGAGCTCCGTGGCCCGCAAAATCAGGCGCGACCAGGATCGAACTGTTGGCGTGGTGCCGACGATGGGAGCGCTTCACGATGGGCATTTGAGTTTGGTGCGTGAAGCGCGAAGGATGTGCGATGTGGTGGTTGTGTCAATCTTCGTCAACCCGGCACAGTTTGGTCCAGCCGAGGATTTCGCCAGCTATCCACGCGATTTGACGAACGACACGGCGCTCCTGACTGACTACAACGTTGATTACATCTACGCGCCCCCGCCCGAAGAGATCTATCCCAAAGGCTTTTCTACTTTCGTTACGGTTGAAGGATTGTCTGACCAGCTTGAAGGAGCTTCGAGGCCGGGACATTTTCGCGGCGTGGCGACTGTAGTAACAATCTTGCTGAATACCGTGCGGCCTGACTTCGCGTTTTTTGGACAGAAGGACGCGCAGCAGATCCTGGTCGTCAAGCGTCTGGTCCGCGATCTGTCCTTCCCAACGGAGATCGTTGTGTTGCCAATCGTGCGCGAAGAATCGGGCCTGGCAATGTCTTCACGCAACGCCTATTTGAACCAGGAAGAGCATAAGGCCGCCCAATGTCTTTACCAGGCTCTCTCGCGCGCCAAAGACGCGTACGCTGCAGGTGAGCGAAACGCTTCGCGCCTCGCGGAGGCGGTGCGCACGACAATCGAGCGTGAACCGCTCGCGCGTGTCGATTACATCAATGTTTCCGACGCCGACACTCTGGAAAAGCTGGAGAAGCTGGACGATCGCCCGGTCCTGATTGCTGTGGCGGCAAAAATCGGCAAGACGCGTTTGATTGATAACGTGGTGCTCGGCGCTGCCAAGAAAAAGGACGCGGCCACTTCGAAGACTTAACTAACCACCGGGATCGATCGATGCGAGACGGACCAAAACAAAAATCGCACATCAAATTTACGCTGAATGGCGAAACGGCCGAGGTTGCGTTTGCGCCGCATAAAACTTTGCTCGAAGTGCTGCGGGAAGATCTGGCGCTGACGGGAACCAAACATGGATGCGAGCTCGGCGAGTGTGGCACCTGCACGGTGTTGGTAGATGGGCGGGCAATACTCTCCTGCCTGATGCTCGGTCTGGACGCTGAAGGTCGCGAGGTAAAAACAATTGAAGGGATGGCCGATGGCACGCAACTTCATCCGTTGCAGGACACTTTTGCTGACCTCGGTGCGGCCCAATGCGGTTACTGTTCGCCTGGCTTTCTACTAGTTGCCGAAGAACTGCTGGAAAAGAATCCAAGCCCCACCCGGGATGAAATTAAAGAAGCATTATCGGGGAACCTTTGCCGCTGCACCGGCTATATCAAGATCTACGAGGCTGTTGAGCTGGCGGCAGCGCGTATGCGTGGTGAAGAGATGGAACTGCCGCGGGAAAGTATTTACGGATACGAATGATTAGCCACAGATGAACACGGATTTGCACAGACATGTTGAAATAGTCCGACAATTTGTTTTTTTGGAATCAGCGTCGATCCGTGTTTATCTGTGGCCCATATCTAAACTGTAATGGCTAAGAGCAGAAGCAACAACGGGAAGCCTCTGAGCGTAGTTGGCAAGCCTTTTCGGAAAGTCGATGCGCGGGCGAAGTGCACCGGCCAGACGAAATTCGCCGATGACATCTTTTTGCCGCGCATGCTGCACTGCAAAATCCTGCGCAGCCATGAACCGCATGCCATAATCAAGAGTATCGATGTTTCGAAAGCCACAGCATTACCCGGCGTTATCGCGGTAATAACCGGAAAAGACCTGCCAATTCCCTACGGTATTCTTCCCGTCAGTCAGGACGAACACGCGCTCTGCATCGACAAGGTTCGCTTCATCGGCGATCCGGTAGCCGCAGTCGCTGCGATTGATGAAGACGTCGCCTTCGACGCGATGAATTTGATCGAAGTCGAGTATGAACGTCTGAACACAATCTCTTCAATTGAAGAGGCGGTGATGATCGACGAACCGCGCATTCATGAATACGGCGATGGCGGCAACATTCACAAGAAGGTTTCTCTGGAGTTTGGAGACGTCGAAGAAGGTTTCGCCGACGCAGACCTGGTTCGCGAAGACACTTTCTTCTACGAAGGCAACACGCACCTGCCCATGGAACAGCACGCCGCGGTTGCTTATTTCGATCCGGATAACAAGCTGACGCTTTGGAGCGCGACCCAGACTCCGCATTACGTTCATCGCGCCCTCACCAAGGTTTTGGAAATACCGGCCAGTCATATCCGCGTAATTGCCACGCCAAATGGCGGCGGCTTTGGCGGCAAGAGCGATCCCTTCAATCACGAAGTTGTAGTCTGCAAGCTTTCCATGATCACGGGCAGGCCGGTGAAGAACACTTTGACTCGTGAAGAAGTTTTTTATTGCCATCGCGGCCGGCATCCTGTGTTGATGCGCGTCAAGACCGGCGTCAGGAAAGATGGCGCAATCACGGCCATGCACTTTCAGTCGTTTCTTGACGGCGGCGCCTATGGCAGCTATGGCGTTGCCAGCACCTTCTACACCGGAGCGCTGCAAACGGTTACCTATGACGTGCCGCGTTACAAGTTTCAGGGGCTGCGCGCCTTTACGAACAAGCCGCCATGTGGACCAAAACGCGGGCACGGAACGCCGCAGCCGCGCTACGCTCTGGAAGTGCAGCTCGATAAGATTGCCGAGGACCTTAAGCTCGATCCGGCAGAGATGCGCCGGGCGCATCTGGTCAAGCCAAACTCAATCACCGCAAACTACCTGCGCATCGGCAGCATGGGCCTGGGTCAGTGCATCGACAAGGTCGTCTACGGCTCTGGGTGGAAAGACAAATTCTCGGGATGGAATCAGAGTAAACGCAATCTGCCATACGGCAAGGGAATTGGGTTCGCCTGCAGCTCGTATATCTGCGGCGCGGGACTACCGATCTACTGGAACAACATGCCGCAGTCGGGTGTGCAACTGCGGCTCGATCGTCAAGGCGGCGTCTGTGTGATGTGCGGCTCAATAGACATCGGCCAGGGGTCGGATTCGATTCTCGCCTACATCGTCGCGGAAGTGCTGGGGATCGATCCCTTTGATATTCGCGTGATAACCGCGGATACCGATCTGACGCCGGTTGATCTCGGCAGTTATTCCAGTCGTGTGACTTTGATGACCGGCAACGCAGCTATCCAGGCAGCCGAGCGCGCACGGGAATTGTTGGTGATTGCAGTGGCGGAAAAGCTGGGCGTTCCGATTGAGAATGTTTCGTTGGCTGAGCGCCGCGTGTTCGACGTTGAGAATCCGGAGGTTGGCGTTTCTTTTGCGGAAGCGGTAGTGCTTGCCGAATCGAAGTTCGGAACTATCGGAACAGTTGGCTCCTATTCTCCGCCGCGTTCTCCCGGAAAATACAAAGGGGCGGGGGTTGGCCCTTCGCCAGCGTACAGCTATTCGGCGGCAGTTGCTGAAGTTGATGTCGATCCATCGACCGGCATTGTTGTTGTCGAGCGAATCTGGATCGCGCATGACATCGGCAAGTCGATCAATCCAGTGCTGGTGCTGGGTCAGGTCGAAGGCAGCGTTTACATGGGCCTGGGCGAAATCCTGATGGAGGAGATGGCCTATCGCGCGAATCGCAATGTGGTGCACAAGTTTCCTTCGATGTTGGAGTACAAAAGCCCGACAACGATGGAGATGTGCGACGTTAAGACTTATTTGATCGAAGATCCGGATCCGAACGGACCTTATGGCGCGAAAGAAGTAGGACAGGGGCCGCTGCTGCCGGTGCCACCTGCCGTGGCTAACGCGGTCTACGATGCAGTGGGCGTGCGCATTGACGAAGTGCCAATCACTCCGGAAAAAGTTTTGAAAGCATTGCGCGAGAAAGCCAAAGGAAGCGACGGGCGATATGGGCCGGATTCGATTCCGTCAGTCGATTGGCCCGAGCCTTTGCGCGTATTAACGCCAGCCGAAGGCGGCGATGGTCGCGAGATGCCACGGGTCGCAGTGCACTCATAGATATAGATATTTGCCAGCAAACTTGCATGGAAAAGAAAATCACATCAAGCGAAGACCAATTGCGTTCCCGATATGACCTCCGCACAATCCGTGTCGCTGCGCGGAGTGACAGGACTGCGCTGTCGGCAAATGACAGTCATGAAGGGAATACGCCGTTGGCAGAGGTAAGAGTAAAAGTTAAGCTCACGAACGGCGTCGACGAGGCGTTGGTTCGGCGAGGATTGCTGACGGCTGACAAGATTCGCAGCTACGAGGCTGATGCCCTGGTTGACACAGGCGCAGTCCGATCCGTTCTGCCGATTCATGTCGTTCAACTCCTTGGTTTGGCTATCGTCGATAAAGCAAGGGCCACCTACGCCAATGACGCGGCCGAAGACGTCGACGTCACGGAAATGGTCGGCATTACATTACTTGGTCGTCGCACAACTGAAGAAACGCTGGTGCTGGGCTCCGAAGTGTTGATCGGACAAACCGTCCTTGAAGGCTTGGACCTTCAGGTTGATTGCACCAATCACCGCGTGATACCTAACCCAGCGCATCCCGATCAGCCTGTGATCAAGATCAAATTTCTGGTAGGAAGCGAGATGCGCGTGCATTCGTCATGATGCGACTTCCCAAATTTGACTACCGCGCGCCGCGAGAAATCGCGGAGGCGGTGAAGATCATGGCCGGCACTGGTCCTGAAGGTCAGTTTGTGGCTGGTGGCACCGATCTGTATCCCAACATGAAACGCCGTCAGCAAATGCCGAAGACGGTAATCTCAGTGATGCGTGTCCCGGAACTGAATCGGATCACAGGCGACGGCAAGTCAGGTATTCGCATTGGCGCGTCCGTAACACTAACCGACATAGTGGAACATCCGCTGATCAATCGTGACTATCCCGTTGTGGCGCATGCGGCGCGCACAATCTCCACCCCGATTCTCCGCAACATGGGAACGATTGGCGGTAATCTGCTGCTGGATACGCGCTGCAACTACTACGATCAGAATTACGAATGGCGTAAAGGGATTAACTTCTGCTTGAAGAAAGACGGCGACGTTTGTTGGGTGGCGCCCGGAAGCTCGAAGTGCTGGGCGGTGCAGTCGTCGGATCTCGTCCCGGTGATGGTGGCCATTGGCGCGAAGTTTCGACTGGTTTCAACTCTTGGCGAACGAATGATCGACGCGGCCGGGTTCTACAACGACGACGGGATCGATTACTTGAAGAAGCGACCGGACGAACTGCTGGTTGATATTCACCTGCCGCCGACAAATGGCTGGCGCGCTTCGTATCAGAAACTTCGAAGACGCGGCGCGTTCGATTTTCCGGTGCTTGGCGTCGCCGCGTGGCTCAAGCTCGATGCAATGCAAACGGTGCAGGACGCGAAGCTCGTTCTCGGCGGCATCGCACCCTCACCGATCGAAGTTAAGGAAGCCGCTGACGCCTTGATCGGGCAGCCCTTTGACGATGACCACATCCAGGCCGCCGCCGAAGCAGCGTATGTGAAAGCTCGTCCGCTCGACAACACAGATTTCGTGATGAACTGGCGCAAACAGATGGCGCGCCAGTACACCCTCCGCGCCCTCGAAGATTTGCGAAGAATGTAACTATGGAGTGCGCCGGCAGAGCGAAGCGGCGACGGCGCTTTGGTTTTGGTTCGAAAGCGTTCGATTAACTCGTGAATGGACGTAGCCGCAATACTTTTGGCCGCCGGGCGCTCCAGACGCATGGGCGGCTTCAAGCCTCTACTTCCCTTCGGTAAGAAGACTGTCATCGAGCACTGTGTTGCCACTCTGCGCGAAGCCGGAATCGAATCGATTGTCGTCGTGGTGGGCCATCGGGCTGAAGAGGTGCGCCGGCAACTCAAGAGTTTCGCAGTGACATTCGCGCTCAATCCGGATCCGGAAAGCGAAATGGGCGCTTCGATCGCTTGTGGCATTCGCGAACTGCCGGAGATCGCAAAGGCTACCCTCATCGCTCTGGTGGACCACCCGGGGGTGCCCGCTGAAGTGATCACGGCATTGATCGATCAATGGCAGAACAGTTCCAGACTAGTCGTCCCCGAATTCGAAGGGCGCGGGGGACATCCTGCTCTAATCGATCTCCGTTTCCGCGAAGAGCTTCTCCGGCTTGATCCGGAGCGCGGTCTGCGGGCTTTCTTTGAGGAGCATCGGGCTGAAGTTCAGCGTCTGCCGGTGTCTTCGCCCTTTGTTGCGCGCGACATGGATACGTGGGAAGATTACCGCCGGCTGCACGAGGAGGTTTTCGAAGAATCTCCTGCGAACGGTTAGAAATCCAAATTGGCTTCACAACGAAAATGCCAGCTAAAGCGAGGTTGTCTGACCGCCCGTGCTGGCATCCAACTGTAGCCTCTCGGCGCACATCTAAAGGGCGGTGTCATCGTTTCGGGCAAATTAAGCCAGCAATTCACCGGTGAGGCCGGAAAGCGAACGTTAGCCCGGACGATGGAAGGAGAAAACAATGATTAGGAAGAGCCGCACGATTGCTATCGCCACGGCATTATCGTTTCTGACAGTTTTTGCCGGCGCGGCCAAAGCCCAAACCAAGGCACCCGACTTTTCCCTGCGCGCGATTGATGGCGAACCTGTGACCGCGGAGAGTTTGCGCGGCGAGGTTGCGGTGCTGGCCTTCGGCGCTTCCTGGTTGCCGCTCTCGCGCAATCAATTGGAAGGCGTCAAGAAACTCGCCGACGATTACAGCGGCCGCGGCGTAGCGGTTTACTGGGTTAGCACGGATTCGGAATCGCCCAAGTCAAAGAACTATGCTTCGGACGATCAGCTGCGGGCGCTGGCCCGCAAGTACAAGGTAACCGTGTTGCGCGATCCGGACGGCACAGTTTCGAAGAAGCTCGGTGTGGACCAGATACCGTCAATTGTCATTTTTGACAAGCAAGGGAACATTGCGGGCGGGCCGATTGGCGGGCTGGATCCCACTACAAGTCTGGCGACGCAACTGAGCGCGCGCTTGGACAAAATTCTTTAAGGGATCTTCAGCAATGAAGTCTAGAAGAGGCGGCCCTAAATGGCCGCCTCTTTTCTTGTCAGAACCGCCTGCGGTAGCGGGCGGGCCGTTCTGGTCTTATCAGTCAAAAGAGGGCCCGCCCGCTATCGCAGGCGGTTCTGACAGTAACTTGTAGAGCAATCGCACTGGCAAGCCGACGATGTTTAGATAATCACCCTGAATCTCTTCAATGAAGCGAGCCGCCTTACCCTGTATTGCATAGGCGCCCGCTTTATCCATTGCCTCACCACTCGTCAAGTACCACTCCACCTCCGCTTCCGTCATTGGGGCGAATTGCACGCTAGTCAGCTCATGCGCCACTCGCTCATCCCCGGGTCCCTGGTCATGCCTGCCAGGGCGCACCAGGGCGATGCCGGTGATCACTTCATGGCATCGTCCCGATAGCAGCAGCAACATGCGCCGCGCATCGTCTTCATCGCGCGGCTTGCCCAGTATTTCACCTTCAATTAGCACGATCGTGTCCGCGCCAACCACAACTCGTGATGGATTGAGCTCCGCTCCTGCATTCGCTTTTGCCAGGGCGAGCCGTTCGACATATGCGACTGCATCCTCACGAGGGCGGCGAGACTCATCAATGTCTGGTGCACAGATATCAAAAAGCCAACCGGCAGCGCGAAGAATGTCGGCTCGGCGAGGGCTGCCTGAAGCAAGCACCAGTCTTTCCTGAAACTCGCCGTCGCTACGTGTTGCCATACCCTGGGCCCCAGTCGCTTGTCGCTCTTGCTCTGTTTCCATTACACTCGACAACTCATGAATCTGGCTTGTGAATCTGGCTTGCAATTCTAGAGTGACATTGCGCAATTGCAAATCGCCGGCTGGCCTCCCGGCGGAACACTGCTGGAGTGGCCAGGCAGAAACCAGTGACTAATATGGAAGCTCTAATCCGGGCGCTGCCCAAACTATTGAGTGTGGCCGGCGACAACGAAGAAGTCGCCGAAGCGGCCGCCAGAATTGCGTGGAGACGCGCAGCCGGTGAGCCGCTGTGTCAGCATGCGGTGCCTTTTCGTCTTTACCACACGACTCTAATCGTTGCTGTTTCCGATGCAATCTGGCAGAAGCAGATGTCCGCACTTAGCGGTCAGTTGCTGTCGCGGCTAAACGGTATGCTGGGCCAGAAAACAATCACGTTTATCGAGTTTCGCATCGATCCGAAAACCGTGGAAGCGGAACGAGCGCCGCGCCCGTCAATCACCGGCGGTGAATCTGCGGAAAGCGTCCCTCGCTCGTTGCCGGACGAACTGACGCTCGCGGCCAGCTCCATTCAGGACGAAAGCTTGCGCCGGCGGTTCCTGCTCGCCGCCGGAGCCAACATCAGGCGACGGCAAACACCAAGGGGCGAACGAGAGAAATCTGAAATCTAAGATCTGAGATCCGAGATCTGAAATTTATGCCAATCACCGAATCGGATATTGAAAAGGTGGCGCAGCTCGCGCACCTGGAGATCACAGAGGAGGAGCGCCACGCGTTCACTCCGCAGATGGCGGACATCGTCGCTTATGTCGAGCAGTTGAACGATCTGAATACCAGCCAGATCGAACCAGCCACTGGGGGATTAACTCCCGAGGGTGAAAAGACTGAATCATCGCGACCAGATGCGGTTCGCCCTTCGTTGGGCCAGAAATTAGCGCTTGAAGAAGCGCCCGATCCGGCATCAGGCCATTTCCGGGTGCCAAAAGTTCTATGAAAACAGTAAACCGTGAAAAACCGTGAACTGTAAATCGTGAACAGCAGACGCCCGAGTTTCGACTGTTCACTGTTCACCGTTCGCTGTGTACTGTTTACTGTTCACTGAATCTGCATGAGCAACGACGAAAGCAACATCGAATCCGTGCGACGAGCGCTGATGAGTGGGGAAACAACCGCGCGCATGGTCGTCGAAGCCGCGCTCGATGCAGCCGAAAAACTCAACGACAGGCTAAACGCATTTCTTCAAATCGATCGGAAAGGGGCTCCGCTTCGAGCCAGTCAGATCGATTCCCTGGACGCGTCTGCAAAGGAAAAACTTCTGCTGGCCGGCGTTCCCCTTGCGATCAAGGACAACATCTGTGTCAAAGGTCTGCAAACGTCCTGCGGCTCGCGAATCCTCGGTGACTATCATCCGCCGTACAACGCCACTGCGATCGAACGATTGGCCGCGGCTGGCGCCGTGATCGTGGGCAAGACCAACTGCGACGAGTTTGCGATGGGCTCATCGAATGAAAACTCGGCCTTTGGTCCAGTCAAAAATCCCTGGGATATTTCACGTGTGCCTGGTGGCTCATCTGGCGGTTCGGCTGCGGCAGTGGCGGCTAGCATCGTGCCCGTTGCGCTGGGCTCTGACACGGGCGGCTCTGTCCGCCAACCAGCGGCATTCTGCGGCGTGTTTGGATTGAAACCCACCTACGGCCGAGTTTCACGTTATGGCCTGGTCGCTTTTGGCTCTTCGCTGGATCAGATCGGCATCTTCGGCCGCAACGCCAGCGATGTCGCGGCCGTGCTTGCCGTTATAGCGGGACGTGACCCTAACGACGCCACGACCGCCGAGGTGCCCGTTCCTGATTACGCATCAGAACTAAACGGAAACGTTAAGGGACTGAAACTTGGCGTGGCGCGCGCGCTGCTGGGCGAAGGGCTCGATAAAGAAGTGCGCGACATAGTTAATCAGTCGATCGAAGCGTATCGCGAGCTGGGCGCGGAAATTGTTGATATCGAGCTGCCGCACGCCAAATATGCAATCGCGGTTTATTACATCATCGCGACGGCGGAGGCTTCCTCGAATCTGGCGAGGTTTGACGGTGTGCGCTACGGCTTCCGGGCGGAAGAGGCGCACACCCTGCGCGAGATGTACTGCCGCACCCGTGATGAAGGATTTGGTCCGGAAGTAAAGCGCCGCATCATGCTGGGCACTTACGTTCTCTCCGCGGGTTACTATGAAGCCTATTATCGCAAGGCCCAGCAGGTTCGTACTTTGATCAAGCAGGATTTCATGAACGCATTCGAGAAGTGCAATGCCATTATCACTCCCACTACTCCTACGCCCGCGTTTCTGATTGGCGAGAAGCTCGACGATCCGCTGGCCATGTACCTGAACGACATCTACACCGTGACCGCAAATCTTGCCGGCATTCCGGGAATCAATATTCCCTGCGGGCTTTCCACCGAAGGCCTTCCGATCGGCCTGCAAATACTGGGTCGTTACTGGGACGAAGCGATCCTGTTCAAGCTCGCTCATGCTTATGAAACTGCGCGGCCGTTTGCCGCGCGTCCGCCGGTGCACGCCTGACCGTCAGGCTTCCTGAAAATGTTCAATACCACACGAGCGATCACCTTCTGCGCGATGGTTGTCCTGCTGTTCGCACCCGCTTGTAGCGGTACACGCAACCAAACTCAAAACAAGCTGCTAATTTACACGCCGCATGGTCAGGACATGCTGCGCGACTTCGTGGCCCGCTACAAACAGGCCCACCCCGAAGTCGAAGTGCAATTTCTCGACATGGGCTCGCGTGAAGTGCTCGCGCGCGTGCAGGCTGAGCGTAATCGCCCGCAGGCGGATCTCTGGTGGGGCGCGGCGCATGCGACATTTCAGCAGGCAGCGGACGAAAATCTCCTGGCGCCATATAGACCTTCGTGGGCCCGCAAGGTCCCGGACTTCGCCCGCGACGCGCAGGATCGCTGGTACGGCACATATGAAACTCCGGAAGTGATCGTTTACAACAGTGATGCGGTGCCGGCCGTGGAGGCGCCACGCGACTGGGACGACGTGCTGGATCCAAAGTGGCGGGACAAGGTTCTAATCCGAAATCCCAATCCTTCCGACACTATGCGCGTCATCTTTGGCGCCATTATCTGGCGCTTCTACAAAGACACTGGCTCGCCGGAGAAAGGTTATGAGTGGCTGCGGCGTCTGGACGCGAACGTTCACGAGTACACGGCCGACGGCACCTTGCTGATGCAGAAACTGGCGCGCCGCGAGGGACTGTTGAGTATCTGGGACCTGCCGGATGTGCGCCTGTTCAAGGAACAAAAAGGGCTGCCGGTTTCTTACGTAATTCCGTCCAGCGGCACGCCGGTGGTTATTGACGGTATTGCCATCGTGCGCGGTGCGCCACACGAGGAAGAGGCGCGTCGCTTTTATGAATTTGTAACGACTCCGGAAAGCCTGATTCATGCGGCGAATTCCTATTACCGTCTCCCCTTGCGCAGCGACATCGACCGCAGGCAACTGCCCGCATGGATGAACGAGCCTTTCACGCGCCTGCCGCTCGATTGGGATTTGTTGCGCAAGGAAGGCAACACCTGGCTGAGCTATTGGGACACTGAGATTCGCGGCCGTAGCAAGAAGTGAACCAGGTATTACATCCACTCAATGTGGCGGCGCGGCGTTTAGAGTACCGACTTTAGTCGGGTTTTTTCCCAGGAACCATAACAAAGCCCGACTAAAGTCGGTACTCTAAACACCGCCCGCCGAATCTTGAAGAGTCAACATGTCCCTGCTCTCTCTAAAGAATCTTTCCAAGCACTACGACTCAACGCCGGCTGTCGCTGACGTTTCCCTCGAAGTCGAGCGCGGCGAGTTCTTTGGTTTGCTGGGCCCATCGGGATGCGGCAAGACCACGACTCTGCGTTTGATTGCCGGATTGGAAGCGCCCGATTCAGGCGGCCTGGAACTCGATGGGAAGGACATCACCAACCTCACCGCCGAAAGTCGCGGCTTCGGCATGGTATTCCAAAATTACGCGCTGTTCCCTCACCTGAACGTTTTCGAGAACGTTGCGTTCGGTCTGCGCGCCCGGCATCTTCCCAAGCAGGTAATTGACGAAAGTGTGACCGGGGCACTCGAACTCGTCCAGCTTCCCGGCTACGAAAAGCGCAGAGTTGACGAGCTGTCGGGAGGACAGCAGCAGCGGGTAGCTATCGCCCGTGCGATAGCCATTGAGCCGGCACTGCTCCTTTTCGACGAACCGCTTTCCAATCTTGACGTTGCTTTGCGCGAAGAGACCCGCGGTGAGTTACGCCAGCTCGTTACCCGTTTGGGCCTGACCGCCGTGTATGTCACCCATGATCAGGAAGAAGCCTT
>DASXRU010000144.1:0-6410 GCA_036506395.1 Pyrinomonadaceae bacterium | reverse complement strand
TTGAGAGAGGTGATGCATACCTCAAGCGACTTCTCGATCTGATGGAAAAAGAGAGACCATATACCGACGGTGACCTCACACTCCAAAAACTGGCGAAGACGCTCGCAATTTCGCCTCATCATCTTTCGCAGATGATCAATGAGCAACTGAATCAGAATTTTTTTGACTTTATTAACCTCTATCGAATAGAAGAAGCCAAGCGGATGCTGGTCGACCCCACCAGGAAACACTACTCGATTTTAGCCATTTCCGAAGCGGTAGGCTTTAACTCGAAATCGGCATTCAACGCGGCGTTCAAAAAGCATACCCATATGACTCCTTCTGAGTTCCGGACAGTTATTACCGCCAACGGCCAGCCGTGAAATTCACCACTCTGGGCTCTAGAACATTGCCGGCCGCATGCAAAATCTCCTCGTTCAGACTAAATCAGTGCCCGTGTACGAGTACAACCTTATAAGTCAGGCCGCCTTCCGTATAGATCGGGACGACGCTCGATGGGTTCTGGGTCTCTAATCCAGCAGCACCCCTTGATCGAGCAGACATCTCTCCGAAGTCTTTTCTTCCAGCTTGCTCAATCAATTGCCGTGTACCGGCGATAAGAGTTGCATCGCGGCACCTCGACCGCCATTTGCGAAGAGCGCCTTCGGTCGCTCTCCACCACTCAGTTACTGCTCAGGAGAAATTTCTAAATGCGAAAAGTTTTGTTGTTAGTTGCACTGATTGCTATCCCGGTCGCCATATCCCATGCACAGGACAGGCCTCGGCCCGAATTCTTTGTGGGCTATTCGTATGAAAATATTGATTCCGGCATTAAGAGCACGGACTTCGCAGGCACGGGAATTCCCAGGACCACTCTCGAGAAAAGATTCAAGCTAAACGGCTTCAACATATCCGGCACAGGTTATCTAACCAAGCGCGTCGGTTTGACAGGGGATTTCTCCGCCGGCTTTAAGCAGCGCACCGAAGATTTTGGAATAGCGCAAGCCCGGTCAAGTTTTTCGCTCTACAACTTCACGGGCGGCCCACAGGTGAAGTTCTTCAGCGCACGGCGCGTCACCCCGTTCGCGCACGCGCTATTCGGGATTTCCCGTCGCAAACTCAATGAGGAGGCTATTGGTTCGGGAGTCACTTCAATTACGTCAGCCACCGACAGTACCACGAATTTCACGATGAATTTGGGCGGCGGCCTCGATGTGCGCCTGAATAACAGATTCGACCTTCGCCTCATTCAAGTGGATTACAATCCGGTTTTTCTGAAAGCTCGAACAATCGCGGGCGTGAACTTTCCCGGACGGACAGCGAACGGCCTGCGCATCTCGGTTGGGCTCGTCATCAAGTAGTCAATTAGTAGTTTGTCAGCAAGGCGAGTACAGTAGTTGCCTGAACTCTTTCCTTCCGGATTCCCGAAGAACCGCGAGCTAAGTATGAAAGAAATAAATCGGATCCGCCTGATTCAGGCGGTCAGGAGCAAAGTGGGCTCACGCTCCATCATCTCTAACACGCTGGCGATGCTGCTGTGTTTTGTCTCTGGGGTGACGGGCTTCAGCTTTTTGTTCGAGGGCAACTTTCGGGTCAGGGCCGCGTCATACAAACAAAACGGAGTGGGAAAGTTAAGTCCACCGACGATGAATCGTCCCGGGTTGATTTTGTTCGGTCATGCGCCCACCAAATTCGGTCCGTCCGAAGATCACGTCTGGAGTGAAAATCAGTCACGGCGTAAGGGAAAGAGCGTTGCCGAGACCGGGACTGCGCCAACGTTCTACCGAGAGCTGAGCCTCAATGCGATCGCACAAAAAGAGGTGCTTCGTCACGCCCCAATGGAGTCTGGTAAAGCGGCCAGACAGACCCCGGTAGTCATGACGTTGCCGATGCCGGATGGGACACTTACCAGATTTCGCATTGAGGAATCACCCGTGATGGCGCCGCGGCTCGCCGCACTTTTCCCAGAGATTAGAACCTATCGGGGAAAAGGTCTGGACGACCCGACCGCTACAACCCGCTTTGACGTGACGCCCACAGGCTTTCACGCGATCGTACTCTCAGCACATAGGACAGTCATTATTGAGCCGGCCGCGCGCGGGCGCTCCGATCAGTATGTTAGTTATGACCAGCGTGATGCGCCGACAGAAGCGAGCTCATTCAGTTGCGTAACCTCTGACGTCGAGCAGTCATTGGCCCGACCGCAAACCAGACAATACTTGCACAGCGGCTCTGCGAGTCTGGGCGTCGCAACCGGCACGACGCTGCGCACTTACCGATTGGCACTCGCCGCGACCGCCGAGTACACGCAGCAATACGGCGGTGGGACAGTCAGTGGCGCGTTAAGTGCCATGACCACAACGATCAATGCCGTTAACGCCATTTACGAGCGAGATCTCGCGATTCACCTGACGTTGATTGATAATGAAACCTCGATCATCTTTACGAATACGGCGACGGACGGATATACGAGCGACAACGCCACTGCGTTGTTCAATGAGAATCAAGCCAATCTTGATCGCATAATCGGGCCCGCCAACTATGACCTCGGCTTCGTCTTTGACGGCCACGTCTACGCTCATCTGCCGGGCCGCTTCTTATTCGAAGGGCAGGGTCTGTTTCAGAGCGCGTGTGTCAATGGGCAAAAAGGCAAGGGCTCAATAATACTGCGCTCCACCGAGCCGTCCACAACCACCGCCATTTATGTTGTTGCCCATGAGATGGGCCATAAGTTCGGCGCGCTGCACACGTTTAATGGGACAACGACGCCAGACTGTCTTAACAGTCGTACCGCTGCCTTCGCATATGAACCTGGGACTGGCTCCACGATTATGGCCTTCCGAGGCGGATTCGATCCCGACGGGATCTACCAACCCATTTGCGGTGCTGAAGACTTGCATTCGACCGACACTTACTTCCACACTGCGAGCATCGAACAGATCGTCAACTACACTTCTTTTGGCAGCGGCGGTTCCTGCCCGACGTTCACGAACACGGAAAATAATCCGCCAAGCGTTAATGCTGGCGCCGATTATACGATCCCGGCTAACACGCCCTTTGCGCTAACGGCGACTGGCAGCGATCCCGACGCGGACGCCCTCACCTATTGTTGGGAAGAGTATGATTTAGGAGCAGCTGGCCCTCCGAACACAGATAACGGCAATCGGCCAATCTTCCGCTCGTTTGCTCCAGTGACGAGCCCCGTAAGAACTTTTCCGCAGTTGCCGGATATTTTGTCTGGCACCGCCACCTTCGGTGAGTCGCTACCCGTCACAACTCGCAGCATGAACTTTCGGGTCACGGTGCGTGATAACCATTTTGGTGGCGGTGGCGTGAATACCGGCGCCATGTGGGTTAACGTGACGGCGGGCAGCGGGCCGTTTTCTGTCACGCAACCAGGTCCCGCGACAACGTGGACCGCCGGTTCGAATCAGACCGTCACATGGGACGTCGCCAATACCTCAAGTGCGCCGATCAATTGCGGAAACGTGCGTGTTCTGCTCTCCATTGATGGAGGAAGCAATTTCCCCTTCACCCTCGCGTCGAGCATACCCAATACCGGCGCGGCGACGATTAGCGTTCCCAATACGCCAACTTCCACGGCCCGTATTAAAGTTGAAGCCGTCGACAACATCTTCTTTAACATCTCGCTGCCAAACTTCACGATTGCCCCTAACAGCACAGCCGCGCCGACGCTGCTTACCGAGTGGAATACGAATCGTTCGGTCGCCTTTGACTCGGTTACGTTTGTACGCGATCCTTTCCCTCTCGCTACCGGTTACAATTTCAGCTTCGATCAGCGCACGCGCGTCACGCTCTTCGCTTTTGGTCTGGAACTGATGCCCGGCGAAGACATTTCTGTCGTCACGGCACAGGCGGAAGATGTTGGGCATAGGATATACCCTTTAAAAGTAGAGTATGTCGGTAAAGTTCCTGGGTTCGATTGGCTGACACAGGTGAATATTAGATTACCGGACGATTTTCTTAAAGCCGGGGATGTCCTGGTAAGCGTCAGTTTGCGGGGTGCAGTCAGCAACAAAGTCGTCATCGGAATTCGATAGTTGCCATCTCGCGGATGAATCATTCCTCAGTGCAGCGGCGATACCGCAACGCGAGTCCATATGAGAGTCCAATAAGTATTCCCGTGAGTCCTTCAAGTGCGGTAGAGTGCTATCCATGCCGCGAAGTTACTTTGAATTACATTAGGTCGCTTCTCTTTCACGGCGGCGACACGGGTTCGACTCCCGTACGGGACGCCACATTCTGAAGCATTTTTTCGCGAGTATCGAACAGCGTGTACCAGCGCGACGAATCACGAGGCCAGATTCACGCGCCGGAGCAAGCCTTCAAATCGCGGGTCTGAGCGAAGGATGTCAAATCTCGGATCAACCCGAAGATAGACCAGCAGCTCGGCCCGCTCCTTATAAGCCTCCTCGAACCATTTGAAGGCTTGTTCTCTCTCGCCCAATTGCAGTTGAGCTAATACGAAATACTTTGGTAAGACATAGCCTCGCGCCGACTAATCTGTCAGTTGCCGCAGTTCTTCTCGACAATAGCCCTGCGCCAAAGCCGATCGCCGCCGTTAATAGTAGAGCCAGGGTCAGCAATGCGGCCCACAGTTTTCGATCAAATCTAGGCCGCGATTCGCCTGCCAATTCGAGTGATCCAACACCCTCTGCCACGGTCAATGCTGCCGTGTTCGGGACCGGTAACAACGGAATTTCACCGCCGCCGTCCCGGTATTCCTCTTCTTCACTGACAATGCGGGCCCGGATACGCCTCTGGATCAAAACGCCGCTGGCTTCGTCCGGCAGCTCGGTAACAGGCGCTAAAAAACGGTAGCCGAGTTTGGGAATCGTCTCGATGTAAGAGTGCTCGCCCTTGTCATCACCCAAGGCCTTTCGCAGCGCCCAGACGTTACGCGCGAGGTTCGC
The DNA here is from genome assembly GCA_036506395.1 of Pyrinomonadaceae bacterium. GTDB lineage: Bacteria > Acidobacteriota > Blastocatellia > Pyrinomonadales > Pyrinomonadaceae > DASXRU01. The sequence continues at coordinate 1,497 of DASXRU010000144.1, read as the reverse complement.
CTCCTCAACATAGGCGTCGGCCCAAACTCGCTTCATCAACTCGTCCTTCTCAACCACATGGCCGCTGCGCTGAACCAGGACGAGCAAGGTTTCGAAAGCCTTGGGCGTGAGTGAAATCGGCCGCCCCTCGCGCAACAAAAGCCGTTCGGCAGTCTGCAGCTGGAACTCCCCAAACTTGTAAATGTGGTTGATTTGCTTGCTCATAAACCGCCCGAGAAGATTTGGAGAATTTTCGGAGAAATTTCCAAAGACTTTATGAGGGGCCCGCTCCTAACCTCTGCGGCGCACGGAGACAAGGAAGGCGGTCCGCTCCGGAGTAAATGCCGTGACTGTTCCGGATTTTAGTCTGAGGCTGGCACCGCAAGCAACAGTTTTCGCAGTGATTTGAGACAACGCGAGCCGCCGCCCGCGACAGTGACCTGAGGTTGCCTGGCATCGTGAGGAAGAAACGCACCGAAATTGCAATTGAAATTGACGAGGTCGTGTTCGTCAAGGGGTTTTCAAACCTGTCCGGCATGGCCTGGTGCGTTGGCTGCGCGAATGAGGTCCTTATGGTTACGCCCGCACAGGCGGCAGTCATCGCGCGGGTCAGTGTGAGGGATATAAACCGTCGCGTCGAAGCGGGAGTAGTTCATTTCCTGGAAACAACTGAGGGTGCCTTGTTGTTGTGCATGAATTCTTTGAGTTGAGAATCCGGCGGCGCTAGTTCGCAGTGAGAGCTCGTCTGCGCGACACACCGAGATACAGGAATTCTTCAAAAGTAAAGGGCATGGATCAAAAGGAGAGAGGAAAATGCTTGCAAGAATCAAACACACATTTTCGCTGATGGCTATGCTGGTGCTGTTCAACTTTGCCGCCACTGCCGGCCTGGGACAAGGCCTCGCTTCTCCACCGCAGGTGCCGCCATCGTCGGCTACGGTCACCGCGGCCTCGTCGGGCAACGTGGTGCGGTTCAGTGCGGCGGCCAACATCACTCACATTCGCCTGGAAGTTTTCTCAGCCACCGGAGAGAGAGTCTTTGACTCTGGCCAGCATGACGGCAACCTGTTGGATTGGCGGTGGCAGGACAAGAAAGCACTTGCCCTCAGCGCCGATAGTTATCTGTGCGTGGTCACTATCCAGAGTCTGTCAGGAAAGACAACTCGGAAATTGGCCAACGTCTCTTTTGCAAATCAGCAGGCGTCGCTGCAACCAGTCGAGGTAACCCAACTCACTCTCGTGCAGGCGCAGGCTCTCAGCGCCGCCGAGAGCGACACGCCCCTGACGATCATCGACGGCGATCAATCAATCGCGGCCACGGTGCTCGCCCATGATGGTAACGATGGGCAGATAACCAGAACCCGTGGCGCTTTCACTTTTCGCGTTGGTGACTTCTTCTCCGGCAACGACAAAGAACAGATGCGTCTGACTGAGGAAGGAAACTTAGGTATTGGCACTGCGAAGCCAAAGGTGAAGCTGGATGTAGCAGGGATGATTCGAGCGCGCGAAGGTTTTGCA
>DASXRU010000143.1:0-4639 GCA_036506395.1 Pyrinomonadaceae bacterium | reverse complement strand
TGAGCGGGACTTCCACGCGCACGCCCATCATCAGGAATAACGGCTCAGCGTTTACAGGTGGCGGTTTGCTCACCACACATCAAGACACCAAATGGTTCGGGACTCTGCGGCCACGCGCCGGGATAGCGCTGGACCGCGTGTTGCTCTATGGAACGGGCGGCCTGGCTTATGGCCACGTGAACTATTCAGCTAACACAGATTTCAGACCCGGCGGGCCGGTTCAATACCCGGCGTCGGTAAGCAAAACAAAAAGAGGATGGACTCTCGGAGGTGGAGTCGAAGCCGGAATCAACAAGCACTGGAGTTGGAAGGCCGAGTATCTTTATTACGACCTCGGCAACGTATCCGTTACGGCCAACCCGACGCCGGCGAACCCTCCCTTCCAGGTTGCCTACCAGTGGCAAACAAGAGCGCATACCTTCAACACCGGTATTAACTTCCGGTTCTGAAGGTGGGTTTCAAACGGGATCACGTCTGGGGCGGGGACTAGCAGAAGTCCCCGCCCCTTTTCATATCCGTCTATCGCTTCATTAAAGTTGTTCAGAGTTTGGTGGGAGTAAATCGTTCGACGAGGAACTAAAAGCGCCAAAGGCGCGAAATGTAAAAGCCTGGGCCAACGGCCCAGGTATCGCAGGTTAGGAATCCCAAGCGCTGAAGGCGCGAAATAGGACATTCGCTCCTTTCATTATTTCGCGCCTTCAGCGCTCTATGGTTTAGGAGCAATATTTTCCTGGGCCGTTGGCCCAGGCTCTTCCATTTCGCGCCTTTGGCGCTGTTGAATCGTTTCCGATTCAAGCTAGACCGCTCGCCGCAAGCCTCCCCGTCTTTACTTTTCTCTCTTTCCTTTTTACCTTGCCATATGACTCGTGACTGGAAACTTGCCCGTCGATCGTTGCCCATCGGTGAACGCACGCTGGTGATGGGGGTGCTGAATGTCACGCCCGACAGTTTCAGCGACGGCGGCCAATTCCTTTCTCTCGATAAGGCATTGGCCCAGGCGGAACGGATGATAGCCGAGGGTGCGGACATCATCGACGTGGGCGGCGAATCGACCCGGCCCGGCGGCGGTACCGCTGTCTCTGCCGAGGAAGAACTGCGGCGTGTGATCCCTGTCGTCGAGCGCCTCGCAAAGAATGCCGCAATCCCCATTTCCATCGATACGACGAAATCCGAGGTCGCGCGCGCGGCCCTGGAGGCGGGCGCAGAGATCGTCAACGACATTTCAGCTTTGCGATTTGACGTGCGCGTGGCGGACGAAGCAGCACGCGTGGGCGCAGGGCTGGTGCTGATGCATTCGCGCGGCACGCTGGCAACGCTGCATCAGTTGCCGCCGGTACCTGACATCTTCGAGGAAGTCATCGGCAGCCTGCGCGACAGCGTCACCATAGCCGAGCAGCGTGGGGTCAAAGGCGAATCAATTGTCATCGATCCGGGAATTGGCTTTGGCAAGAGCCAGGAACAGAACATCGAGCTGATTGCCCACCTTGATCAGCTTGCAGAGGCATTTCCAGAAGTGCCGATTCTTATTGGCACTTCAAGAAAGTCCTTTCTCGGGCGGATGCTGGCAAAGGAGAATGGCGAACCTGCCCCTGCCGATGAGCGTCTCTACGGCACAATGGCCACCATCACCGCAGCTATCCTCCACGGCGCCGGCATAGTCCGCGTCCACGACGTGAAGGCGGCGGTGGAATCGGTGAAAGTTGCCGACGCACTCCAGCGAAAATCTGCAAACGTCTGAATGAGACGCGGTGGTTCACGCGCTCATTGCTTTGCGGTGAGCGGCGACGCAGGCGGCCGTATCGGTGAATTCCTGGAAGGCTACAACCTTGCCGTCACGAATAGTGAAGACGTGGGCAAAGTCGCTGGTGAAGTCGCGGTTCGTAGCTCGGACGCGCCAGTCATACGAGCCGAGGGCCACGACTTTATCACCCTGAGCGATGAAGTCGCGCGGATCGAACCGCAACGGCTCCTGAGTCATGCCGATGGTGGCGAAGAACTCGATGACGTTTTCCAGGCCCTCACGTTTTCCGCCGAACGGCACTCCCTCCATTTCCGGCAACTCCCAGGTAATATCATCCGAGAAAAAACTGAGCAACTCATCCATATTTCCGGTCTTGAAATTCTCATAGGCTTTTTGTACCAGGGCAGTGTTTTCTTGTTCGCTCATGATTTCGCTCCTTCAAATGTTATCAGGTTAGAATGCAGCGGAACTTTTATCGCGGCAACCGCTGCAAGTCAACCCGGGATAACCATAGGCGCGGTCCTATGAGGTCTACCACCACGCGGTAGTGGTTGGGTCTCTTCATTGCCCATTGTCGATTTCCGATTGCCAATTGGCTTTTGACGACACAAGCAATCGGCAATTGGCAATCGGCAATGTCACGGCCCACCTGCTACCGCATGGTGGTACTGACCTCATGGGCCCGCTCCTTGTGCTAAGAGCCGCAATCAAGCTGCTGCACTACGACTTTGCCGACCCGCTTGCCGCTGCACGCGCTTTGCGAGACAATCCAGACCGTTATGCTTCATAAAACTCTACGCGCTATTGGGTTCGCGACCGCGTTCCTTGTTGTTACGGGCTTCGCGGAATGCTACAAGCCGGTGACCAAAAATCAACTGCCGGCGCACATACGCACCGTGGCAGTGCCTGCGTTTCAGAACACCGCGCTGCGTTACAAGATTGAGCACCGCTTCACGGACGCGGTGATGAACGAGCTAATTCATCGTGGGCGCGGGTTGCGCGTCCAGAGCGAGCGCCAGGGCGCCGATGCCGTGGTTGATGGGGTCATCAAGTCGTTCGAGTTTGGCGGCGTCTTGCTGGATGATCGCGGCCGGGCACGCATTTTTGAAGTGACTGTCCGCGTTGCGGTCACGGTGCGTGATCAAGTTGAGAACCGTGTGCTTTACGACAATCAGAACTACGTCTTTCGCGGCGAGTTTGAGTTCGCCAATGATCCGCGAAGTTTCTTCAACGAGGAAGACCCGGCGGTGCAGCGCATGGCCCGCAGCTTTGCCGAATCAATCGTCTCGACCCTGGTAAACGGCTTCGGAGTGAATCAAGAGAAATGACCGTACGCTCGCGCAAAGACCTGGACCGCGAACTGAAGCAGGGAAAACTGGCCCCCGTCTATCTATTGTTTGGCCCGGAAGGCTACCTGCGGGACGAAGCAGCGCGCGCCATTACGGATGAAGCTCTGCGCGACACCTTGCTGCGCGAGTTCAATGAAGCCACCTTCAGTCTGGCCCAGACGGAAGTGCACATGGCAATTGCGACGGCGGAACAGTTGCCGATGATGGCCTCGCGCCGGGTCGTGCGCATCAAGGATTTCAATAAACTGCCGGAAGATGATGAAGCAGTGTTACTGCGCTACATAGATCGGCCGGCGGAGTCGAGCGTGGTGATCTTTGTTGCCGATGACCTGGACAAACGGCGCACGCTAAACAAGACGCTGTTGGAGAAGTGTGCGGCATTCGAATTCAACCACCCGAAGGACGCTGAGCTGAAGGTCTGGCTGAAGTCCTATGTCAGGAGTCTAAAAGCTGAGCTTGACGAGCAAACCCTGCAACGAATTGTCGAGCTGGTGGGAAACGATGTTCGCATCCTTTCCAACGAGGTGAATAAGCTTGCCACCGCGGCGCTGCCCTCGGGGCGCATTACGATCGATCTGGTTAACGCGTTGGTGGGTCGTTCGCGCGAGCTTTCCAATTTTGAGCTGGCGGACCATTTGGTCGCCCGCAATCGCAGGCTCGCTCTGCAAACCCTGAAGCACTTGCTGGCAGACGGAGCTGAGCCGGTGATGCTGATCGGGCTGATCGCCAGCAACTATCATCGGCTGGCGCTGGCTCGAGAGCTGCTTTCGCGCGGTTCGCGCCAGGATGTGTTTCGACAAGTGCCGATGCCTTTCTACAAGCAGGATCAGTTTCTTGCCCTGGTGCAGCGCAGCGATTCAGGCACAATAGCGAACGGTCTGAAGCGCATCGCCGCGGCTGACCTGGCAATCAAGACTTCGATCGGAGGCGGTGGTCCAAAAGGCGCGAAGCTTCAACTCGAGATGCTCGTCTGCGAGCTGGCGGCTTGATCCCTTTGGAGTGCGGTGGCAGAGCGAAGCGGCGACACCGCTTTGGATTCCGGCAGCCAACCTGACCTGAATCCGAGTGCTCGATTTATCCAAAGCGCCGTCGCCGCTTCGCTCTGCCGGCGCACTCCATAAGCTAAAACTGTTTCAGATCGGGTTCCAGCCACGCACTCTTCGCTTCATTCGACCTGATCAAACTCTCGCTGTAATAATCAAAAATTAACCGGGCATTGCCAAACGTCTGAATCAATTCATTGGCAAGGGAAACGAACTGGGCAGGACTTAGCTCCTGTTGCTTCGTGTCCCCGCGACGCGATCCGCTTTGCGCGAGCGCAAAGGCGTTCGCAACTTTCAACCAGAACAAGGTAATCGTCTCGTTGTATTTCTCCGGCCCAACGCCGTGGTGATCGAGAAAGCGAAACAGGCCTGCCCGCATCCGGTCGGCAGCTTGCTCGAAGGCGTAGTTGTGGAGGTACCACGCAGCAACTGTCAGGTGGCCTGCATGAGTAAAGTCGTCTTTACCGGTGCTGCAATCCTCAAAACCGCGCACAACGGCTTCAATC
>DASXRU010000142.1:0-13007 GCA_036506395.1 Pyrinomonadaceae bacterium | reverse complement strand
TAGAGATGCGTTAACACGACTCTGCGCGGCCTGGCCAGTCGCGCCAGGTTCATCGCGTCTGCCAGGTTCAGATGCGTCGCCAGAGGTTTGTCCCTCCAGAAAGAGCACTCCATCAATAAAAGATCGGCTTCACGCGCAAAGCCGGCGAGCTCATCTGAATAACCGGTGTCGGAAGTATAGACGAGGGAAGAGCCGCTCCGATCCGTCAAACGAATTGCCAGACTTTCCCTGGTGTGCGGTGTGGAAAAGGTTTGCGCCTGAACGCCGGGAAGAAACTCAAACTGGTCCGCTGGTCCCACTTCGCGGATCTCGATTGGAAACGTTTGTCTTAGTAGTTTGTAGTCGTTGGCTTGATCAAAAGTCGTGAATAGCTTTTTCAACCCGGCGCCACCGAAGATCGTCATTGGCTTATTGCGATGCTGGGTTTGCGGCGCCCACTTGGTGCCAAACAGAAAGGTGATCAAGCCGCCGACATGATCCAGATGAAAGTGGCTAATCCATATTGCATCCAGGTCCGGCCAGTCGAGGTTCTCTTTGGCCATACGATGCGCGGCGTCGGGACTGCAATCAAGCAGCAGCGAGCCGTTGTCAGTCTGCAGCCAGTGCGCAGCCGACGCGCGTTGAGGGTGGGGCACAGACGTGCCGGAGCCGAGAATAACGAGATTCATCTTGAAGAGAACTCGAATGGGCCGCAGATAAACGCGGATGGAACGCGGATTCAGCAACAGATGGCGAGTGATTCTCCTGCTCTGCGGTTCATCCGTGGAATCCGCGTTTATCCGCGGCTAATTATTTCCGCCCTGCCTTGACCCAGGGAGGCTACAAAACGGGATCGTTTGAGTCAAATGCATAATGGGTCGAGGCCCGCTTCAGTCAATCATACTTGACCAAACGTACTGGTTTAGTTAAACCTCAACGGACAATGACCGATTCACAATCGCAGCTTGATGTGCTGGCAGTGTTCTCGCATCCGGATGATGCGGAGCTGACTGTTTCGGGAACTCTGCTGAAGTTAAAGTCACTCGGCCATCGCACTGGTGTGCTGGACATGACACGCGGCGAGATGGGCACGCGAGGCACGCCGGAGATTCGTGCCAGGGAAGCGCTGGACGCAGCGCATATCATGAAGCTTGATGCGCGGTTAAATCTGGGTCAGCCGGATGGCCACGTCTGGCTGACAGAAGAAACCCGGCGCGCGATGGTGCGCATGATACGGACGCATCAGCCAAAAGTTATTTTCACGCCTCATTGGGATGACCCGCATCCGGACCACGCAGCGACCTGCCGCATCGTGCGCGAGGCAGCGCGGCTCGCCACCATGCGCCGCTACGACGAAGAAGCCGGACTCGGGGTGCGCATGCCCGCGATAGCGCACACGGTTTACTCGCGCCTGGTGGTGCCATCGTTCATCGTTGATGTCTCTGATTTCGTCGAAGAGAAGATGAAGGCAATCAGGGCGCATGCGTCACAGTTTTTTCATCCGGAGTCGAAAGAACCGGCGACCCGGATCAGCGACAAGAATTTCCTGCAGCAGATCGAGTGGCGCATGCGTTATTACGGATCGTTGATTGGGGTGGCGGCAGGCGAAGCTTTCTACGTGCGCGAGGCTTTGAATGTTGAAGATCCCGTGGCACTGCTGACAAGACCAATGAACATCTATTCGTAGTCTATTGGTAGTCAGTCGTTAGTTGTTAGTGGTCAGTTGTAAAAGCCTGTAGAACCGTCGACGAACTACTAACAACTAACGACTGACAACTAACCACTGGCAACTAACGACTGACAACTAACGACTGACAACTAACTTCTTCCAGCTACTTTTGTTTTTCACTGAGAATCGCGCGAGCAATTGAGATCACTGCCGTGGCGCGTGGGGCTTCGCCTTCAAAACCGCGCGCCAGCTGAACTGCCTGGGTATAGTTTTCCTTGGTCAAGTCGCGAAAGATTCCGGCGAGGTTGAAGTCCTCAATCCCGCTCGTGCGCACTGAGGTCATGGATTTCGTTTGTAACCGAACCACCAGCCGGCCGTCTTCTCCAGTAAAGCCGTCGGCGGAGTTGGCGGCTTTGGCAATTTCAGGGAGCATCTCCCAGGCGTGCGCGGGCTCGGTGGCGACGTAAGCATTAGCGACTGCGATCAGCGCCCGCGGCCGATCGGGATCGGAGCCGTCAATGCGCCGCGCTTCGGTTCCAGCTTCCTCAATGATCTCCAAAGCTTTCTCGTGATCGGTCTTAGGAAGGAGTTTGGCTGCCTGGGTCAGGACCCAAACTCTTTGAATGTGCGACAGCTCGCCATTGCGGGCGATATTCAAAGCTTTCTCAGTATCCTTCTTCTCCACAAGATGCATCGCCAGCGTCATATCGACAAAAGGCCTGGCTTTTTTTCGCAGCTCGACGTCGTCAATCTTTTCTGCAAAGTCGCGCGCCCGCATATCCCCCTTACCCGCGGTTAGGGTCGCCAGCTGCAGGTAAAGCGCGTCCCGATCAGCGGACGTCTTGGCGCGCTCAATTCTATCCAGCAGTGATTTCTCGCGATCTTCCGCCTTCTGATCGGGGCTGATTCCCTGTCGCAGAAAACTATCATTGTCATCGCGCACATCCTGCTCAGTGCCCTGACCCAGTGAAGCCAATTCACCGCGCAATTGCTCGGCCGTCTCTTTTGCCGCGTACTGCTCGAAGAGCGGCATCAGGCGCTTGATGACCAGGAATTTCCCCTGAATACCAGAAGTGCTGTGGTCCTGCTCGGGAGGAGGCAGCGGGCGCAACAGAATTTGCGCTGCCACCCGCAAATAGGCCGAGCGCAATTCCGTGGAAACGTCCGCAGGCCCGCTGCGCTGGCTCATTTGCGAAGTTTGTTGCCCGCCATCGCGGAGGAAAGTGACGAACAGATGGGGTGTGAATACATAAGACGATAGCAGCGACACGGTGTTTGCGTCCGCTGGCAAATCGCCTTCAGCGATCGCCAGCATTCTGGCGAACCGTTGATCCGCTGCGGCCGGATTTTTGTCGCGCAGAAAGGAAAGAAAGTTGAGACCTTCCATCGTCACCGTTACCAGCGCCGGATCGGCGAATTGCATAGCCCGTTCCACGTCGGTATCCAACAGTTGATTTGCTAGTCGCAGTCGTTGCCTGAGTGAGGCCGGTGTATCAAACGGATCTGTTCGCACCGGAGTAGCGGTATCAGTGGCCTCCAGCTTTCGCGCTTCCTTTAGTTTGTCCAGAAGTTCTTCGCCCAACGCGCGGTCTCGTTTGGCCGCAAGGCGCAGAACCTCTGAGCGCAGGTCCGGCGGCGCAACTAAAGCGACAGACCCATTGGCCGCCTGCTGGCGCTGGCGATCCTCTTCCAGGCGGCGCGCGGATTCCTGGTCGGCAAGCTCTGCCGCGTCCCATGCTCTGCGAAAGAGGGTACGCCCCTGATCGGGATCGGCATCCCACATTGCGTCGGCGATTCGTGCCTGCGTGCGGGCGCGCAGTTGCTGGTCGCTAAAAGTGCGCACGTCATCGGCCAGCGTCACGAGCAAAGACAATGCGGTAGCGCGACGCTCCCGCGCGGCACGTTCGGCGGCCGCATTATTGACTGGCTTGCTACCGGCAGCGATCTTTTTGCTCGCCGTCTCAGTCGCCGATTTGCTCGATTGAGCAATCAACGGCGCGGCTAAACAGCAGAAGCAGAGTGGAACCAGGAAAGCGCGAGCAAGGTGGGTCATGGGAAAGTCTCCGGAGCTCAGGCGATGGATGTTGGTAATAGAGCTTGTGGCTAGAACGCGACGAAACTGTAGCCGTTCCAAAAGTTTCGCAGATTGCTGCTATGTGGAACGGCTTTGCCCAAAAACTCTTATTTCGTGTTCCTTCGTTTAGCTTCGTGTGATTTCGTGGATCGTATAGCTCTGAATCCTAAGCACACGATCCACAAAATTACACGAAATCACACGAAGCTAAACGAACCAATGCTGATCTTAGACGTTCCGAGCGGTCCTGCTTCGGACCAATCGGTGACTTTTTGTGCAAAAGCCTGTTGGAACGCCTGTGACGAATGTTGGCAGACCAGCAGCGATTTGGGCGATTGGACTGTTGGGCCGAAGGTTACACCGCCACTACCTCAAGCTCGGGATCAACTTCCTGCTTGAGCATTCCTTCGATGGCCATTAACGTGCCGCTTAGCGAGCTGGGGCAACTGCCGCAGGCACCCTGATAGCGAATGCTGAGGGTATGATCGTCCAGACCGAGGATTTCTAAATATCCGCCATCGCCGGCTAAAGCGGGGCGCACTTTTTCGTCCAGTATCTCGTTAATCCGAAGCAGTCGCGGATCACTACTTACAACCGCCGCTATTGCGCCACCGACCGCTTCCGCTCCTGAAGCGCCATTCGAGGCGACGGATTCGGCAGCGCGAATCGGCACCGCCAGCGTGGGCAGAAGCTCGTCCCAATCTGCCGTATCTTCTTTCTCCACGGTGACCATGCTGTCCATGTAAAAGACGGAGACTATATTCCCTACTTCGAACAAAGCTTTTGCCAGCGGATCGGCCTGCGCCTTCTCCGCGGAATCGAATTGGCGTGCGACGCCGTTCGTCACCGGCTCTCTCAGGATAAACTTCACTGCATTGGGATTTGGGGTCTCTTCAATATCGCTAATCTTAGGCATTGTTACTGCTCCCTGTTTTTATGACGCTAAATCAATACTTAACAGCCGTATCGATCGTTTCGTGTTGTTTCATTATAGCGCGCTGGAGAACAATAGCCGAGCCGTGGCAGATAGGATGCAGTTGCCTAGCTGAATTGATAGGCGCAGTCCGTCATCGGGGCCGCTCGTTAGACGAGGCAGCTTGGTAGTGGGGTAAGTTTGTGGTGCTGGTTAGATCCGATCTAAACCCTTGACCACTAGGGCGGCCAAACGCTTGCTGAGGATAATAAGGAACAGGCCCAAGGCAATGTACACTAAAGAATAGAGAGTTGGACCTATAACGGTACTGGATGAAGCGGTGGCGTAACACATGAGCAAGTTGTAGGGCCAATACAAGACCGCAAACACAATGTAGGCCACGCCTAAGACGCGGAAGAGGATTGTAGCTACTGTCTTATGATCGCCCATGGGCAGGCTTATATCACTAATCGAACGGCAGGCAAAAGAAAAGGGGCGACTCGCTTTGCAAGCAAACTTACCCCACTACCGGTACTTGAAAGTATTGCCAAAAACCAGACAGGGGAATATACTCCGACGCCTCACTTGACCCCCTTTCCAAAAGGTGAGACAAGTTGAGAAAAGAGGCAGGCGATTGCGAGGGTCGTCCTGCCTCTGCTCTTTTGGACAGTAAGCAGTGAGCTGTTAGCAGTAAGCAGTCACTACTGGTACCGAATCGCCCACTGCTTACTGCTTACTGCTTACCGCTTACTGCTAACTGCTTCCTGATTCATGAACATCGGCATCACAGTCTATCCAACCTACGGCGGGAGTGGCATCGTCGGTTCTGAGCTGGGAAAAGAACTGGCCGCGCGCGGGCATACCGTGCACTTCATCGCCTCAGCCCTGCCGACTCGTCTCACCGAGTTGAACGAGCGCGTGCGCTTTCATGAGGTGGAGATGATGTCGTACCCGCTCTTCGAGCATCAGCCGTACACGCTGGCGCTGGCAACAAAAATGGCAACTGTGGCGCAAACGGAAAACCTGGATCTGCTGCACGTGCACTACGCAATCCCGCATTCGATTAGCGGCATCCTCGCTCGCGAATCGCTGAAGCCGCAGCGCCGTCTGCCCGTAATCACCACCTTACACGGTACCGACATCACCCTGGTGGGCGCCGATCGGTCCTATCTGCCCATAACTCGCTACGGCATCGTCCAATCCGACGGCGTCACCGCAATTTCCCATTACCTTAAGAAAGCTACCATTGAGACTTTTCAATTCGACGAGATCACGGTCATTCCAAACTTCATCTGTGCTTCCGATTATCAGCGGCATGCGGTGCCGGAGTTGCGCGCGCAACTGTCACCAGACGGCGTGCCACTCCTGGTCCATGTTTCCAATTTTCGTCCGGTGAAGCGTCCGGTGGATTGCGTGGAAATCCTGGCGCGTGTTTTGCCGCAAACGGAAGCATGGCTGGTAATGGTAGGCGATGGCAGCGAGCGGCAGAATGCCGAGCATCGAGCGAGGTGCCTGGGCATTTCCGATCGCTGCGTCTTTGTGGGCAAGCAACCCAATATTGTGGATTACCTTTCGGCGGCCGATGTGCTGCTGCTGCCTTCTGAGCAGGAATCATTTGGCCTGGCAGCGTTGGAAGCGATGGCCTGTGAAGTGCCGGTCGTGGCCTCACGCGTTGGCGGCTTGCCTGAAGTAGTGGATGACGGCGAGACGGGATTCTTGAGCCCTGTTGGCGATATCGAGAAGATGGCCACCGACGCGACAAGTCTGTTAAAGAACGGAACGGCCCGCCGCGCGATGGGCCGGCGAGCTCGCGAGTCAGCCATTTCGCGTTACAGCACTGACCTTGTCATCCCGCAATACATCGAGTTCTACGAGCGCGTGCTCGCATCGTAATTTCGATTTCTTCGCTTCGTTTCAGCAAACCCGATCCACGAAATCACACGAAAACAAAGCAATCCTTTTCTCCTCTGTTCGTGTGATTTGGTGGATCGGTTTATTTGCAAAGTCACTTTCCAAATTCTGACACTAACGACGGGCTACATCTCTTTGCTTCCCGGCTGATTTCATACTAATCTGCCTACACCGACGGCCGTAGCACGCTAACCAGAATCACTTGGGAGCTTTTGTGATGAAATACAGATTCCCACTTGCCTTTGTTCTCGTTCCTCAGTTGGCTATGACTTCCGCTATGACTTCCATGGCGCAACAACCGGCGCCGCCAGCCCCACCCCCCGCCGCAGTCCAGCAGCAGCCGGCGACAAAATCGCAGCCGCAGGAAGAAGAGGTCGTACGCATCACGACCAACCTGGTGCAGGTTGATGCCGTGGTCACCGACAAAAGCGGCAAGCCGGTGACGGACCTGAAACCGGAAGAAGTAGAGATTCTCGAAGATGGAAAGCCGCAAAAGATTACGAACTTTTCTTTCGTCACGGCAGAATCCAAAACTACCCCCGGGCCCGTCGGCAAGGCGGTTCCTGTTGACAAGAACGCAGCCCCGGCTCCTCCGGTGCGCCTGCGTCCCGAACAAGTTCGCCGCACGATTGCGGTAGTCGTAGACGACCTGGGCCTATCGTTCGAGAGTGCTTACTACGTGCGGCGGGCGCTGAAAAAATTCCTGGACGAACAGATTCAGCCTGGTGATCTGGTGGCAATCATTCGCACCGGGGCGGGCATCGGCGCATTGCAGCAATTTACTTCTGACAAGCGCATGCTCTATGCCGCAGTCGAACGGATCAAGTGGAATCCTTTGGGCCGCGGTGGCGTCGGAGCTTTTGCGCCGATTTCGAATAACCAAACTCCCTCGTTAGGGAGCTCCGGTGAGGAGGACACTGCGTCGAACTCCCAGTCGGGGGAAGATATGGATCAGTTTCGGGAAGAAGTCTTAACAGTGGGAACGTTAGGCGCTATCAATTATGTCGTGAAGGGGTTGCGTGAGCTGCCGGGACGAAAGTCAGTGCTGCTGGTCTCTGACGGCATAAAAATGTTCAATCCGGGCGATTTGTCGCGCAACATTCGCACGCAGGCAGCTCTTAGCAGTCTGATCGATCTCGCCAATCGCGCGTCGGTGGTTATCTATACGCTGGATGCGCGCGGTCTGCAAACACTCGGGCTGACCGCGGCTGACAATGTTTCCGGCATGTCCCGTGACCAAATCCAGCAGAGTATTTCAAACCGCAGCCGTGACTTATGGGAATCGCAGAGTGGCCTCAGCTACCTGGCTCAACAGACCGGAGGCATTGCCATTAGAAACTCGAATGATCTCAGCGGCGGCATTCGACGCGTGATGGAAGATCAGAAGAGCTATTACCTGATTGGCTATCGGCCCGACGAGTCTACGTTCGATCAGAAAACGGGCCGGCGCAAGTTTCACAAGCTGGACCTTAGAGTAACGCGACCCGGCAAATTCATTATACGGATGCGCAAAGGCTTTTATGGCATCACCGATGACGAGGCCAGGCCCCAGGTAGCCAGCACGCCGCAGCAGCAAATCATTCGCGCCTTGATCTCGCCGTTCGGAGCGGCGGGTGTGCACGTTCGTCTCACTTCGTTGTTCGGCAACGCTGCCGGGTTAGGCTCCTTCGTGCGTTCGTTGCTTCACATCGATGCCGGCGATCTCACGTTCACGGATCAGCCTGACGGCTTTCATAAGGCCGAATTTGACGTCCTGGCTGTCACTTTTGGCGACAACGGCACTGTCATTGATCAGGTCAGCAAGACGTACACGCTCCGGGTGCGGGAGAAAGCTTACCAACGCGTGCTGAAAGAGGGCTTTGTTTACTTCGTCACAGTTCCGGTTAAGAAACCCGGCGCGTATCAGCTTCGGGCTGCACTCCGCGATCATGGATCCGAACGCGTAGGTTCGGCCAGCCAATTTGTCGAGGTGCCGGACATCAAGAAGAAAAGGTTGACTGTTTCGGGCGTCGTTGCGAACGGTCTCGAGCCCGGGCAGAAGAAACCGGAGAAAAGCGGTGGCGCTCAAGCCAGTAGCAGTAGTGCTCCCGTTCAGCCCGCAACCAACGATCAGGAAGAAATAAGTGATCCCGACAACAGCGCTGCGGTCAGAAGGTTTCATCGCGGCGGGATATTGCAATACGCTTTTGTGATTTACAACGCGCAACTGGACAAGGCCACGAATCGTCCGCAACTCACCACCCAGGTACGCTTGTTCCGCGACGGCCAGCCGATCTTCACAGGGAAAGAGATTCCTTTTCCTTCTGAAAGCCAGGCGGATTTTCAACGGCTGACCGCCGGAGGCGCCATACAACTGGGCACGGGCATGGAGCCGGGCGAGTATGTGCTGCAAGTCATCGTCATTGACGCTCTGGCAAAAGAGAAGTACCGCACGGCGACGCAGTGGATTGATTTTGAAATTGTTAAGTAGCACTGACTTTAGTCTGTGATTACTTTTGCCCTCCCGATCTGATTCCACCGACTGAAGTCTGTGCCACCTGCCCGAATGCATTCAATCATCATTGGCACGGCCGGCCACATCGATCACGGGAAGACCGCCCTGGTGCGAGCGCTGACCGGCGTGGACGCCGACCGCCTGCCGGAAGAGAAGCGCCGCGGAATTACCATCGATCTTGGCTTTGCTGATCTCGATCTTGGCGACGTGCGCATCGGTTTTGTCGATGTGCCCGGTCACGAGCGCTTCGTGAAAAATATGCTGGCCGGGGCGCACGGAATCGATGTGGTGGCCCTGGTCATTGCGGCTGACGAAGGCGTCATGCCGCAAACACGCGAGCACTTTGACATCTGCCGTCTGCTGGGCGTAGGCAAGGGCCTGGTGATAATCACCAAGAAGGACCTGGTCGATGAGGATCTGCTGGCTCTGGTGCGGACCGAAGCGGAGGAGCTGGTGGCGGAATCGTTTTTGGCAGATGCGCCGATGGTTTCGGTGAGCGCGCGCACGGGCGAGGGGATTGAAGAGCTGACCCGAACCTTGCATGACGTGGGTCTAACCGTGCCGGCGCACTCCGCAGACTTTATCGCCAGGCTGCCCATCGATCGTGCATTCATCATGAAGGGCTTTGGCACAGTAGTGACCGGCACACTCGTGGCCGGCGAGATTTTGGAAGGGAGCGAACTTGAGCTATTGCCAGCAGGCACGCGCTTACGCGTACGCGGCGTGCAGGTTCATGGCAACGCGGTGGGACGCGCAACGGCGGGCCAGCGCACTGCGCTGAATCTCGGCGGCGTTGATAATTCGGCAATTGAGCGGGGCATGGTGCTGGCTCCTGTTGCCCGCCTGCAGCCCACACAGATCGTCGATGCCTATATTGAAGTTTTGCAGAATGCCGCGCGCCCATTACGTTCACGGGCGCGTGTCCGTGTGCATGTGGGCGCCGCGGAAGTGCTCGCCCGCGTGCGCGTCCTGGAACCCGGGGGTGAGATTGCCGCCGGACAAAGCGGATTTGCCCAGTTGCGTTTTGAGTCGCCCATGATCTCGGTGCTGGGCGATCGGTTCGTCATCCGTTCCTACTCGCCTTCCCGAACGATTGCCGGAGGAATTGTGCTCGATCCCGCAGCGGCGAAGCATCGCGGTCGGGATGCGGCCGGCACACGCTCGCGGTTGGAGGCTTTGATGAAGGCCGATCGCGCGGCCCAGGTTGCTATCTTCGCGGAACTGGCAGGACTCCATGGGTTGCGGCGCGCGGACCTGGCCGCGCGAACCGGTTGGCGCGACGATGTGATCGACGCGGTTTTGACCGAAGTGAAGCAGGCCGGCTCGATCGTCGATGCAGAGGGGATACTCGTCAACCACGCCAGTTTCGACCAACTTAAGGATCTGGTTAAAGCTGAAGTGGATGAGCATCACCGGCGCGAGCCACTGTCGCGCGGTCTTTCGCG
This sequence comes from Pyrinomonadaceae bacterium, assembly GCA_036506395.1. Classification (GTDB taxonomy): domain Bacteria; phylum Acidobacteriota; class Blastocatellia; order Pyrinomonadales; family Pyrinomonadaceae; genus DASXRU01. The sequence continues at coordinate 2,522 of DASXRU010000142.1, read as the reverse complement.
CGAGACTTTGCGCGAACGCCATTTCGCGCATGCAGCTCCGGAGCTCTTTCGCTTCGTGATCGCTCAGCTGGAGAAGGACGGAGCGGTGGTCTCAGAGAAGGACACGATTCGTGCGCGCGCACACAGCCGCGAGCTTTCGGCAGCCGACGCGCAACTTCGCGAGCAACTCGATCAGCTTTATGGAAAAGCGGGCCTGGAAGCGCCTTCTCTGGATGAGGCAATGGCAGCGGTGGGAAAGAACGTCGCGGAGCGGACGCACGCCAGAAAGATCCTCCAATTGCTGATCGATGCCGGAGTGCTGGTGCAGGTGCAGCCGCAACTGTTTTTTCATCGTGGGGCCCTGGACGAATTGACGGCGAAGCTTCGCGCGTACGCTGCCGGGCATGAACCCGAACGTCTGATCGATGTGGGCTCTTTCAAAGAATTGGCGGGGGTTTCGCGCAAATATGCGATCCCGCTACTCGAGTTTTTGGATCGGGAGCGGTTGACCCGCCGGGCCGGCGATCGGCGGATAATCCTCTAAGGCAAAAGGCAAAAGGCAAAAGGAAAAAGGGGTGGGAGCCCCACTTTTTTGCCTTTGGCCTTTTTCCTTTTTCCTTGCCTTATTCCCCTTGCCTTATCCCCTGGCCAGGCGTTAACATGCAGCCCAATTGATTCGCCGGCTTTTTCCGTAACCTTCATAACAACTCCTTGGCTGGAGGTTCAAAATGAAAGATGTGCTGGCTATAGTCGTAGGCTTGGGCGCGCTGGGGTATGGAATCTACAGATTCTACCTCTTCGTGAGCGACACAAGTAGCGCCTCGTCGGGATCCCATCACATGTGGTGGGCCATTGGTTGTGGCGTGGTCTTCTTCATCTGCGCGCTGATCTATTTCCTGGGTCACGTGAACAAGGAAGAGGAAATCCACATCACGCAGTAGCGAGGGTTCCCTTGTTGTTCAATAGTGCGAGAGTCTGTTGATCCCTGGCGGCAGCGCGCGCTCCGGCGCTGCGAGGGTGCCGTCGTAACCAATCGAATTGTTGGATTGACGCCGTTTGCGCTTTAGCTGTAGTAGCCATGGGCGCAAACGGCGGTTTAGTGCTTGGCTAACAAAATAGGAAAGAGGGCCTAAATGTTTCTAACTTCGCTTTTATTCTTGGCACAACGCGAAACGCAGTATCAGCAACCCGCATACTTTATCCCGGTTGCCCTCGCGATGCTGGTAGGTGGCACAATAGGTTGGCTGGTTGCCACCGTGCTTGGCTTTGCCCGCGCGCGTGCTTTTGGTCCGTCGGCGCGCTGGTTTGCGTTCGCTTCATTGTTTATGATTCTTTATCACCTACAGTTCGTATTACTGGCTCTGGGCTTGATAATGGAGAACCCAAATCTAACATTGGCTGTAGGTGCTTTCTTTAATTTTTTTGCACTGGTGGCAGCCTTTTGCGCCATCATGGGATTCGTTCGCCTGACCAGCCCACGCTAATGTTCGACAAAGCTTTAGTTTGTCGAACACTCTCAGAATTTGGCTGATGGGAAAGAGAATTTTAGTTGTTGCCGCGCTCGCTGCTATTTTGAGCGCGGCAATTGTTTTTCTTGCGCGTGACCTCCGCGAGAAGAATTCCTCGCCGGGACCGGCTGGATTTGTGCGAGCGCGGGGCGCGAGCCTGGTGCTGGACGGTAAAGTTTTTCGCTTCGTCGGAGCAAACGTCGCGGTGATGTACCGCGATGATGATCGCGCGCGCATGCCGGAGACCATGCGTGTAGCCGCTCAGAATGGAATCCGGGTCGTGCGCATCTGGGCTTTCGGCGAAGGCGGGCCTGGTGACGTGAAACCTATAGCCGATCAGGTTGACTGGCCGCGCACACATTCATTCCGGCGCGCGCCAGGCCAATGGAACGAAGATGAATTTGTCTTTCTCGATCGGGTGATAGCCGAAGCGGCGCATAACGGTTTGAAGGTGCAGCTCTGCCTGGCAAATTGGTGGCGCGACACCGGTGGGGTCACGCAGTATCTGCGCTGGGCCGGCATTACGGGCGCGGACGACGATCGCAAACCCTTCGGCATTGATACTGAGCGGGCCATGCTCTTCTACACCAATGCGGAGGCGCGCCGCTTTTATCGCGAGCACATTGAGAAGATTGCCACGAGGCGCAACACCGTCACCGGACTGCTCTACCGCGACGATCCGGCAATCTTCGGTTATGAGCTCATGAATGAAGGGCAGGCTGTCACTGGCCGCTGGTCTGAACGCCGCGCCTGGATTGCCGAAATGAGCGGTTACTTGAAGTCGCTGGATGCCAACCACCTGATCGCGCCCGGCGACTGGGGCTACCGCTCGGCGGCGGAGCGCCGCGAGTGGCTCCTCGATCACCAGCTCACCACCATCGATTATTGCGACGTGCATAATTATCCGCGCAACGATCTGGATCTGGTCGTCGATTCGCCGGACGCGCTGCGTCAATTCATGGAAAACCGTGCTGGTGCGGCCCTGTCTTTGAAGAAGCCTCTGGTTCTTGGTGAGTTCGGCATGGCGCGGGAAGG
>DASXRU010000141.1:0-9645 GCA_036506395.1 Pyrinomonadaceae bacterium | reverse complement strand
ATAACAGGGAAAGCCATCCTCTACCGCATTCCGCAGCCAAACGATTGCCTGATCCGGCTTGTTCATCAACGCATAGGCGGAAGCTATAGCATAAGCGGTATGATGAAAGTGGCCGTAGCCTTTGCCGATCTGCGCCGCTTTCTTAATTTTTTCCTCAGCCCGGTCATTGTCACCTGCTGCTGCAGCGAATATTGCCTGCATGCTCGTCAGGCTTCCGCCTTCATCCTGCGGATAGGCCTTCAAGGTTTCCTCAACTCTGGCGCGTGCTTCCTCTACTCTTCCGAGTTGAAACAATGCCCAGGCAGTTTGATAACCCCAAAGCGGAGGATTGAATCCCTTCGCCTCAGCAAAGGCGTTGAGTGCATCTTGATATTTGTGCTGATAAAGAAGACTCCCTCCGATTCGAAACCGCGCCCCGGAATTACCGGGATTAATGGCGACAGCTCTTCGCACCTCTTCCAGGCCTTTGTCGAGCAGCCCGATATGATTATAGACATTAGCAAGTTGATGATGCGCTTCGTCCAAATTCGGATTTAGCTCAAGAGCACGGCGATATTCCTGCACCGCTTGTTCATGTGGAAAATGGTTAGAATGTGTCCAGAGCAGGAAGCCACGCGAAAGATGTGCATCAGCCAGGTTCGGATCCAGCTTAAGTGCGGTCTCAACTGCGACAAAAGCTTTCTCTTCCCACTCTTTCTCTTCCGGCTTGAAAATAACAGCCTTGTTTCGATAAACGTGCGCGAGGTCCGCATAGGCCGGCGCGAAGTTTGGGTCAATTGCAATGGCATGCTCCAGCAGCTCGATGGCGGACTCCATGTCGGCCTTGTTTTGGAGGCCGAAGTGATATTTAGCGCGCAGGTAATATTCGTAAACTTCGGGATTGACTCTCCGAGGGCTGGAGAGGGTCGCCTGTCCTGGCGGCTTGAGCTTGAGTTGCAACCGCGTCGCTACCTCCCGTGCCACTTCATCCTGCGTCGTGAAGCTGTCGGTGAAGCTCATGTTGAAGCTCTCACTCCACAGTAATGCGCCATCTGAAACCCTCAGCAGGTTCAGGTTCACGCGCAGGCGATCGCCCTCGCGCTGAACCGTTCCGTCAAGGACGGAGTCAACTTTCAACTGCTGACCGGCTTCCAACGAACTGGTTTCCTGGTTGGCGTACTTGCGCACAGCGCTGATGGGGCGCACGGTTAGTTCACTGATTTGACTGACCCTCGTGATGATTGTGTCTGCAAGCGGCAATCCAAGATAATCGTCGCTTGGACCTTTGTTGACTGACTTGAGGGGCAACACGGCGAGTGATTTGATTTCCGGTTGGCGGGTAGGTCGGGCGCTGCGAAAGAAAAATGCGTAACCGAGCACCGCGATGATCCCAGCAAGCCCGATGAGGATCGCTGCTAGACGGCCTCGTGTAACTCTCAGGAGCGGCGCGGCGCTGGCATTAACAGATGGCGATTGACTAACCAATGCGGGAGGCCCAGCGCGAGACATAGCCCCAGCGTTCACGACGGTCGTATCTGGAGTTTGAAGGTCTGGGTCCTGTTCGAAAGATCTTTCCGCGTGATTCAGGCTGTCTATACCTTGCGGCGGCTCTTCAACGACCACTGGTGACCTGAAGTGCTCTTTCACTACCAAATCGCCGTTGTCGCCCTCTAACTTCTTCACCCTGGCAACAAACCGATAGCCTCGCTTCGGAACAGTCTCGATGTATTGTTCGTCGGTCTTTTCGCCGAGCGCAGTCCTCAGAGTAGAGATATTTCGCGTCAGATTACCTTCCTCAACAAAACTGTCTGGCCAGACTACCTTCATCAGTTCGTCCTTTGTCAGGACGTGTCCGCTGTTATCAACGAGCACTTTGAGAATGTCAAAAACCTTGGGCGTAAGCGGAACGGTCTGCCCTTCGCGCAATAGAGTATGTTCCGCTGGGTCTAACCGGAACGGGCCGAATTCGTAAAAATATTTGGCTGGCCTGCTAATCACTGCTTTTCCGAAGTTTCCGATTTCTTTCCGAGATCTTTCCGACTTCCCGAAGGACGTGTTCGTAAGGGGGTAGGTAGTCTTGCCGAGAATTGAACTCAGTGTCGTGCATTGAAGCTCAGTTCACGAATCTCGGATGGCTCTAATTCTACCGCGCTTTGGTCCGAAACAACGAACTGTTGGGGACAAGGCAATGAGAACAAGAGCAAAGAATCAACATCGATTCTCAAAAAGGAGAAATTACCATGTACAAGCTCAAGAACTCTCTCATCGCTCTCGCAAGTTTAATCGTCGTGATAGCCATGGCGTCCGCCGCTGCCGCACAGGAATTCTCTGATTGGTCGGCGCCGGTTAACCTCGGGCCACTCATCAACTCCGCCGTCAACGAAAATCATCCCGCCATATCGAAGGATGGCCTGAGCCTTTACTTTTCATCCGAACGGCCGGGCGGATGTGGGGGCTTCGACATCTGGGTATCGCAGCGAGCCAGCGTGGACTCTCCCTGGGAGGCGCCGTTCAACCTTGGCTGCACTATCAACTCCAACGCCAACGACCTGGGGTCCAACCTTACTACCGATGGGCACTTACTCTTCTTCCACAGCTTCCGCGCAAACGATAACTGCGGGGGCGGCGATATCTTCTATACGCATCGCAAGAACCGCCGCGATGATCTGGGTTGGGAAACACCACGTAACCTCAACCGCTTCGGGCGCGATCCGGACGAGAGTCTTCTGTGTGGTGCGATAGGCAGCACTATACTCGTTAACACTCCAAACACCGATGGCGGCCCCAACCACTTTCAGGATGAAGCGACCGGCGTGACGGTGCTGTACTTCACCCGCAGCGATCAACCCACAATGCTGGGGGACTTCGATATCTACACGGCTACGTTGGGAGCAGATGGGACATGGGGAATGGTGGCCCGAGACAATGAGCTCAGCACCACGCCCTTCCGCGACACGCGCACGGCGATTCGCCGTCGCGATGGTTTGGAGATGATTCTCTCCACCGAACGCCCGGGCGGGCTTGGCACTACGAGTCGTGACTTGTGGTTTTCGACGCGAGGCAGCACGTTTGATCCATGGTCCATACCCATGCTCTTGCCCAACGTCAACACCACCGCTCTTGAAGGAGCTCCCGCACTTTCCTGGGACGGCACCGAGCTCTATTTCCTCTCGGGTCGTGCGGGCGGGTTTGGGGGCAACGACTTCTACCTCAGCACGCGGACTAAGGTCACCGGCCCACCGCAGCCGTAAGACGTCTCGTCTAGCGGCAAAAAATTGTCAGCCGGCGGAGCTGTCACTCCGCTGGCTGAACGCGGCGCCTATTACCTCCGGGCACACCCTTTAGAGATCGTTTCATGATGTCATCTTAGCGGCATCCCTGGCTCCTGATGCTGTTGATTCACAACTTTTGAAACGAACTGCAACTGTTTGAAACAGTGAGATTAGAAATGGTGCCGAGGGCGGGAGTTGAACCGCACGACCTTTAGGTCAACGGATTTTAAGTCTGTTTCTTGGGTACTTACCTCATTCTACTACGCGTTACCAAGTGTTATTTACCGACGTTTCAGCCGTTAAAGCAAGTTACGTATGGCTTGGTACAAACACATAACCCCCTCATCTTCCCCTCATCTCGCTAGAGGTAGATTCTGAGAAGAAGATACTCTGCTGTCGCTGTCCTTACTTCTTTTTATAACATTCGGAATGACAGTAGATACTGAAGCCAAAATGGATGACCAGAACCCGAAATCCGATGGAGCTTTCGCGCCAGACGCTATCGCGGGTTCGTTGATGCTGTAAATCCAACAACGCTTCCTCATTTTCGGTCTGAACGCAGTGGAGCAGTTGTCCATGGTCACGCCAGCGACGCTGGCGCGCAGAGCATAGTCGTCCATCTGCGAGCGATCGAATGGCGGTAGATCAGAATCGGCGACAACATCCTCGGCTAGATAGCGCCCACGTGCCTGGGCCAGCGTAATCCGTTCCGACGGTAAAGGCGTTACTTGCGCAGTAACAATCGCGATAGCTTCGGCAACTGAAATCATTAGCAGCAGTTTAGGAGTATGCAGGCGAAACTTCAAAGCGACTACGCGTCACGACAACGGGCAGCATCTCGTGTTGATGTCGGCTGCTGAATGTCGACTACGTTGTCTATTTTGGCCGAAACCGGCGTCTCAGCAGGTTTGGTTACTGTGGAAGTCTACCGTCCCGAGCGGTACCGAATGTCTCCACGGACGCTCAGCTGCGTTCAGTTGGCTGTGAGCCCAATACGTCGCAATAGGTCATCCAAGCGAGGGTCTGAACGCAGCGGATCATCCGCGGGAAAGACCTTCAGCCAGGTCAAGTAGTTCGACTGCTCCTGGTATGCCTTCTCCAGCCAGAAGAACGCCTGGTCTTTGTCGCCTAAGCCAATATAGACATTTGCGAGAGCTGGCGGCGTCACATAGTGATGACGTTTGAGTTCCAGCAGCTCATTCAAGATCTTTTTGGCTTCAGCTTTGCGCCCGGCGAGGCCATAATTCATTCCCAGGAATCCGAGCGCTCCCGTGGTTCTCGATATAGCCACGGCTTTTTCAGAAGCCGCAATGGCTTCCTGGAATCGCCCGCTGGCAGCATAAGTATGACCCAGGTACCAGTGAGCTGAATAATTGTTTTGATCCATCGAAATAACTCTGTGCAATTGCTCAATGGCCTCATCATAGCGGCGCGCGTTCTCGAGTAGAAATCCTCTCAGCGCGCTGATCGATAGTGAAAAGGGATCTAACTCCTGCGCGCGATTCGCCTCAGCAACTCCTTCCAGCATCCGTCCCTCCGAAACGAGGAGGGCGCCATAGCGTAAGTGACCAAAGGCGCTGTTGGGATTTAGCTCAATTGCGAGTTTGAACTCTTGCTCAGCCGCCGCCCATTCCCAATTGAAATGCTTAACAAAGCCAAGAGCGACGTGAGCTTCAGCCAATTCATTATCGAGCGCAAGAGCTTTGCCGGCTGCCTCCTCTGCCTGGCGCCTCGAGTCTTTAGGTGGCAGCGCGCTTATCTGTTCCGTGCCGAGAGCTGCGTAACACTCGGCCAATCCAACGTAAGCCAAAGCATAACCGGGATCTTCCTTAATTGCGCTTTCGTAAAAACTTATCGCTCTGTGCAAATTCTCGTCTGTGTATTTGTTGAAATACAGAAAGCGCCCCTGCAGGTAGTCATCAAATGCCTTGCGGTTGACTGGGCGATTAGTTGTCAGGCGCGCTCGCTCGGCGGGCACAAGCTTGATCTGAATCTCGCGAACGACCGCCTCAGCGATTTCGCCCTGCATCGCCAACACGTCGCGCAAGTCACGATCGTACGTTTCCGACCATATGTGGCGGTCAGTGGCGGCCTGGATCAGTTGCGCGCGTACCACGACGTGGTCACCCGAACGCTGAACCGTGCCTTCAACTAACGCATCAACCTTTAACTCGTCGGCGATCTCGCGCAGAGACTTTTTCGAACCCTTATAGTGCATGGCTGAAGTTCGCGAAATAACCTGCAGCCCTCTGATTTTGGCGAGATCGCCGATTAGCGCGTCCGTCATTCCGTCGGCAAAGTATTCTTGAGACGGGTCGCCGGAAAGATTCTCCAGCGGCAACACGGCGATGGAATCGATCGCGGCCGGGTGGGAACCCAGTTGCGCTCCTCTTCTGCTCGCACCTACACGGAAGTAAGCAAGCAAGGCAACGCTGGCGGCGGCGATGACAAGTAGAAGCGCCGCCAGCGCAACCGATTTGCGCTGGCCGGACAAGAGTCGCGCCCGAGACGGCGCTGGTAGAGCGAAGCGGAACGGCCTGTCAACGCCGAGCGTCACCCGCAACTTGCGTAAATCTTCTGCGAGGTCGGCGGCCTTCGCGTATCGGTTACCCTTATCCTTTGCCAGCGCGCGGCTAACTACGTGTTCGAGCTCGGCGGGAACGCCGCGTCGCAGCTTTCTTAGCGGCATGGGCTCGTGGTGCAGAATGGCAGCCAAGCGGTCGGTCGGTGTCTTCCCTAGAAACGGCAGCCGACGCGCGACCATTTCGTAAAGGATGACGCCCAGCGACCAGATGTCAGCGCGTGCGTCCACTTCCTGCCCTCGTGCCTGCTCAGGAGACATGTAGGCTGTCGTACCGATGACCACGCCCGTTGCCGTCTTAACCCAGGACTCCGAGTCCCGATCCCCTTTCGGCCCGGCGTACTTGGCGATGCCGAAGTCCAGTATCTTCACCAGCCCATCGGGCCTAATCATGATGTTCTCGGGCTTGATGTCGCGATGGACGATTCCGGCAGCGTGCGCCGCTGTCAGAGCGCCGGCCACTTGCAGCACAATATCTATGGCGGCGCCGAGCGGTAGACCCCTGCCGCGCATGCGAGTTCGTAGTGTGACACCCTCAACGAATTCTGTAGCGATGAAATCGCGGCCTTGCCAGGCGCCAACTTCATAGACCGTAACGATGTTGGGGTGATTTAGGGCCGAGGCAGCACGCGCCTCCTGATGAAAACGCTGCAACTGGTTTTTGTCATTCGTGAAGTGTTCGGGCAAGAGCTTCAAGGCCACGCGGCGGTTAAGCGCCGCATCCTCTGCCAGATAAACGCGTCCCATCCCGCCCGTCCCGACAAGTGACAGCACGCGATAACGTGCGATCGTTTGGCCTGTTAGTGAGTTTGCTTCGCCGGTGGCAAGCATTTCAGCAGCAACTGAGAGCGCTGGCGCCGCGATAAAGTCTTTCCCCACCTCGTGCGAGTTGATGAGCGACTCCACCTCATGACGCAACTCCATATCGCCCGCGCAACCGCGTTCGAGGAACGCGGCGCGCTGACCCGTGTCAACCTCAAGCGCAGCGTGGAACAACTCGCCGATTTGCCGGTAACGTTCAGGCGTCATAAAAACAGTAAAGAGTGATGGGTTATGACTGATGAGTTATGAGTAATGAGTGATGAGCGACTTGCGAAGATAACTGTTTTAACTCATCACTCATAACTCATCACTCATCACTTTTCTGCCAGTTCGCGATGGAGCCAGGCGCGGGCGAGGGTCCAGTCGCGCCTCACTGTGCCTTCCGAAACCTTCAAGACCTCCGCGACCTCTTCGTTCGTCAGGCCCCCAAAAAAACGCAACTCTACGACCTTGCTCTGCCGCGAGTCGAGTTCGGACAACGAATTGAGTGCCTCATCGAGTGCGACCATATCTGTGCCGCTATCGTCAGCCACGATAATCGCTTCGTCGAGCGTCACCGGCCGCGCCCCTGCCCCGCGCTTGTGGTAGCCGCGCGAACGCGCGAAGTCAACCAGGATGCGTCGCATCAGCTGTGCCGAGACGGCGAAGAAGTGTGCGCGATTCTGCCAGCGCACGTTCTTCCAATCGATCAATCGAACGTAGGCCTCATTAACGAGGGCAGTGGTTTGCAGGGTGTGGCCCGTACGCTCGCCACTCATGTAATGGTGCGCAAGGCGGTGGAGCTCCTCGTAGACCAGGGAGGTTAGCTCGGCGAGGGCCGACTCGTCGCCGTCGCCCCAGGCGACGAGCAGCTGCGTGATCTCTTTCGGCGAGTGCGTCGTCATGCAAACACCCTGTGCGCAGAAATGACCACGTCTATCCCGCGTCCATCAGCTCCTCCCCGCCAGGGTCTTAAAAATTTCCGCCGCCGTTAGCGCCTTTGCTCGGCGTTCCCGCCTTAAGGGGTGGAGATGACAAAAGAGTGGGGGGTACGATCAGTTGTCAGCGCTTTCGCAGCACACATTCTAGTGGGGCGGCGTTGGACGAGGCAAGATCTCGCCCGAAACAGCTTGTTGAGATGAAAGGCGTGATGCTCTTCAGCGGGTGCCGACAACTTATTCGGGTCAACGCGAAGCACAGCAGAGAAACGAATCCGGTCGGGAAATGTTTTTCACCGATTTTGAATCCGTTAAAAGGAAGGACATGGTGAAGTACTCAAGGCGCGAGTTTTTGACAACGATAAGCGTGGCCGGCGGCGCCGTGGCTATCGGGGGCTTGGTCCCCAGCTGGCTCCGGCATATTGGGAGGCCTGAGGCGACAATTGCGGCGGACTTCAAGGCGCGGATGGACTTTGCCCTGGGCAAGGCCAAGGCGCTCGGATGCGCGTACGCAGACATGGAGATCAAGCGTTGGCGCAATGGATACATCTCGCGTCGGGCGGGATCCGGACCGAATGGAACAATCTCCGTTTTGCCCGAGATCGAGAGCGAACGGCTAACTTTCGGCGTCGGCGTCGTTCACACGGGCGGTTGGGGCTATGCGGAAGGCTCCACTCTCACGAAGGACGAGATTATCCAAACGACCGCACGGGCCGTGACGATGGCCCGGGCTAATGCGGTTCTCGCGGATGGCCCAGCCACGATTATTCCCAGATCCACCAGGACCGATCGTTGGGCCACGCCCCACGATCCGTTCGATCGACCGCTCGACGATCAACTCGCGTCGCTCGTGGCGCCGAACAATCATTCGGCAAAGACGTTTGCCGCCGAGGAGACGTTTTTCGTTTCCTCCAAGGGCGCTTTTGATCACTCCGCAAAGCTCTCTGTGGCATGAACACTTAACTGGTTCTCAGAGAACTTCGCAAATACAGTACATCCGCACATAACGGAGGAAGGGCGATGCCATACTTTGATCAGCCGATCACGCAGGGAATTCCCTATTTGATCAACGTCGATAACAGTACGGGGGGCAAGACCGCCATTACGATCCTTAAGATCAACAGGCGGGACCGGTTCGCCGCCGCCGAGCTACGCTTTGTCGATCCGGGTGTTCGCACGCAACTGACCGAGACCGTGGAGCGCGGGATCGATCGCGTCATCATTGCGGTGCATCCGCCGGCGTTCAACCAACTTGGGGTCGAAATCAAGCAAGATGCAGTGTCCTTTCCCCAGAGCTGCAACGGCGACACCGAAATCGTGTTCGACACGGTGCCCTGATCAACTGGAATCGATCGCCTCTTCGTCACCCAAGTTGTTCCAGCCGATCTTCGAAGGAGTGCTGGAACGGGGCAGCGGTGAGGAGGTTCTCGGCAGTCAAGCTGGCGTGTTGCCGAAACCGTCGAAGCCCCGATGTCGAAAGGCCTGGCGTACGATTTGGGCCATACCCGCTTTGTTTGTTGTCGAATGATCGCTGCTCTGGTGGACCAACGAGTTGGATCGCCCGCTAAAGCGTTGCGTGGACAGTCCGAGACTCTTCCAGTAGCCACATCTGCCGGCGACCTACCAGACCTCTGATTAATTCTCACCGTAGTCGCAAAAAAAAATTCTGGCCTTTAGCGTTTTCGCAGGCCTTTCCCGCCTTAACGTGCAGAGAGTTAGTGGTCGAGCCCGCGCGTTCTTGAATAAGCCACCCGCGCAGCTGGACCGTTCAAATGATTATCGGTGGCAACAAAGGAGGAATGATGAAGGCAACAATAACTAAGAGGCGATTGGCGATTCTATTGACGGTAACTGGCGTCTGTGCGTTTGCCGGCGCGGCTCTGGCGACTCCGCCCTCCGGGATTGTGAGCTCAACAGTCGTGGCAAGGGCAGGCTTCGTAGATCCGGTGGACATCAAGTTCAAGGTCGACGGAGGGCCACAAGAAGTCATTAACGTGCGTGATGCTCAGCAGACAGTCATGCAGCAAATCGTGATTGGACCAGGAGGCAGCACCGGCTGGCACAGCCACCCGGG
>DASXRU010000140.1:0-28177 GCA_036506395.1 Pyrinomonadaceae bacterium | reverse complement strand
CGCTACCGCTCCCGGTTCTGATGGGTGCGCAAACCAGGGTACGACTTGAATTTCGCCACTGAATGTTATGCGCCGTTCGAGCACTATTTCAGAAAACTCCTCCCGGTATCACATCGGCGTAAGGTGGCCTGTAGCGCGGCGCCTCAGAAAAGCAGCCGCGCTCTTTGTCCTGCTGGTCGCGGTCGCACCATTACAGGCCCAGACCAGAAACAGCAGCGATATCAATCTCAGCCGTTTAGCGGAAGCAGTTACGGCAATTAGTGAGGGCCAATTATCAAAGGCCACGAGTCTCCTCAATTCCGTGCTTGCTGCGTCGCCAAACGACGCGGACGCCCTCAATCTGCTGGGTGTCGTGCGCGCCCAGGAACAGAAGCCAGTTGATGCTGAACGGTTATTTCGCCGAGCCCTCGCTGCGTCGCCCTCGCACGTCGGTGCACACATCAACCTCGGGAAGCTACTTCTCACGACAAAGCGACCAGAGCAGGCAATGCAGATCCTGTTGGCGGCGCATCGCCTAGCCCCTGAACGCGCAGAGATCAATCTGAATATAGCTACGCTATCTGCAGACCGTGGTGACTATCAGAGGGCGCTGGAGTATTTGCGACTTGTTCCAAGCTCCGAAGCTGGTGAAGATTACTTCCCCCTATTACTTAGGTCGCTGCTTGGTCTTAACCAGCTCGAAGAAGCTCGGCAGCTAGCGCGCGATTTTAGGGAATCAGTCTTTGGCAAGCCGGAGACCCAGGCAGAATTCGCGCTGCTCCTTGCAAAAGGCGGTTTGAGCGAAGAAGCTCTTGATCTTCTTGAGACGGCCGACCGGCAAACACCCGCATCTTTTCCCGTGCTGTATGGGCTTGGTGTAATTAATGCCGCGCGGAAAGAATATGATAAGGCCGAGGAGTATCTTGAGGGAGCGTTAAAAGCTAAGCCTGATGACGTCCCAACTCTACGTGCACTGGCAAATGTTGCGCGGGCAACGGGCAAACTCGAAAAATCGCTAGCCCACCTGCTTCAAGCCCGCCGCATTGCTCCTGACGCTCCCGGCGTGCTCTATGACTTCGGAGTAACGGCCCTCAAGATGGATCTACTTCTCGACGCGCTCCCGGCCTTCGAGCAGTTGTACCGCGCCTATCCTCAGCAACCAGCTTATCTCTATGCGCTAGCGGCAGTGCGCTGGAGAAAGGGCGAGGCAGTTGAGACGGCGCGTCTAATGAAAAGTTATGTCGCCTCGCAACCGAAGGACGCCGCAGGCTTCTATCTCCTTGGTGCGGCGTTACTCCGCCAGGACCAATTCACGGAAGCGCAGGCGGCACTTCAACGCAGTCTTAATCTCAAACCGGATCCCGACACTGAATACTTGCTTGGCGTGAGTTTTGAGAAAGCCGGGAACCGCGCCGCCGCTATCGAGACGTACCAGCGCGTCGTTCGCTCGCACGCTGACCACGCAGCGGCTCATGCTGCGCTGGGAGCTGCCTATCGCGAAGCCGGGAACTACGCTGAAGCCCAGGCAGAACTAGAACGGGCCGTTCAACTTGACGCCAACGACCTACGCGCGAATTATCAGCTTGGTCTCGTTTACGCAAAACTGGGCGATAAGGAAGCGGCAAAAAGAATGTTTGCCCGAGCCGACAACTTGAGGGGTCTCCAGCGCAATCAGGAAAGCGTAATCCTCAAGCTAATCGAACCGCCACAAGACTAAGTAAACAGCCGCTCGCTTGCCCGAGGTGCTCGCAGGCTTGGAAGTAGCGATTTGACGCTGACTCGGCAACGCAATAAGATGCCGCGGCAAGGAGTGGATCTGCGGGGCGAACTCTCGAGCCCATTGCGGATTCTTCGAGCCGCGCCTCTCAGACCTTTCCTTCCGTAGTGTCGCTTTTTCTGCTACGCGTTTGCTTGAGGGCCAGAGGGTCACTTGTGAGCACTGAACTAGCCCATAAAATTCGGATGGCAGACGAACTGTCTGCAACTGAGCGACGCGCTCAGCTTATCTTGCAGCAGTTGCTGCGTGCCGGAAAAATCTCGGTAGCCAATCTTGCGAAACGACTCAAAGTCTCACCCACCACAATCCGTCGTGATCTCGGCGTGCTCGAACAACGTGGGTTACTTCGTCGCAGTCACGGCGGCGCCGTACCTATCCAGCGGTTACTGTATGAACCGTTTCGCCACACATCTTATTTTCACGAGCAGGAGCGACAGCACGGCGCCGAGAAGCGCCGCATTGGTCTCGTTGCTGCGGAGCTTGTGCGAGACGGCGACATCCTGGCCATAGGCGCCGGTACGACAGCGACACAGGTGGCCCGCAGTGTCTGTCTTCACAAAGGAATTACCATACTGACAAATGCTGTAAACGTTGCGATGGAGCTCAGTCACCGCGACGACTTGAAGGTTTTTGTGACGGGAGGTTTCCTGAGCGGGGACTGGTTCGCACTTGTGGGAGCACCAGCGATCCAGAACGCTGGAGAAATGTTCGTCGACAAGGTCTTCATCGGCGTGGACGGGATCCATATCGAGCATGGTCTGACGACGAATTACCCGGAGCAGGCAACGATCCATCGCGCAATGATGCGTCAGGCTCGTCAGCGCATCGTGGTTGCGGATAAACGAAAAATCGGAGAAATCGGCACAGCTCTGATCTGGCCAGCGGACGAAATCGATATCCTCATAACGGATAAAGGCGCAACAGACGACGAGATCGCGCCGTTTGTCGACAAGGGAATTGAAGTACTTCGCGCTTAAGTCCTAACGAAGTGTCCTGTGCGGCGACGTTGACCCTACTTTCCATTTCTCATTTCACATTTCACATTTTTCATTTGTCATTCGTGGAAGACATGGCTGAGCCTCCTTACACTGCACATTGGGGGAATACGCCACGCGTATCACTGGGAGCGCGGGCGTGTCGCCCGCACTGAGCGCGCGCAGCGCGAACAACCCGTTCGCTATTCTCGCGTGAAGAAGGTGACACTAGGTTGACAACGCTTGTGTATCAGTTTTGCTGACGCGTAAGCATCTTGGGCTGCGTCACCGGGTGATGGCGCGCTGCCTCGTTTTTTCTATTGCACTTACTATCGAATCGGTTGTTCGCGATGCGCGCTCATTGCGGGCGGGACGCCCGCGGTCCCAGTGTACGCGTGGCGCGTTCCTGCAAAGTGAAGTGTAAGGGCGCGCAACCGTACCTTCCGCAATGACAAATGAAAATGTGAAATGAGAAATGGAAAATGATCTGTCCCTTCAATACTAAGGCAGATCATCAGACGGTGAAACAGTGGGCCAGCCGGCGGCGTCCCAAACGATCGGGGCGATCCGGAGCGTAGGAGTGCCGCGTGCATCTGCATCATAGGCGTGATACACGAGCTTGTCGCCACTTCTCTCCTGCAAGACCGCGCAGTGCCCTGGTCCATGCCAACGCTTAGCGCTTGTGACCACGATCGTGCCTCCACCTTCCATCATAGGCTTGCCAGCTCGATCCACGTATGGCCCAGTTAATAGCCGCGACCGACCGACGCGAATATTGTAAGTGCTCGCCACTCCTCTACAGCAGAAGTCGAATGAGACAAACAGGTAGTAATACCCGTTCTTACGGATGATGGCGGGAGCTTCGATTGCGCCAGGCGACTCCGGCGTGCGCGGACGGCTCGCTAGCGAATAGAGTGTTGTGTTCCTGGCTGAAAGCTGACCTGTTTCAGGATCAATCTTACGCAGTTTGATACCACTCCAGAAACTTCCGAAAGACAGCCAGGGTTGACCCTCCTCATCCAGGACGATGTTGGGATCTATTGCGTTCCAATCGTCCGTCGGGTATGAACTAATTATCTTCCCTTGATCCTGCCACCTATATTCGCTGCTGTTTGGGTCGAGCGTTTGATTTGTTGCCAGGCCGATGCTGGAACGATTGCTTCCGAAGGTCGAAACGGAATAGTAGAGGTGGTACTTACCATTAAAATACGAAACGTCTGGGGCCCATAGACCTCTGAGACCTGGGACATCTTTCACGGCCCACTGGGGCAGATGAGCAAAGACGTCGCCGCACAACCGCCAGCTGACAAGATCTTTTGAGCAACGGACGGCGATACCCGCCCTCGTTGAAAAAAGATAGTAGGTATCGCCGTCCTTGATAATGCCCGGATCGTGAACCTGACGGATATCTCCCTGGAGTTCCTGAGGCTGAACGGTAGGTCCTTGCTGCCAACCACTTGCTGCAGAGGTGAGCAGAACACAAAGGACTAAGAGGACCTTGGGTGAAAGGATTTTTTTGAAGTGCATGAAGTTCGTTGTGTTTGGCTAATTGACTCAGGCGCGCGAAGTGTAGCACGCCGAACAGATCAGATTTTCAGGCACTGTAGAGAGGGTTGTTTAATAGTTCAAAACTTGAACTATGGCGAGAGTCGGGCGGGGGCAAGCCCACCTTCCCAACCTTGAGACTCCTAAACTTGCTCGTTTGCGTTTACGTTGAAAGCCATTCTCGCTGAGATTAAAAGGTCGACTCTCATCAACTCGGGGTTGGGAAGGTGCGCTTGCCCCCGCCCGACTCTCGCGAGACTCAAGTCTAGAAACCCCCTCATTGGACTGGCCACTTTTTGCCCCAGATTGTGAATTTGAACACCCACCCGGGAGATTTCTCTTGACTTGATGCTCATTTGTGGTGTAAACGAACACAACCTTTAAGCGATTCGGAAAACTTTACTCATGGCCATGTGCAACTTTAGCCAGCGTTCAGCCTGGCTTAAGGGCCTATTTTTATAGATTTGAAATAGTAACGGGTTTAGAACTTCTCCCCCTTCAGTGCGGCTCGCCTCCCCGACTGGTTGGAGAGGACAAGTACGAGTCGTCCTGTAAGTGTTCTAGAGGATGAACCTGGCGTTGACTGATGGTCGACGTCTCTACTGTTCCGTCGGAATTTCCTTCTTGCGTTTCTATTTTTCCGGGAGGTAGCAATGAAATACCGTACTCTAAATCTCGTGGGCCTGTTAGTGGTGTTACTTGCGTGTGTTTCGCCAATTGTTGCTCAAAACGATCGGGGCGCGATAACTGGGAGAGTGAAGGACCAGGCCGGCGCGCTGGTAGCGAATGCGAAGGTGAGCGCCACCAACGTTGGCACTAACGAAGTTCGCGAGACTAGTAGCAACGATGAGGGAAACTTCACCATCCCGCAGTTACCAGCCGCGAGTTATAACCTAAAAGTCGAGGCAACCGGCTTCAAGACTGCGACAGTTGAAGGTATCAAGATCGCCGTACAGATTACCCGCACGGTGGATGTCACACTGGAAGTCGGGGAAATAGGCAACACGGTAAACATTTCCGCTGATAGCGGACCAATATTGCAAACCGAAACGCCGGTGCAGCAGCTCAACGTGAGCGAACGGCAGGTGCGTGAATTACCGCTGCTGGTTGCTGCCGAGAGCGGCGGACGCTCGCCGCTGTCGTTCATCTTCCTCGACAGCAGCGTCGTATCAAATGACCGAACCGGGACAGGCGCAACCTCCGGCAGCACAGGCACCAACGCTACCAACTTCCGCATCAATGGCGGTCAGGGCCTGGGCGCAGACATTCTTATAGACGGCGCACAAACCAGACGCGGCGAGAACGGCACGTTCTTTTCTGAGGTAGCGCCCGGTCCGAATGCTTTCCAGGAATTCACGCTCTCGACAGGTAGCTACTCGGCGGAGTTCGGCAACTCCTCGGGCGGCGTAGTCAACTTCACAATTAAGACCGGCAGCAATGACTTCCACGGCGAAGCCTACCTTTTCCATATCAATGAGGCCTTGAATGCCAACATTGATCGCAACCGAATTCTCAATGCTCAGAGTGGGTGCCAGCAACTAGGAACGCCTTGCCTCGAAAAGCCGCGCGATCGTCAATTCGATTATGGCTTCAGCGTCGGCGGGCCTGTCTACCTGCCACGATTCGGCGAAGGTGGTTCAAAGATCTGGAGCGGCAAGAACAAGACATTCTTCTTCTTCAATTATGGCGGCTACCGCACTTCTCAGTCGCAGACGGTGGACGTGAGCGTTCCAACCTTGAGGATGCGCAACGGAGATTTTGGAGAACTGTTGACCGACCCGAAGGTGCTTCAGTTCTTCGGCGGCCCAGTCCAGATTTTTGACCCGGCGCAACCGGCGGGATCCCGCACGCCGATTCCGGGTAACCGGCTGGATCTCTATCTGGGCGGCGCGCGGATCTCGCCTGTCGGTCGGAATTTCGTCAATCTGTTTCCGCTGCCGAACCAGACCGGGCCGAACGGCTCGACCGTTTTCCACAACTATCGTGCTTCGAGCAATGCGACCGCCAAAACGAACTATTATGTTGCGAAGATTACGCACAACCTGACGGACCGGCAGTCACTCAACTTCAGCTATACCTTCCGAAAGCTGCCGAGCGTCAAAGGTGGTTTTCCACGCTTCCCGGAACCGTTTGTTGCTCAAGGTGTTTGGAACCAGATTTTCAAGTCATATTACGCCCGACTGCAGCACGACTGGACTTTGACGCCTACTCTGATCAACCACTTCAATGCCGGCTTCTCACGCTCTGACGTGCAGAACCGTAACTTTTCGCGCGGCATACCGGCCAGTTCGCTCGGCCTGCGTCCGAACGCGACGCAGAACTTTGGTTTACCGCTCATAGGTTTTCCTGGCTATGGTAACGAGGTGACTTCGACTGATCCCCGCGCCTACCAACCCGGCGGGTCAACGTTTTTTGATAATCGAGTCCGTGATAATTCAGTCCACTTGAGTGACTCCACTACGTACATCCGTGGCCGACACACCGTGAAAGCTGGCGGCGAAGTGCGCATCCAGCAATTAAACAATGCTGCTCACTTTGACATCGGCGGCAATTTCAATTTCCGAAGCAACCAGACCGCGAATACGAGCGACTTCAACCAGGGTTGGCCCATCGCCAGCGTGATCACCGGCAGACCTGAGTTTTCATTCAACAGTAACCAAACTATTGATCCTGCGCTACGCTTCTTCTCCGACGCTTTCTTTGTGCAGGACGACGTTAAGGTCACACCGCGACTGACGCTAAACATTGGCATACGATATGACTACGGCCGGCCGCGTGAAGAAGCCCGCGGCTTCCTGCGCGGCTTCGACCCGGACACGCCAAACCCAGCGGCGGGCGGGAGACTGGGAGCGGTCGTAGGAGCAATCGGGCAGGGGGGTCTGAAGGCGGCCAACTTCGGCCTCGTGAATCCGGATAAAACAAACTTTGGACCACGTGTTGGTTTCGCATATTCACTCAACGAAAAGACGGTCGTGCGCGGTGGCTACGGCATCTATTATGCCCCCGTAATCTATAACGATTTTGGCAACACCGGAGTGCTCGGCTACAGCCCGGGCGCTGTCAACATCAACGGAGGCCTCGACGCCTTCATCACGCTCGACAACTACCCATCAGTGCCTGCGGCCAACCCAAACGATCAGGTTGTCGGCCAGCTCGACCGAAATGACCTCGACTTCTTCGACAAGAACTTTAAGACCGGACGGACTGTCCAATACAGCCTTGACCTACAGCGTCAACTGCCTTGGAACCTCGCCGCCCAGGTGAGCTACATCGGAAGCAAAGGAACACGGCTGCGTTCCAACTTCGATCCGATCAACAAGGTGCCGATCGATGCGCTCAAGCTTGGCCTGCCGTTGCTTTCAAAACAATTGTCTGCGGTGACCCCGACCGAACGCGCCTTTGCGGCGGGCCTGGGCTTCCAACTCGCCACGGTCGCGAACCCGCCCTATCCTGGTTTCTTTAGCCAGGGTGGTGCGTTTGCCGGAACAGTTGCTCAATCGCTCCGAGCGTTTCCACAGTATGGGATCATCAACAATCGGCTTGAGAGCCAGGGCCAGAGCTTCTACAACGCTGGGAAGTTTGACCTCACGCGGCGCTTTTCGCAGGGCTTACAGGCTGGTTTGTCTTACACCTTCGCGAAGTTGATTACCGACGCCGGCGAAGACATCTTCGGTGACTCTCCGCTCAACGGAGTGATCCAGAACCCCTTTGACCGTCATTCGCTGCGTTCAGTTTCTCCGAGTATTCCCCCGCATTCGCTCGTCTTTAACTATATCTACGAGTTGCCCTTCGGAAAGGGCAGGCGCTTCCTTAATCAGGCTGGATGGGTCGATCGCGTAGTCGGTGGTTTCCAGATCACAGGTATCCACCGCTACCGCAGTGGCCCAGCCGTAACTCCATTTCTTGCGGGCGGCCAGCGAGACTTCCTCCAGCTCGTCGGTTTCCTGGGTAACCTGCGGCCTAACGTTACGGGACAACCGTTCTACACCGGTAACCCATCGGGCGCCGTAGACTATCGTTACCTCAACCCAGGGGCCTTTTCACGGCCGTTGGATTTCCGCGCGGCACCGGCCTTCTCGCTTGACGGGGGTGCCACGGTCAATCCCGCGTACGCTGCCTTTTACGCCGATCCCCTTCGCTTTTTCGGCAATGCTGCGCCGACTTACGGAGGTTTGCGCGGACAGCCGTTTTACACCGAGGATTTCAGCATCATGAAGAAGACTAAGGTCACTGAAACGACCTATTTCGAGATACGTGCGGAAATCTTCAACCTCTTCAACCGCGGGCGTTATGGCTTGCCGAACGTCAACGTTGACGACGTGAACTTCGGCATCTCATCACGCAATGCCGACATCTTCCAGCCGCGCCGGATTCAGGTGGGCGGTCGATTCGTGTTTTAGTCGCACGCGCGAAGGGACCACGGGGAGCGCAGCAGAAATCGAACGGGCTGCGCTCCATGTTTGGTGTGATCCAAATTCCACCGTTCGAGTTCAACTTACATTTTCGACCTCGCGGGGCCATGTCCATCGTGCGCCAGACTAATTCGCTTTTGCTGCTCGCCGTGTTTGTCATCACGACGTGGCCCGTTGAGCGAAGCGTGTGCCGCGCACAAACGGTTTCAGCTTCCCCAAGAAGTATTACGCTTCGCGCTGGACAAGCAAAGCAACTCGTTGCCGACGGCGTCGCTGCGTTTGAACGTGGCGACACGGCTTCCGCACGCGACTCGTTTCAAAAAGCACTCAGTCTTAACCCTGACGAAGTGACGGCTCACACGTATCTCGGCATCATTGCCGATGGCGCCGGCAACTTGAAAGAGGCAGAGCAACATTTCTCCGCCGCGGTCAAAGCCGACCCATTGCTTGCATCCGCCAGAAACAACTACGGAGCGATACTGATGCGAATGGGGCAGCTCAGTCTCGCCGCTGCTCAGTTCGAGGAGTCGCTAAAACTCGACCGCGAGCAGCCCAACGCTCTTGTCAACCTCGCACAGATCCGTTTCGCGGCAGGCACGCCTGGCGATTTGCGTGCGGCTGTTGACTTGTTCAGGCGTGCTTACGCGATCAAGCCAGACGTAGAAATAGCCCGCGCCTTGACCGTCATCTCGTTACGTCTCCAGGACTTTCCTGCAGCGTCAACCTACTACCACGAATACGCTGACCGTCTGTCCGTGGAAAACGGTACTCCGACACAGACCGCCGCTGCGCGTTCCGAACTCGGGAGCGCGTTGTTCGAAGCAGGATTGTTGAAAGAAGCAGAGGCGGAGCTAACTGCGGCCTCAACAACCGAGCCTGCGAATCCGGAGTTGGTAGTGAAGCTGGCGCGGGTTTACCTCGCAGCTAAGGATTTGCCGGCTGCGGGACGGACGCTCGAAGCCGCAGTCGCGCGCGGAATTGATGCGGCCCCAGTCTACGCCCTACTCGCCGATGTCTACGAGCAAAGCGGTCATCCGGAAAACGCGATCCCGGCCATGCGGCTTGCGATTCAGCGCGACCCGCAGTCAGAGAAGTACCGTTTCGATTATGCGATTCTCTTAACAAACACAAATGCCCCGGCGGCCGCGGTTATAAGACTTGAAGAGTCGCTCAAGACGTTTCCATCATCGTCGCGCCTCTGGTTTGCACTCGGATTTGCGTATTTCAAACTTGATAAGGACGAAGAATCGTCACGGGCGCTGAAGCGGGTCATGGATCTTGATCCCAAATTCGCCCCGGCCATGGCCTACCTTGGACTCATTCGCGCCAAAGCGGGCGCCTACGGAGAGGCGGTCGCGCTCTACGAGAACGCTTTGCGCGTGGACCCTAAACTGGCCGTTGTCCATCACCTGATTGCGGAGGCAATGCTCAAACAATCCGATTCGGATGCTTCACTTATTGAAACTCATCTCAAGCGTGCCGCGGAGTTAGATCCTACATTCACGCCCGCCCATCTCTCTCTTGGCAAACTCTTCATGCGGGCGCAGCGTTGGACGGAGGCGGTCGCTGAACTGGAACAGGTGATTAGGTTAGACCCAGACGTGGCCGAAGCCTATTACCAACTAGGACGCGCCTACGCAAGACTCAAACGCACAGCGGAAGCTGAATCGGCAATGGCCACTTTCAAGCGTTTGAGCGACTCGCAAAAGGAGCGGGAGGAGAAGGAGCTGCGCGAGGTGGTGAAGAGACTAAGCGACGTCCGCTTCTGAATTTATTTGTGATGCCTGCGGAGTCACTATGCAGATAAGACTGAGGGAAATGGGCCAGGTCTTTGGGCTCGCGCTAACACTCGTACTGTTCGGCGCTGCTGCACAGCAAGCTGCGGCGCAGAGCCAGAACCCGGCCGCCGCGCAGACGCCCGCATCACAACCAGCGATCGAAGAATGGGGTGACGATTTTGACGGCGACCGGCTCGACGAAACGAAGTGGGAACCATTTACTTTCGAAGGCGGAGGTGGTGGCAAGATCGAGGTGAAAGACAAACAACTGAGGATGCGAGGCGGTGGAGGTTCACGGTCTGGCGTGCGCAGCAAGCAGACTTTTCACGGCGATCGTTTCTATGTCGAGGCTGCGCTCGTCAAGGTGGGACCCCGCACGCCGCAGCCTGGAGAAGAATCTTTTCCACCGGGGTTTGCAATCTTGACAGTCCTGTTCGACGGCAACCCTGCCAATCGCATTGAATGGCTTCTCAGAAGTGACGGCATCTTCGAGGCGTGGCAGAGCGTCGATGGCAGAATGTCGCGCGTTGACAACGGCAAATTAGCGACCAAAGAAAAGTCGCCACGGCTGGGGATTGCACGTCGCGGAGAGAAAATTTACTTCATGCTCAACCGTGAAGTCGGGCTCGAGAGCACGGCGCGCGGCTTGTCGTCGAACTTCAAAGTCATGCTTTACGGCTTTGGATCTTCGGAGAACAACTGGGACTCGGTTGCGATCCAAACTTTGAAACAGTAACGGCGGATTTAGGCAGGCGGATCAAGCGAATGATCAAAGTAAAAAGACGTGAATTCTTACGCGGCGCAGTTGCCATTAGCGCTGGATTGGTGGCGAGCCGCGCGACAGGCTTCGCGCGTTCAGCTCGCGCCGCGGACTCCCGCATCGAGGTGTTGATCGACGAAGAGATCGGCACCATCAATCGCGAGATCTATGGACATTTCGCTGAACATCTGGGAGGCGTGGTCTACGACGGCATCTGGGTTGGCGAGAACTCGAAAGTACCAAACACTGGCGGCATCCGCACCGCGCTTGTCGAAGCCCTCAAGCGCATCAACGCTCCAGTCATTCGCTGGCCCGGAGGCTGCTTTGCTGACAGCTATGACTGGCGTGACGGCACCGGGTCACGTAGCAGTCGTCCGCGTCGAACAAACTTTTGGGCGACTGCTCCCGAATGGCCGAAGGGTGCACCCGACGGTCCATGGAAGTATGAGACGAATCAGTTTGGGACGAATGAGTTTCTTCGCTTCTGCCAGTTGGTGGGGGCGGAAGGGTACCTCGCCGCTAACCTCCGAGGTCTCGGCGCGCAGCAGTTCTCCGAGTGGGTCGAGTACTGCAACTCGCCAGCCGGCTCAACAACAGCAGCGGAGCGTCGCGCCGCCAGCGACACTCCAAGCCGGGATCCCTTCGGCGTACGCTTCTGGGGAGTCGGGAATGAATCGTGGGGTTGTGGTGGTAACTTCACGCCCGAAGAATATGCTGCCGAGTATCGTCGCTTCACAGCTGCCGTTCCACGCTATGGCGTCGATCTGAGGTTCGTCGCTTCGGGTGCCAACGTTGACGACTTCAACTGGACTCGCGGCTTCTTCTCGAAGACTGCGGAAAAGAACCGGGGACTGTTCGGCGGCATTTATGGCTTTGGCTTGCACCACTACGCATGGAATCTCGGTTTTGGCAAGATCAACGACTGGTTCGCGGCGAAGGGCGACGCATTGAATTTCGATGCGGCTCAATATTACGAGTTGCTGCGCGAGGCCGACCGCATGGAATCGCTCATCACGCAGCACTGGACAATCATGGGCGAGTATGATCGGCAGCACCGCGTGAAACTTGTTGTCGATGAATGGGGTGCATGGTATAAACCAGGCACTGAGGTACATCCGTCGCACCTGCTTGGCCAGCAATCAACTATGCGTGATGCTGTGCTAGCCGGCCTCACGCTCGACACTTTCAACCGCCATGCTGATAAGGTTGCGATGGCTAACGTCGCGCAGCTAATTAACTGCCTACACTCGCTGTTTCTCGCGCATGAGGAAAAGTTCGTTCTCACGCCGACCTTTCACGTCTTCGAGATGTTTATGCCGCACATGGGCGGAAGATCAGTTCGCGCCGTTTTCAGCGCGCCGGAGGTGCACTACACGCGAGTTGAGAAGCCCGCGGAGTTTTGGGGCCTGGCGGGCTCCGCCTCGGTAACCGGCAAGCAATTGACGCTTACCGTAACGAACCCGCACCTAAGTGAGTCGCGCGAAACGGAAATAGCGATTCGCGGCGCGCGTGCGGCCTCCGCGCAGGCGCGCGTCCTGACGAACGCGGACGTTCATGCGCACAACACGTTTGCTGATCTGCATGCGGTAGAACCCCGCGACCAGCAAGTGAAGATGACCCCCGACTCAGTCTCTTTCAGTTTTCCGCCCGCATCTGTAACGCGTCTACAGATCGCGCTGGCGTGAATGAAGGATGAGCGACGACGAAACAAAACGCCCGTTTAGCCCGCGCACTTGTGCGCTCACAAAACGCCCGTTTAGCCCGCGCACTTGTGCGCTCACGTTACGTGAAAGGGCAGAAACAAAAACCAAACGCCCGTGAACCGCTAACATAGGTTCGTCGACAGTCTTTGATTAACGGCTATGTACTGGGAAGAACGTTGGCATCCGCTGCGCGAGGAGTGGGTAATCGTAGCAGCACACCGGCAGAATCGCCCCTGGAGCGGCGAAACGCTTGAGCACGAGGAAGGAGCGTTGGCCGATTATGCTGCCGACTGTTACTTGTGCCCCGGCAATGTCCGCGTGAGCGGGGTACGAAACGACAACTACACCGGCACCTTCGTCTTCGATAATGACCACCCAAGCGTGGGCATGGAAGCGCCGCAAAACCTTCTTCGTCCAGCGGGCATTTACCAGAATCAGCCCGCGCGTGGAATTGCGCGTGTAGTCTGCTACAGTCCACATCACAGTCTCGCCCTCGCCGAGCTTGAACTCAGCGAAACTGAAAACCTCCTTCGAGTTTGGCAAGAGCAATACCGAGAACTTGGCAGTCATGATGGCATAAAGCACGTGCTGATATTTGAAAACAAGGGCGAAGCAGTTGGCGTTTCTAATCCGCATCCACACTGCCAGATTTACGCAACCAACTTTGTTTTCAAAACCATCGAGACTGAGGCCCGCACTAGTGCACGCCATTTGCGCGAAACAGGACGGATTCTTTTTCAGGATGTGATCGAGGCAGAGATCGAAGACGGTCGACGTGTTATCTGCGAGAACGATTCTGCTATTGCTTTCATCCCCTACTTCGCTCGCTACGCCTACGAGGTCTTTGTGGCTCCAAAGGCGACACACCCGAGCATCGCGACACTTCGGCCCGATGAGCTCCGCGACTTCGCCGCCTTGCTCAATCAAGTGCTGGTTAGGTTCGATAACCTTTGGCGAATGCCGTTCCCGTACGTGATGCCATTACACCAGGCGCCAACTGACAACGGCGACTACTCCAGCTTCCATTTCCACGTCGAGTTCCACCCGCCGCTGCGTCGGCCGAACCTACTTAAGTATCTCGCAGGTCCGGAGATTGGTGGCGGCAATTTCCTTTCCGACACTGCGCCAGAGGAAAAAGCGGCCGAACTGCGGGCACAGCCGGATATTCATTATAAGCACGCCCTCCAGGAGCAAGCATGAGCAGTCCTGCTGGCGACGCGAGGGAATTACTTGGCCCGATTCGCCGCATTCACGAGCGGGTACGTGATGCCGTGGTTGCTGAGTGTCAGAAAGCGTCGGTCGAGCAACTCGCTGAAATCTCAGACGATGAGTCGGAGGGGGATACAATCTATGCGGTAGACCGCGTCAGTGAAGAGCTCCTCGTCGACATGTTCGAGAACGAAGTGGCGAGCCTCGCACCGCTGGTGTTGATTGCAGAAGGGATCGAGGGTGGCAAGCTGGTACTGCCCAGAGGGAATCCGGAGGAAGATGCTGTTTGGCGCGTCATCGTTGATCCGATTGACGGGACGCGCGGTCTCATGTATCAGAAAAGAAGTGCCTGGGTGTTGACGGGCGTGGCTAGAAACCGCGGCGCAGAGACAAACCTGCAAGAGATTGAACTCGCGGTACAAACCGAGTTGCCGCTGGTTAAGCAACATCTGAGCGATACACTTTGGGCCGTGCGCGGGGAGGGTGCACACGCAGAACGATTTAATCGAATCACTAACGAGCGTCAGGCTCTCGCTTTGCGACCCTCCCGCGCCACGACCATCCGGCACGGGTTTGCGATGATCGCACGCTTCTTCCCTGGAGCACGCGATGAACTGGCCGCTATTGACGAAGAGATCGTGCAGGGCGCGCTTGGGCCAGTTGAGCCGGGAAAAGCGCATTGCTTCGAGGATCAATATCTCTCATCGGGCGGCCAGCTTTACGAACTGATAATGGGACACGACCGCTTCGTGGCGGACTTACGCCCTTTGATCGAAACGGTTCTGAAGCGCCAGGGCTTGGGGCTTGGGCTTTGTTGCCACCCCTACGACATGTGTACAGAGTTGATTGCGCGCGAGGCAGGGGTCATCGTAACTGATGAACGAGGCCAACCCCTAAGCGCTCCATTAGATGTCAAGGCTGATATTGCTTGGGCGGGATACGCAAACGAGGCAATCCGGCGAGAGATCGAACCGTTGTTGCACAATGCTTTGGAACAGCGGGGCCTCAGCGACGACTAAGCGCGTTCACCAGGTGGGCAACCCGTTTCGCATGGCAGCAACAACCGGTGAGATGACGGCATGCAGAAAGAGAGGCTGAAGACAGCCTACGAAATCATTCGCGGCGATGCTCGTCAGCTCCGAGACGTGTCAGCATTCATAGAGACTCTGAGCAAGCTCGAAGGTCATCCCGCGCCGGAGATGCGCAGGCTCTTTGAACCGCAAGCGGAAATCACTGTCGCGCGAGCCCCTGGCAGGCTCGACGTAATGGGTGGAATCGCGGACTACTCCGGCTCACTCATGCTTGAGTTGCCGATTGCCGAAGCGACCCTCGTGGCCTTGCAGAAAGACCAGACGCGCCGGCTACGCGTAGTCAGCCTGATAGAAGGCGAGACTCGAGTTCTGAGTTTCGAGATACCTTTCGCAGACCTGGAGCGTGAGGGCGAGCCGATTCAGTACGCTGACGCTAGAAGCTATTTCCATGGTGGCACAACACCGTATTGGGCTGCATACGTGGCGGGTGTTTTCCTTGTGCTCATGCGTGAGCTCGGGACGCGCTTTGATCATGGAGTTCGCTTGCTCATCTCTTCGCGTGTACCGGAAGGAAAGGGTGTGAGTTCGTCCGCAGCGCTCGAGGTGGGTACAATGAGCGCCGTAGCCGCAGCCTTCGACCTTGGTATGGCGCCGCGCGAATTAGCGCTGCTGTGCCAACGTGTCGAGAACCTGGTCGTCGGAGCGCCGTGTGGTGTGATGGACCAGATAACGTCCGCCTGCGGCGAGGAGAATCAACTACTGGCCATTCTCTGTCAACCGGCAGAACTGAAGGGAACTATTCAATTGCCGGCAGACCTGGCCGTCTGGGGCCTTGATTCAGGCGTTCGACATTCTGTTGGCGGAGGTGATTACGGCTCAGTGCGCGTGGGCGCATTCATGGGCTATCGAATCATCGCGGAACTCGCCGGGTTGGAGGTTCAGCAACTCGGTGACTCGGTGGTCATCAATGACCCAAGCTGGGGCGGCTATTTGGCGAACCTGACCCCTTCGGAGTTTGAAGAAAGGTTTAAAACGAGTCTGCCGGAGCGCCTGCTTGGAGAGGAGTTTCTCGCACGCTACCGAGGCACGACGGACCCGGTAACGAGCGTCGATCCGCGCCGGACCTACGCGGTGCGAGCTCCTGCCGCACACGCGGTTTACGAGAGCGCGCGAGTCAGAGAGTTTGCGGAGTTACTTCGCTCCCATCGCAAGGGATCGGACCATGGGAAGGAAAGGGCCTTGGGTGAATTGATGTACGCTTCGCATGCGAGTTATTCCGCATGCGGCCTCGGTTCGAAGGGCACCGACGACTTGGTCGAATTGGTTAGAGCAAATGGTTCGACCCTTGGATTATTTGGTGCAAAGATCACCGGGGGCGGCAGCGGCGGCACGGTTGCTGTCCTTGGAAGGCGTGACGCCGGGCCTGCAATTGCTGAAGTGGCCCGCAGGTATCGAGAAAAAACTGGACACACGCCATACATCTTTAGCGGTTCTTCCCCGGGGAGCGCGTCTTTTGGACATCTAGCATTAAGGCGGAACTGAGGCGCAAGTTGGAGGATTATGACGATTCTGGTAACCGGCGGCGCGGGCTATATCGGCAGTGTTACCACTGAGCTTTTGCGCCCGCGCGGCGAGCAGGTCGTGGTTCTTGACAACTTGTCGCGCGGACACCGCGGCGCGGTCGCACCAGAGGTGCCGTTTTACGAGGGGAACGTCGGTGATCGCGAGTTGGTCACTCGCATCGTGCGCGAGCACCACATCAACGCGTGTATCCACTTCGCTGCGTTCGCTTATGTAGGAGAGTCTGTCACGCAACCCGCACTCTATTTCGAGAATAATCTGGAACAGACCATCCGGTTGCTGGGAGCACTTGTCGAAGCTGGGATTCGCCATTTCGTCTTCTCTTCGACGTGCGCTACTTACGGCGAGCCTTTGCGCATTCCGATCGACGAAGCACATCCGCAACGGCCAACGAATCCTTATGGCTGGTCAAAACTCTTCGTCGAACAAATCATGGCAGACTATGACCGCGCTTATGATCTAAAATCGGTCTCCCTGCGCTACTTCAACGCTTCAGGCGCCACCCCGGAGCGGGGCGAACATCATGCGCCAGAAACGCACTTAATTCCCCTTGTGCTGAAAGCAGCGCAGGGCGAAATTAGACAGGTAACCGTTTTCGGCAGCGATTACCCAACGACCGATGGAACCTGCGTACGCGACTACATCCACGTTTCTGACCTGGCAGTGGC
Source organism: Pyrinomonadaceae bacterium (assembly GCA_036506395.1). GTDB lineage: Bacteria > Acidobacteriota > Blastocatellia > Pyrinomonadales > Pyrinomonadaceae > DASXRU01. Next base: position 10,760 of record DASXRU010000140.1, on the reverse strand, counting down.
GCACGCGTTGTCGCTCGAATATTTGCGGGCCGGCAATGCCTCTATCGCTATTAACCTCGGCAACGGGCAGGGCTATTCGGTTTTGCAGGTGATAGAAGCTGCGCGCAAACTCACCGGGAAAGAGATCGTGGCTGAAATGCAGGGACGGCGCCCCGGCGATCCGTCTCACCTGGTCGCCGATGCCACTCGTGCTCGCAGTGTGCTCGGCTGGCAACCAGAGCAGCCTGACCTCGCTGCGATTATCGGTTCAGCATGGGATTGGCATTCGAAAAACCCGCAAGGCTACATGGAGAGTCCAAAATTTGATCGGAGGAGAGCATGAGAATATTACTTCGTACCGCGCTTATGTGTGCGTGTTTGGTGTTGATTGTGTCGTGTAAAGGAGGAAGCGGAGGTTCGACCGGCGAAGGCGGCTCTTCAAAAAACCTGCGGCTGGCGTTCGTGACTAACAACGCGTCCGATTTCTGGACCATTGCGCGGAAAGGTACCGAGAAGGCCGACGCCGAGCTGAACGATGCGACGGTGGAGTTCAGGATTCCCTCGGAAGGTACGGCCGCTGACCAGAAAAGACTCATCGACGATCTGCTTGCGAAAGGCGTAGAAGGCATCGCGATGAGCCCGGTCGATCCCGACAATCAGACTCAGTTAATTAATGACACGGCGAAGCGCGCGCTGGTAGTGACGCAGGATTCCGATGCGCCCAAGAGCGACCGCGCTTTTTATGTAGGAACCGATAACGTCGCTGCTGGACGTCAAGCGGGCGGTCTGATCAAAGAGGCCCTACCGCAGGGCGGCAAGATAATGGTTTTTGTCGGCAAGCTCGACGCACGCAATGCCCAGGAGCGTTTGCAGGGGATCAAAGAAACGTTGCAGGGTTCGAATATCGAGATCATCGATGTCAGAACCGACGACACTGACCGGGTGCGGGCCAAGTCAAACGTTTCAGACACGATAGTGCGCTACCCGGATGTCGCAGCCCTCGTAGGTCTGTGGAGCTACAACGGTCCCGCCATCTTAAACGCGGTTACCGATGCTAATAAGATCGGAAAAGTAAAGATAGTTGCGTTTGACGAAGAAGACGAGACGCTCGCCGGCGTGAAACAGGGAGCGATCTACGCGACGGTGGTGCAGCAACCTTACGAATTCGGCTACCAGGCAATCAAGCTGATGGACCAGTACCTGAAAGGTGACAAGTCAGTGGTGCCCGCGAACAAACTTGTGCTGGTTCCAACTCTCATTATCAAGCAAGACACCGTTGACGCGTTCAAACAGAAAATTAACCAACTCCGTGGACGGTGAGATAAAGGATCAAGGATGAAGGGCGAAGGATGAAGGATGAAGAAAGGAACAAGCAGAAAAGCATTTTTCATATCACACTTTTCATTTGTCATTTTTCATTGGCTTTTTGCATTCGGCATTCTGCAATTACCAGAATCGCTCTGTTCGAAATGGCAAATGAGATATGACAAATGTGATATGAAAAATGCTTTTCTGCTTGTTCCTTTCTTCATCCTTCATCCCTCATCCTTTGCCTTTCATCCTTCATCCTTTAATACGCCATGACAGTTCCTGTTCTACAGATGCGAGGGGTCGAAAAACGCTTCGGGGGAGTGCGAGCTCTCAAAGGTGTTGACTTCGAGATTAGCTCGGGCGAGGTAGTCGCACTCGCTGGTGAGAACGGTGCCGGTAAGTCAACGCTGATGAAAATTCTCGGTGGCGTTCATCAGCCGGACGCTGGAGAAATCCTCATTGATGGTCAGCAGGTGGCCATACACTCGGTCGCTGACGCCACTCGTTACGGCATCAGTTTCATTCATCAGGAATTGAACGTGCTCGAAAATCTGGACGTGGCGGCGAATGTCTTCCTTGGACGCGAGCCGTTGCGCGGTGGCTTCCTGCAGCTAGTTGACAGCAAACGAATGCATGAGGAGGCTGGCGTCTACCTTAAGCGCCTGGGCCTGGACATTCCGACCAACACGTTGCTATCCCGCCTGTCCATTGCGCATCAACAGATGGTCGAGATTGCCAAGGCGCTCTCGCTAAACGCCCGCATCCTGATCATGGATGAGCCAACATCCAGCCTGACGTTGACGGAAACGGCGCGTTTGCTTGATGTCGTTCGCGAGCTGAGGACGCAGGGCGTTGCCATCATCTACATTTCGCACCGCCTGAACGAAATTGAACAGATAGCCGACCGAGTCGTGGTCCTGCGGGATGGCGCAAATGTCGGTGCGCTGGCGCGTGAAGAGATTACTCATGACCAAATGGTGAAGATGATGGTTGGTCGCGACCTGGATCAGTTTTACCAGCAGCCCCAGGCCGAAAGAGTGCCTGGCTACTTTGAAATTGAACAGCTGCACACAAATCGTTATCCAAAACAAAACGTTTCTTTCGGAGTGGGAAAAGGAGAAATTGTCGGACTCGCAGGACTAGTAGGAGCCGGCCGCACGGAAGTGGCGCAAGCGCTCTTTGGCATTGACGGCGTGATAGAAGCAAAAATTAGACTTGGCGGCAAGGAGTTGCAAATCCGTTCGCCTCAGGACGCCATCAAATACGGCATTTATCTTGTTCCTGAGGACCGCCGCAATGCCGGTTTAATCATCGAGATTCCCATTCGAGAAAACGTTACTCTGCCTTCACTCGAACGCTACGCGTCGGCCGGACTCATTGCCTTCGATCGTGAGCGTGTCGCAGCGACGGACATATGCAAAAAGATGAACGTCAAAGCACCATCAGTCGAGGAACGTGTTATCAACTTGAGCGGCGGCAATCAACAGAAAGTTGTTCTGGCAAAGTGGCTCACGCTTGAGCCGAAAGTCTTGATCTTCGATGAGCCGACGCGCGGAGTGGATGTCGGTGCGAAGGCCGAGATTTACGCTCTGATGCGAGAGTTGGCTGAGAACGGCGTAGCCATTCTCATGATCTCTTCCGACATGGAGGAGGTCTTACACATCAGCGACCGCGTTGCTGTAATGCACGAGGGTGTGCTGACCGGAATCCTTGAACGTTCTGAGTGCGAGGAAGAAAACATAATGCGTCTTGCCGTCGGCAAGCGCGCCGAAACCGTAATAGGAGCGAACAATTGATCGACACGAGACTCTTGCGAAGAAGCGCCCAGCCAGGAGGCAGACTCACCCTGCTGTTTGCACTATGCGTGGGCCTGACCGCCTTGTTGCTAATCGGTCCACTGCAGACATCAGAAGCCCACCTCGACAAGCGCGCTTTCGGAAAACTTGACGACGGCACGGCGATCGATCTCTACACGTTAAGAAACCGCAACGGCCTACAAGTCGAGATCATTAACTACGGCGGCGCAGTGGTCAGCCTTAAAACTCCGGATCGTCGTGGTCGCATGGCCGATATCGTTCTGGGTTACGACGACCTACCCGGCTACCTGGCTGATCAGTCCTATTTTGGAGCCCTTATAGGTCGCTATGCCAACCGTATCGGTCAGGCAAAATTCACACTGAATGGTGTCGAGTACCAACTGGCGCGTAACGACGGACCCAACCAGCTGCACGGTGGTGTAAAGGGCTTCAATAGGGTTGTGTGGCAGGCGCGTGAGGTAAGTCGTCGCAACGGCGTCGGGTTGGAACTCAGATATGTCAGCAAGGACAACGAGGAAGGATATCCAGGCAACCTCGTTGTCACGGCGACGTACATCCTGACCGACGCTAACGAATTGCGAATTGAGTACAGCGCGACTACCGATAAGGCAACGGTTGTCAATCTCACGCACCACTCTTACTTCAATCTCGCCGGCGCGGGCATGGGTGAGGTTCTCCAGCACGAGGCAAAGATCAATGCTAACCGGTTCACTCCCGTTGACGCGACGTTGATCCCGACCGGCGAATTGAGGGCGGTGAAGGGCACACCTTTCGACTTCACCCGAGCGACCTCCATCGGTAGCCGCATCAACCAAAAAGACGATCAATTGGTGCTCGGGCGAGGTTATGACCACAACTTCGTGCTCAACAAAAAGGGAAAAGAGCTATCGCTGGCTGCAACCGTCTATGAACAGACGAGTGGACGCGTGGTCGAGATGTGGACCACCGAGCCCGGAATGCAACTCTACACTGGAAACTTTCTCGACAACGTGCATGGCAAGGAGGGCAAGATTTATGTCCGGCGCGGTGCGTTTTGTCTTGAGGCGCAGCACTTTCCCGACTCACCAAACAAACCCGCCTTTCCCTCTACAGTCCTAAAACCGCGAGAGCGTTATACGCAAACGACCGTCTATAAATTCACGGTCAGAGGGGCCAGAGGGAAACGTTGAAAAAAGAACTCGGCACATTCGTTCTGCTCGTGGTGTTGTGTGTGGTGGTGGCAATACTCCAACCGCAATTCCTCTCGTCAGCCAACCTGCAAAATATGGCGCGACAGATCGGTATGTATGGGATCTTCAGCCTGGGTCTTGGAATCGTGATCATTACAGGCGGCATTGATCTTTCGGTCGGTTCGGTTTTCGCACTGTTGGGTGTCCTGCTCTCGATGATGTTGACCGAGTGGTTGTGGCCGGCGGCGCTCGCGGTTGTAATCATTATCGCCATCGCCATGGCCATCGGATCGTTGCACGGGCTCTTAATCACGAAGCTTCGTATCCAGCCATTCATTGTGACACTGTGCGGATTACTTTTTTACCGGGGACTGGCGCGTTTCATCGCAAACGATGAGACAAAGGGGCTCGGAGGAGCAGGTAACTTCGATTGGTTGCGCAAGCTTGCCACGGGAGTTGTGGTCGGGATTCCAATGCCTTTTATCCTGCTAATCGTCATCAGTGCCGGCATGTGGGTCCTGCTTCATCGCTCCGTCTATGGACGCTATCTGTTTGCGGTGGGAAGAAATGAACTGGCGGCGCGCTATTCGGGCATCAACTCGGCACGAATTATCGCCAGCGCGTACATCATTCTAGGATTTTTGGCAGGCATTGCCGGGATTCTTTTCGCTTTTTACACCAACTCGGTCTCGCCGTCGTCACACGGCAACTCGTACGAGCTTTACGGCATTGCGGCGGCTGTGCTGGGCGGATGTTCTCTGCGCGGCGGCGAAGGTTCGATCATCGGCATCCTGATCGGCGCCGCCCTGCTTCAGGTCTTGCAGAATCTGGTTAACTTGCTGGGCATACCCAGTTCGCTCAACTTTGCGGTGATGGGCGCCGTGATTTTATTGGGTGTTATCGCCGACCAACTCTTGCAACGACGGACAGCGCGTGCGACGTAGCTCGCATTCCGAGCCCGCGATGGCGGGCGAGAGCATAAAGCCTGGGGTGAAGCGCAGCGGAACCCCAGCTAACGGGCCAGAATAGATCCACTCAGCCCGCGATAGCGGGCGTGAGTAGATTCGAACCCAAGGTGGGTTGATGGATCGGCGGTGGTGCTTGGTTGCCGCTGCCGCCCGCTCGCGGGCTGGTTGAGTAGTTAAGGAAGCTTGTAGTTAAGGAATCTAATGAAACTGTTGGGCATCGATGTCGGTACCGGGGGTACCCGCGCAGTTGTTGTCGACGAGAGCGGTGGAGTCGTCGCTTCCGCTACTGGGGAACATGCGCCGTTCGCCTCCCCGCAAACTGGCTGGGCCGAACAGGATCCCCACGACTGGTGGCGCGCAACAACGGAAGCTGTGCGCGGAGTACTTTCCCAGACGAACGTAGGTGCTGAGGAGATCGCTTGCGTAGGTTTTTCCGGCCAGATGCATGGCGCCGTGCTGCTCGACGAGAGGGAAGAGGTCTTACGGCCTGCGCTCATTTGGTGCGATCAACGAACAGACGCGCAGTGTAAGTCAATTACGAACTTGGTCGGCGCGTCCCGACTCATTGAGCTGACCGCTAATCCTGCGCTCACAAATTTCACTCTGACCAAGTTGCTGTGGGTGCGGGAACGCGAGCCGGAGTTATGGCAGCGCTTTCGGTACTTCTTGCTACCGAAAGATTACGTTCGGCTTCGTCTGACCAACGAGCGCGCGACGGATGTTGCCGACGCTTCCGGAACGCTTCTGTTGGATGTCGTCAACCGGCGCTGGTCTGATGCGATGGTGGACGCGCTTGAGATTGAGAAGAGCTGTCTACCCCAACTCTTTGAGTCCCCCGAAATCACAGGACGAGTTTCGGCCGAGGGTGCGGCGGCAACGGGACTACGCCAGGGTACTCCAGTCGTAGCGGGCGCCGGTGATCAGGCGGCAGGCGCAGTCGGGATGGGAATTGTGCGACCAGGGGCTGTAAGCGCAACTATCGGCACATCGGGTGTCGTTTTCGCGGCGACCGCTCGTCCCGCACTCGATAAGGGCGGGCGTGTTCACACTTTCTGCCATGCGATTCCCGGTAGGTGGCACGTGATGGGTGTGACGCAAGCCGCGGGTCTCTCCTTGCGTTGGTTTCGCGACCGGTTTGGCGTGACATCGAATGGCGCAAACTCAAATCGTGATGTTGATCCTTATGATCTTTTGTGCAGTGAGGCAGCCACTGCGCCACCGGGATCGGACGGAGTGCTCTGGGCTCCTTACCTGATGGGCGAGCGCACTCCGCATCTTGACCCCGAAGCGCGAGCAGCACTCGTTGGCCTGGCAGCGAGTCACACACGCGCCCACGTTCTTCGTGCGATTCTCGAAGGCGTGGCGTTCTCGCTGCGCGACACACTAACGATCTTCGCGGAGATGGATCTCCCCGTGAACTCAATCCGGCTTGGTGGCGGCGGGGCACGTGGTACGCTGTGGCGGCAGATACAGGCCGACATTTATGGACGTGAGGTTGAGATTCTGGCGGCGGAAGAGGGTGCAGCCTACGGTGCCGCATTGCTGGCAGGAGTTGGCGCCGGCTGCTGGTCATCCGTCGATGAAGCTTGCGCGCAGGCGGTGAAGGTTGCCGCACGAGTCAAACCGGATGCGCCGGCCTCGGCGTTGCTGAATAGTCGTTACTCCGCCTATCGCGCGCTCTATCCGGCATTGCGTAGTGTTGCGCAGGCCGGTGCTTCGAGCGCAGAGCTTGGAACAGCGAGGCCTTCTTCAATCGGGTCTTCTTCTTGATAGTCTTTTTAGTAGAAGTGAGGTTTGAGAAATGACACAAGACAATTACACACCGCGACCGGAACACAAGTTCACCTTTGGTTTGTGGACGGTCGGAAATCGCGGGCGCGACCCGTTTGGAGATGCTGTGCGTCCAACACTGAGTCCAGTTGAAGCAGTGCAAATGCTTGGCGAGCTGGGGGCCTACGGTGTCAACTTCCACGACAACGACCTCGTTCCGATTGATGCGACGCCGCACGAACGTGATCGGATTGTGAGCGACTTTCGTAAAGCGTGCGAAGAGCATGGCCTGGTCGTGCCGATGGCCACCGTCAATCTCTTTTACGATGCTGTGTTCCGCGACGGAGCGTTTACAGCCAACGACAAATCTGTGCGTGCCTACGCTCTGCAAAAGACGATGCGCGCCATGGATTTGGGTGCGGAATGCGGCGCGAAAATCTTCGTCTTATGGGGTGGACGGGAAGGCGTCGAAACAGATGCCTGCCGGCGCAGCGACGAGGCTGTAAAACGATTAAGGGAAGCGCTCAACTACCTTTGCGAATATTCGCTGGACCAAAAATACGATTACAAAATTGCGCTTGAGGCGAAGCCCAACGAGCCACGAGCCGACATTTACATGCCAACCACCGGCTCTTACCTGGCCCTGATCGCAACACTCGACCGACCTGAGATGGTCGGCGTCAATCCCGAGGTGGCGCACGAGCACATGGCAGGACTCAACATGACGCACTCGGTGGCTCAGGCATGGGAAGCGGGTAAGCTCTTTCACATCGACCTGAACGATCAGGTGCCGGGCCGCTACGATCAGGATTTGCGTTTCGGTTCTGCTAATCCGAGAGCTGCATTTTGGCTGGTAAAGTTTTTGGAGGATGTCGGTTACGACGGACCGCGCCACTTTGATGCCCACGCTTACCGCACCGAGGATAGTGAAGGCGTCAAGGATTTCGCACGTGGCTGCATGCGCACTTACCTAATCTTCAAGGCGAAGGCTGCACAGTGGAACGCCGATCCGGAGATACAGGAATTGCTTGGTGAAATTGGGAAGACCAACGGCAATGGAGGTCGGACGAAATTTTCATCTCAGCACGCAAGCGAACTACTCTCGTCAAATTTTGATCGCGCTGGTTTGGCATCGCGCGGGCTGAAATATGAGCGGCTCGATCAACTGACGATAGACATTTTGCTCGGCGTCAGATGATTGGTAGACATTTTGCTCGGCGTCAGTACGTGGTTCGTCTTGTTGATTGTGATTAATCCTATTGGATGACTCAACGAGGTAGGACGACTCAAGGCATGCTAATTTGCAGGTCGGGAAGGGTGGCTTGCCCCCGCCGGAGCGCTCAGAGATAGTCGTAGTATGGTGAAAGTTGACCCACCTTAGTCGCGCCGTCGGCGCTCCTGCGGGGGCAAGCCCACCTTCCTAACCTGCAATTTACTGCGAGTTCTCGGTGGATCGCAGAGTCCGCGTTTAGTAAATCATTATGAGATCGCTTCATCATCGGGCTGCCATCAATATCGCTTGCATTAGCCTGTTGCTGTTTGCGTTTGTGGTAGCTGTCAACTCCAACACTCCGTACCTGACCGCATTCGACGGGAGGCGCGTTCGTTTGATCTCGCCGACGTGCGTCTACTCGACGGCCCTTTCAAAAAGGCCATGAAGCTCGACTCAGAATACCTTTTGCGCCTTGAGCCTGACAGGTTCCTGAGCTGGTTTCGGAAGGAAGCGGGACTCAAGCCGAAAGGCGAAGTCTACGGTGGCTGGGAGTCGCGGGGCGTTGCCGGCCACTCGCTCGGCCATTATCTCTCGGCTTGCGCGATGATGTTTGCCGCGACGGGCGACGAGCGCTTTCGCGAACGAGTCAAGTACGTAGTTGACGAGTTGGAACTCTGCCAGCGGGCAAATGGCAATGGCTACGTAGCTGCCATTCCAAATGGGAAAAAAGTATTTAGCGAAGTGGCAGCGGGCGATATTCGCTCACAAGGCTTCGACCTCAACGGAGCTTGGGTTCCCTGGTACACACTTCACAAGCTCTTCGCTGGCCTGCTGGATGCCAATCACTACTGCGGAAACAAAAAAGCGCTGGCTATTGCCGTCAAACTAGCTGACTGGGCCGACGCCACTCTGGCCAACCTTACTGAGGAGCAGTTTCAGCGCATGCTCGCCTGCGAACATGGCGGCATGAACGAGTCGCTGGCTGAACTCTACGCGCGCACCGGAAACGAAAAGTATTTGAAACTCTCTCGGCGCTTCCATCATAAAGCGGTGCTTGATCCGCTGGCCCGGCGCGAAGATCACCTGCAAGGGTTACATGCAAACACGCAGATTCCAAAACTGATCGGACTCGCACGTCGTTACGAATTGACTCAGGATCCTTCCGATGAGACTGCGGCTGAGTTTTTCTGGGATCGCGTGGTGCACCACCACTCTTACGTCACCGGTGGGAATAGCGACGCCGAGCACTTTGGGCCGCCAGACCAACTCAACGATCGACTGAGTCAAAACACCACCGAAACATGTAACACCTACAACATGCTCAAGCTCACGCGCCACCTCTTTGAATGGCACGCATCGGCCGAGTATGGAGACTTTTACGAGCGTGCTCTCTACAACCACATCCTTGCCTCGCAAAACCCTGATGACGGCATGGTTTGTTACTACGTACCGCTCAAGGCCGGTTCGCGAAAGACTTATTCCACTCCCTTTGAGAGCTTCTGGTGCTGTGTCGGGACCGGGATGGAGAACCATGCAAAGTATGGCGATGCCATCTACTTTCATAGCGACGACGCACTGTGGGTCAATCTCTTTATTGCCTCTGAACTGAACTGGCGGGAGAAGGGACTGACGCTTCGGCAAGAGACTCAATACCCGGACACGAACTCGACGAGCCTGACGATCAAAACCAGGAAGCCGCTCCTGTTGGCTTTGCGTCTGCGCTATCCGGGATGGGCGACGCAAGGATTTAACGTTTCGGTCAACGGGCGGCCGCAGAACATTGATGCCAAGCCCGGCAGCTTCGTCGAGATCCGCCGAACCTGGAAAGACGGTGACCGCGTCGAGCTGTCAATTCCGATGTCGCTCAGGCTCGAAGCCATGCCGGACAACCCGAATCGCGCCGCAGTTCTTTATGGCCCGACGGTGCTGGCCGGAGACGTTGGTCCCGAAAATGAAGGAAGTGTTGAAAGCCTGATTCTCGTGCCCGCGCTGATCACTGAAAGTAGACCGGTTGCGGAATGGATCAAGCCTGTCGCGGGTGACGCATCAACATTTCGCACGGTGGGTGCCGGTCGCCCTCGCGATGTCGCGCTTTCCCCGTTTTACCGAATGTACAACAGGCGTTATGTCGTTTATTGGGATCTATTTTCACCGCAGCAATGGCTCGTGCGCGAGGCCGATTACAAAGCCGAACTGGAGCGTGTACGACTGCTTGAAGCGATGACCGTCGATTTCGTTCAACCTGGAGAGATGCAGCCCGAACGCAATCACAACATGCAGGGCGAGGGCACTGAAGCGGGCGAACATTCAGGCCGCAAGTGGCGACACGCACGGGATGGCGGGTGGGTTTCTTTCGATCTGAAGGTTTCGTCCGACATGGCTGTATCTTTGCTAAGCACCTACTGGGGGAGTGAAGCGGGAGCGCGCAACTTCGATGTATTAGTTGACGGCGTGAAGATCGCCACGCAGTCGCTACACAACGATCGACCGGGCCAGTTTTTCGATGTGACCTATGCAATACCGGAAGAACTGA
>DASXRU010000139.1:0-5591 GCA_036506395.1 Pyrinomonadaceae bacterium | reverse complement strand
TCGTAAACCAGGGTCTCATCGTCAAGTTCGCTGATTACTAGCCCTTCGGTTCGAGCACGTGGCAGCCCGGCAGCGTTGTTCATCTGGGAAGTCCGCCTCTTTATTGAAATAGAAAGCCGCCCTTTCTTACGCCAGTTTGTGCGACGAGTCAACGGCTAAAGCTCAGAACGAGCGGAAATACTTATGAGATTAGGCCGGCCAGGGCCTGCGGGTCGATGTTGCCGCCCGAAAGCACGACCCCGACTTTCTGGAAATTTCCGGGGACCTTACGCGCAAGTGCTGCTGCGGCCGCAGCTGCTCCGGAAGGCTCGACTAGTAGCTTCATGCGAAAGAGAATAAAGCGCATCGCTGCCACAATTTCCTCATCAGTTACGGATAACACATCATCCGCGATCTTTTGCAAGATCGGAAAAGTCAACGTGCCGGGAGTTTGCACGCGCAGACCGTCGGCAATTGTTGGCGGCGGCGGAATGGTCACAGGCTTGCCCTGATGGAAGGATTGTTGCGTATCGTTCGCAGTTTCCGGTTCCACCGCGAAGCAATGAATCCCCGGATTCAACGATTTCGCCGCCGTGCTAACCCCGGCAAACAATCCGCCGCCGCTGCAGGGGGTCAAAATACAATCCAGATCCGGGACCTCTTCAAGAAACTCCAACCCGCACGTACCCTGACCGGCCATCACCAGATAATCGTCGTAAGGCGGCACCATCGTCAGCCTCTCGCTTTCCGCAATGATGCGCGCAAAGGCTTCGCGATCGTCGCGCTGGCGATCGAAGAAGCGGACCTCCGCGCCATAACCCCGCGTCGCTTCGACTTTCGCCTGCGGGGCGTCGTTTGGCATTGCTACCACCGCGCGAATGCCGGCCTCACGAGCAGCGAGAGCGACGGCCTGGGCGTGATTGCCGGAAGAAAATGCCGCAACACCGCGCAGTTTTTCTTCGTCGTTGAGCGACAGAATCTTGTTGGTTGCGCCTCGCGCTTTGAATGCGCCGGCGCGCTGCAAGTTCTCGCACTTGAAGAAGACCTTGCAGCCTGCCACCTCGTTGAATGAGCGGGACGTCAGCACCGGTGTACGATGAACTCGCGAGCTAATGCGCGCGGCGGCTTCTTTGATTAGTTCGATTGTCAGCATGAATAGTAGCAGCTGCAGGCTCAGTCAGTTCAGGCTTTGATGTTGCCCAGCGCCAACCAGTGCCTCCTCTTCATCCATCTCAAAGACTTCCGCAAATCGCTCGACGATTCTATTCTCGACTGCGCTCATTTCAACTTCGAGCCCCATTAGTTCCTTCATTGAGGTCACCGGTTCGCCTTCGCAGGCTACGATCAGATTGAAGAAGCTGAGATCGGTATTGACGTTTAGCGCAAAGCCATGCGTCGTAACCCAGCGTGCGATGTGCACGCCGATGGCTGCGACTTTCCCCCGATGAGTGTGCACTCCGGTCAGGTCCTTGATCCGGAATGCGTCGATCCCGAAATCATCCATTGTGCGAATCAAGACTTCTTCCAGGTCCCGAACGAAGCGATGAACATCTTCGCGATCGGGGCTCAGGTTGATAATTGGATAGCCAACGATCTGGCCCAGGCCGTGATAGGTGACCTTGCCGCCGCGGTTCGTTTCGAAGACCGTTACGCCGCGCGCTTGCAGCACATCAGGCGCCGCGACTATCCCCCCGTTAGTCGCGCGGCGGCCAATCGTCAGGGTGTGCGGGTGCTCGAGCAGAAGCAACGTATCAGGCTGGGCCCCCGTCAAAACTGCGCGCTCGGTGGTTTTCTGAATGTCGAGCGCGGCGCCATAGTCGACGCGGCCCAGGCGCTGGATCTTCAATATTCTTTTGCTCATCGAACCGCGGAAAGTCGCCGAATGAAGCGTGCGATACAAGTTGAGATTACCTGATTAACACAAACATTCTAACAGCTTGATTCGCAAGCGGCGAAACGTTGAGTTTTGGAGTGCGCCGGCAGAGCGCAGCGGCGACGGCGCTTTGGCTTGCTTTAACGCTTCGCCCTGATCATCCATCCAGAGCGGTGTCGCGCTTCGCTTGGCACGGCACTACACAAAGGAGCTTCCCAAACCGCGCATACGCTTGACTGCGAGCGCAGGCCATCATAGCGTGGGAAGTAATTCAGTGCACGGAGGCTTCAATTGAAACGAATCATTGTTTTTGCAATTGCGTGGATCATGATCTTGCCTGCTATCGCTTTTTCTCAGACACGGGCACGAACGACAACTAAGCGCCGCGGCCGCACGGCCACTTCGCGGAAATCCGGAAACCTGGTGCCGACTGAAGCAGCGAACCGCGTTGCCGATCAGATCAAACTACTGACCCGTTTCATTTATGTACTGGGTGGTGTCGCTAAAGGTCTGGAGGCCGCTGATGAAGCGGCGCGCCGTAACGAAGCCTCTCCCGCGGTTATCGCTCAAACCGAAAACAGCAAAGCAACGGTGAAGACCAGTCTGCAAAATGTGCGCGACGGATTGGATAAACTCGAGCTTGATTTTCGCACCACGCCCGGATTGGAGCGGTATTACCCGGGTCTGGCCGGCGTTGCAGCGGAGGCTGCCACTGCCGAAGAACAGGCGGCCCAAAATCAGTTCGATAAGGCGGGAAGGACCTTGCTGGGAGTGGTAAACCATCTGACCGATGCGTTACTCGAAATGCATTGAACAGGGAAGTGGCACAGACTTTTCAATCTGTGATCAAGCCTCAAGCAATCCATACAGTCTTGATGTTCACGAATTCGCGGATACCAAACTCTCCTAATTCGCGGCCATAGCCGGAATTCTTCACGCCGCCAAACGGTAGCCTGGGGTCGGATGCAACCATGCCATTGATGAATACCGATCCCGCTTCGATTTCAGCGATGAACTGCGATTGTTCGCCGGCGTCATTGGTCCACGCCGCTGCGCCCAGTCCATAAGATGTGGCGTTTGCCAGTTCGATCGCCTCTTCGACATTGCCGGCGCGGAACAAAGACGCCACCGGTCCGAAGATTTCATCGTCGTAGGCGGGAGAGCCCATTGCGATATCCACCAGCACAGTTGGTTCGTAATAGTTTCCCCGCGCGAATTTATTAGCCGCTTTGAATCTTTGCCCACCCGTTAGAGGGCGCGCGCCCGCCGCAACACTCTTTCGGACCTGCTCTTCTAGGTCTTCCAGAATTTGTTTCGTGGCCAGTGGACCTATGTCCGTGGCTTCATCCATCGGATCGCCCACCAGCAACGCCTTCATTACTTCTACAAAGCGACGCTCGAATTCATCGTAGATTGCCTCATGAATAATGAAGCGCTTGGCGGCAATACACGACTGGCCGTTATTAATTGTGCGGGCTTTGACGGCGGTCGCGACAGCCTTGTCCAGATCAGCCGAAGGCATAACGATGAACGGATCGCTGCCGCCCAATTCAAGCACAGTCTTCTTGATTTGCTTTCCGGCGATGCTGGCCACACTGCGCCCGGCCGGCTCGCTGCCGGTCAGTGTCGCCGCGGCGACGCGCGAATCTTCGAGCACCCGCTGGACAATATTAGATCCAATCAGAAGCGTCTGAAATGCGCCTTCGGGAAAACCCGCGCGACGAAAGATGTCTGCGATTGCCAGGGCGCACTGCGGCACGTTCGAAGCATGCTTCAACAGGCCTACGTTTCCGGCCATCAGGGCCGGCGCGGCGAAGCGAAATACCTGCCAGAAGGGAAAATTCCAGGGCATCACGGCCAGCACCGGCCCCAGGGGCTGATAGTGCACGTAGCTTTTGCCGGCGTTGGTTTCGACAATCTTGTCAGCAAGATGTGTCTGGGCCGTCTTAGCGTAATAGCGGCAAACCCAGGCGCATTTTTCCACTTCCTGCGCCGCGGCCTTGATGGGTTTGCCCATCTCCGTCGTCATCATTCGCGCGAATTCCTGTTTTTCTGATTCAAGGATTTCGGCGGCCTGGGTCATGAAGCGCGAGCGCTCTGCAAATGAGCTGTTGCGATACATCCGGAACGTTTCGGCGGCGTGCTTCAGTTTTTCCTGGAGTTGCGGCGCAGTTAGCGGCTCAAAAGTCTTCAGCGTTTCGCCGGTAGCCGGATTGATTGAAGCGATTGGCATGATGGGATTATAAGCTGGTTTCGTAGCGCCGGCATGTTTGCCGAGACTAAGCTTTCGGCATTAGCTCCGCCGCTGCGTTGTCTGGTTCTTGCTTGCGCGATTTGCGCACCACCAGCATCCCTATCCCCGCGATGATCATGGCCCCTCCGGCGAATGTCCGCCAGTTCAAAGCTTCACTTAAAATTATCACTCCCAGGGTGACGGCAATGACCGGCGTCACCAGGGCAATCAACATCGTCTTGGTCACATCCATGTGCTGGACCAGCCAGTAATACAGGAGAAACGCCACGACCGAACCAACGATGGCGAGGTAGAAGAGAGCAACGAAAGCCATCCGCGTCCAATGAAAATGAAAGGGATTTCCTTCGATCGGAATTCCCACGAGCAGGAGTGGGATAAGACCAAAAAACATCTGACCGCCGGCCAGTATCGCCGGATCGAGCCTGGCCCCGCGTGCCTTTACCAGCACGTTCGCGTAAGCAGCGCACGCTGAACCAATGACCAGTGCTCCACAACCAGCCAGCGCCCTGGGGCCGGCAACGCTTAACTGGTTGGAAAAAATCACGCCCACGCCGGCGACACCCATCACTACTGCAAAAATTTTCGCCGGCGTCATCTGTTCACCGGGAAGGTAAAGATGAGCGATGACGAGACCAAAAGCGGGAATCGTTGCTTGCAGGAGGGCGGCCAGTCCTGAGGTGATGTATTGTTCACCCCAAAAAAGCAATCCGTAGTTCAAACTGAAAGAAAGCACCCCGGTAGCGGCCAGGAGCATCCAGTCAGCCTGTCTGCGTGGGAGGGACAGCCGGCGCACCTTTACGATCGTAAAGAGGATTGCAGAGGCGATTACAAATCTGATTCCGGCAAAAGTGAAGGGCGGGAGATCATCAAGGCCCAGCTTGATGAACAGCCACGTCGAGCCCCAGATGCAACACAAGACAAGCCAGACGAGGCGCGGTTTCATAAGTCAGAACCGCCTGCGGTAGCGGGCGGGCCCTTTGATCAATACAGGTAGGCCCGTGATCAATACGGGCAGGCCCGCCCGCTACCGCAGGCGGTTCTGACAATTGCCTACGCCGGCGGCGTCATGGTCAGCTTGATAATCGCGAACGCGGCACCCTGCGGATCCTGAAGTACCGCAAAGCGGCCGGTGTCGGGAATGTCCGCTGGCGGCACAATAGTTTTGGCGCCAAGTTCCTCGGCCTTCTTTACTTTCGCATCCGTATCATCGACGGCAAAGTAAACCAGCCAGTTCGGCGGAATATTCCCCATCTCCGGCGCCGGCTTGTACATTCCTCCCGCCGGTCGATCACCATTCATAAACGACGTATACGTCATGGGTCCCATCTGCTGAACTTTCTTGCCCCAGCCAAAGAGCTTCGTGTAAAAGTCGCCGGCCTTTTCCGTGTCGGGAGTGGCAAGCTCATTCCAACAAAATGAGTTGGGCACATTCACTACTCCCGCGCCCTTGTGGGTGCCGGCCTGCCATAGAGCAAATGTAGCTCC